>DATNAT010000172.1:0-4744 GCA_035572355.1 Gemmatimonadaceae bacterium
CGAGCTCGACGACGAGATCCGCTTTCACGTCGAGCAGCGCGTAGCTCGGTTGACCGCGACCGGCCTGCCGGTCGACGAGGCATACGCCGAAGCGCTGCGGCGCTTCGGGGACATGGACGATCTGCGGAGGTACTGCACAGCCATGGAGACGGCTCACATGCGACGGATGCGTTTCTCGGAGCGGCTCGAGAGTCTGTATCAAGATCTTCGGTTCGCCGTTCGGCAGGTTCGCAAGTCGCCGGCGTTCAGCGGCATCGCGGCGGTCACACTGGCCCTCGGCATCGCGTCGACGACGGCGATCTTCAGCGTCGTGAGCCAGGTCGTGCTCAAGCCGCTGCCGTATCCGCGATCCGATCGCATCGTGCAGCTCTGGGAGGTCACGACCGGCGGACCGCACGTCCATCTCGCGGGGCCCAACTATCTCGATTTAAAGAAGTACAATCGAAGCTTCTCGGCGATGTCCGCGTACTATCAGTGGACGGCTGCGCTGGTGAGCAACGGCGAGTCGGTGCGCGCCGTCACGACCTGGGCATCGCCCGGCTTCTTCGACGTGCTCGGCGTCAAACCGGCGGCGGGGCGCTTCTTCCAGCCGGACGAGCTCGAGGCGGGTGCGCCGACCGTCGCCGTGATCAGCTACGGCTTCTGGCAGCGGCAGTACGGCGGCGCGCGCAGCGCGCTCGGCGCGACGCTGTCGGCGGATTCGCATCCCGTGACGATCGTCGGCGTCCTGCCGCCGAACATGGAATTTCCGGCAGGCACCGAGGTCGTCGTGCCGCTCGGGCCGATCACCGATCAGAGCCGGACGGGGCACAATTACCTGGCGATCGCGCGTCTGCGCGACGGCATTTCGTTGGCGCAGGCCCGCCAGGACGTGACGTCGATCTTCCGCGAGCTGAAAGCGCGGTTCGCTGATTACATCGACGCGCACGACGGGACGGTCATCTCGGCGCAGGACGAGATCGCGGCGCCGGTCGAGCGCACGCTCTTTCTGTTGCTCGGCGCCTCGGCGATTCTACTGCTGATCGCCTGCGCGAACGTCGTCAACCTTCTCGTGGCGCGAATGGCGGCGCGGGAGAACGAGCTCGCCGTTCGGGCGGCGATCGGCGCCGGCCGTTCGCGGCTGGTGCAGCAGCTGCTCATCGAGGCGTCGCTCCTTGCCGGCGCCGGGGGCGCCGGCGGATTGCTCCTCGCCTGGGCCGGTGTGAAGGCGTTGACGGTGCTGCAACCGGCGAACATTCCGAGCGCCGCACGAGTCTCGATCGATTGGCGCGTGCTCCTGTTCGCGATTGGCGTTTCGGCGATCGCCGCGATCGCCCTCGGCCTGATCGCCGCCTGGCGCGGTGCGCGCGGCGATCTGCGCGCCGCGCTGTCGCAGGGGCAGCGAACTCAGGGCGCCGGCGGGACGAGCGGTCGCGTGCGCAGCAGCCTGGTGATGGTCCAGGTGGCGATGACCGTCATCCTCCTCATCGGCGCCGCGCTTCTCGGCCGGAGCTTCATCGGGTTGATGCGCGTCGATCCAGGGTACCGCACGCATGACGTCGTCGTCGCGACGCTCGCCTATGCGGCGGGCGGCGCGCCGGAGGAGCAGGCGCGCCGGCTCCAGTACTACGACGCGGCGCTCGCCGTGGCGCGCGCGACGCCGGGCGTCACGGCGGCCGGCGGGACGGCGGTCATGCCGCTCGGACCCGGCAACGCCGGCGACGGCGGCTTTCTCATCCTGTCGAGCATCAATGAGAAGATTGCGATGAGCGACATGGAACGCCTGTTCCGTGACAAGGCGCGGATGGGGTACGCGAACTACCGCGTCGTGAGCCCGGACTACTTCAAGGCGATGAACATTCCGCTCCTGCGCGGCCGCATGTTCGACGATGGTGACCGCGCCGGAGCACCGGACGTCGGCCTCGTCAGCGCTGCGCTCGTCAGGACGCGCTGGCCGAATGAAGATCCGATCGGCAAGGTGATCGAGTTCGGAAACATGGACGGCGATCTGACGCCGATCACGATCGTCGGCGTCGTCGGCGACGTGCGCGAAGAGAGCTTGGCCGCCAACCCCAGTCTCGCCGTCTACGTGGACTACCGGCAGCGGCCTCGCTACGCGTCGATGTTCAACATCGTGATGACGACGCCGACGCCGGCTCCGGTCGTGAACCAGATGCGCCGGGCGTTGAAGCGGCTGCGCCCCGACCTGCCCGTCCGGATGTCGACCGTTGAAGATCTCATAAGCACGTCCCTCGCCCAGCAGCGCTTCATGCTTCTCCTCGTCGGCGTGTTCGGCGCGATCGCTCTGCTTCTCGCGTCGCTCGGCGTGTACAGCGTCATCTCGTACCTCGTGACATTGCGGACGCACGAGCTGAGCATCCGCGTCGCGCTCGGCGCGGCCGGCAGCGACATTCTACGGCTCGTGCTCGGCCAGGGCGTGTCGCTCGCTCTGGCCGGCACCGCGATCGGCGTGCTCGGTGCGCTCGGGCTGACGCGGCTGCTCAAGAGTGCGCTCTACGACATCAGCCCGACCGATCCCGGGGCGTTCGTCGCGGTGGCCGCGCTGCTGGCGGTCGTCGCGCTGTCGGCGAGCTACCTTCCCGCGCGGCGCGCGGCACGAACGCCGCCGATGAACGCGCTGCGCGGGAGCTGAACCGCGAAACCGTGGCGGCGCGCGCGGCGTAGAGGGAGGGCCTGCGTCCTCCCTCCCAACGCCCCGCCGTCATGTCTTTCGTCACGCCCCTCGCCGTGGCGGCGCGCACCGGCCTCGCCGCGATGCGCGCCAACACCGTTCGCGCCCTCCTGTCGACGCTCGGCGTCGTCATTGGCTCGGCGGCGGTCGTCTCCGTGCTCGCGGTGAGCGACGGCGTCGAGATCTATGCGCGGAGCCGAGTCCGCGCGGCGGGCTTCGATCGCGTGGTGCTGCGGCCGATTACCGATGACTTGATCGACGGCCAACCCGTCGCACGCGCGCACGTCGCGCCACTTGGCGCGTCCGACGTCGACAGCGTCGCCCCCATGCTCGGCCCGGACGAGCATGTCGTTTTCATGCGCCAGGGGTTCTCGCTTGCCACGATCGGCGCAACGCCGCGCCAGCACGCGCTAACGGTGCGCGGAGTGCTGCTCTCGGCGCCCGACTCGCTCGGGCTGGACGTCGTGGCGGGACGCGCCCTCTCCGCAGCGGAAACTCGAGCGGGCGCAAACGTTGCCGTCGTCAATCGCACGCTCGCTCGCACCCTCACCGGCGACTCCTCGAGCGCGCACGCGCTGAGCGACAGCGTTCCGATCGGCGCGCGATGGCTGCACATCGTCGGCATCTCGGCCGACGACCAGATTCCCGGAAACGCGCGCGCATTCGGCGCGCCGCTCCAGCTCGTCGCGCCGCTCGCCGCCGTCGACGGGATGACGCCGGGCCGCGGTGCGGCTGCGGTCGGCGCGCTGATGATCGTCAGCGGACATGCCGAAAACGTTCGCTCGATGCGGACGCGGGTCGAAGCATGGCTGACGCAGCGGAGTCCACGTTGGCGCGACGACTACCGCCTCGAGGCGCGTGCCGAGTCGCAGCTCGTCGAGCTGCAGCGCGGGATGTTGATCTTCCGGCTGCTCATGGGATCGATCACCGACATCACGCTGATCGTCGGCGGAATCGGCATCATGAACGTTCTGCTCGCGTCCGTCGCCGAGCGCACGCGCGAGATCGGCATTCGCAAGGCAGTCGGGGCGCGCCGGCGCGACATTCTGCTGCAGTTTCTCGCCGAGTCGGTAGCGATCACCGGTGCAGGCGGCGTGATCGGCACGGGACTTGGGTTGGCGGGTGCCTACGGGGTCACGGCGATCATGCGAGCCCGCGCCAATGCGGTCATCTTCGCCGCCACGACGGTGCAAACGTTGGTCATTTCGGCGGCACTCGCCCTGATCGTGGGCCTGGCCTTCGGCTGTTATCCCGCACTCCGGGCGGCTCGGCTCGCCCCGATCGACGCGATCCATACAGAGTGACTCGGCGCCACCCCCGTTTCGGGCCGCCCTGACCAACGGTTTGACCGTCCGCTACGTTCGATCCTGTAAGGATTGTCTCCCCAGCGGGTAGAGCTCTGTCTACCGCCACCGTTCCTCTCATACGCAGGGTGTATATGCGAACGCGTTCCGCTCTCGTCTTGGGCTCCGCGGCCGCCGCCGTATTGGCGATCGGCTGCAGCACAGCCAAGACCCCGGCGCCGGCAGCGAGTCCGGCGCCGACCAGACCCGGGCCTCGTCAGGCGCCGACGACGACCAACACTCCGGCAGATACGGCCGAGTCCCCCACGGGCGGCGGCGGCGGTGGCGGAGCAGGTCGCGGTGGGCGCGGCGGCGCCGGCGTGGCGCAGGCCGGAGCGCCGAACCCGCTCCCCTACAATCGTGTCGTCACCCGTCAGGCCAAGACCAAGAACGGGATGTTCGACGTTCATCAGATTGGCGACCGGCTCCTGTTCGAGATCCCGCGCAGCGAGCTGGGCAAGGACATCCTGCTCCTCGACGAGATCGCGCAGACCGCGGTCGGCGCCGGCTATGACGGCGCACCGGCCGGCAATCGCATGGTCGAGTTCGAGCGGCGTGAGAACCGCGTGCTCCTGCGCGGCATCTCGAACGAGATCATCGCCAGCGACACGCTGTCGCCGGTCGCCGGCGCAGTGTCGGCGTCGAACGTCCATCCGGTGATCGCGATCTTCAACGTCGAAGCGTACGGTCCGGATTCGTCGCCGGTGATCGACGTGACGCGCCTGTTCAC
>DATNAT010000173.1:0-4715 GCA_035572355.1 Gemmatimonadaceae bacterium
GTCCGCTCCGACGGCGCACTCGAGTTCGTCGGCCGCGTCGACGACACGGTCAAGATCAGAGGATTCAGGATCGAGCTGCGAGAGGTGGAGCGCGTCATCGCAGAGCGCGGCGGTGTTCGGCAAGCCGTCGTGCTGGCGCACGAGTCGGGGAGCGGTGCGTCGCTCGTCGGGTTCGTCACCCCGGCGCGCGTCGACGTGAGCGCGCTGCTCACCGCGGCCCGCGACAGTCTGCCCGCGTACATGGTTCCCGGGTCGGTCGTCGCGCTCGATACGCTGCCGCTGACGCCGAGCGGCAAGGTCGATCGTCGGGCGCTGCTGGCGTTGTACACGACCCGCGGCGCGGAAACGAGCGAGACATTCGAGAGCGATACGGAGCGAGCGGTCGCGCAGGTATGGCGAGCGGTGCTCGGCCACGCCGGGTTTGGCCGCGACAGCAACTTCTTCGAGATTGGCGGCTCGTCGCTCGAGGTGTTCGCCGTGGTGTTCCGGCTCGCCGAGCAGCTTTCGTTGCCCGAAGGCGCGCTCACGGAGCTCGCCGTGTACCGCAATCCGGTGCTCGCGGCACTCGCGGCGCAGATCGACGCGATTCGCGAAGGACGTGCATCGGACGTGCGATCGGCGGACGATTTGCTGGTGACGCTTCGCCGCGGCAACGGGCCGCCCGCGCCGCCGCTCTTCGTCATTGCGTCGGCCGGTGGTACGCTCGGCGCGTACACGAAGTTGGTGAAGGCGCTGCACACAGACCGCGAGGTGATCGGTGTTCGCGATCCGTTTCTCTGGGGCGACCGCGACGCAACGCTTGGCTTCGACCATTGGGTGGCGCGCTACGTGGACGCGATGGCGGCGCGGCAGCCCACCGGCGCGTTTCACATCGCGGCCTACTCGTCGGCCGGTGCGTTCGGCTATGAGGCCGCTCGGCGATTGCGCGCCGCTGGCCGCGAGGTAGGGCTGCTGGCGCTGATCGATCCGCTGGCGCTCGATCGAGGCAGCAAGTGGCGGTTCGGCTACTGGGCGCTCGAGGCGCGGTTCAAGCGCCGACCCGTCGCTCGCGCACTGAGCGCGATGCGGCTTCCACGACGCCTCGTTGGCGCGTTGATCCGGCGCGGCGCTCGCGAATCGAGTGGGCTGGCGATGACCAACGACGCGCTCGAACGCTTTGCTGTCGGAGCCCGCACCAATCCGAATTACATCCGCGGGTTGTCCGCGCTGCTCGAGCTCAACACCGGGCGGCCGTTCCGCCTTGGCGCGGCGGAGGTTGAACGCGCCGGGCCAGACGGTTGTCTCCAGCTGCTGCTCGATCGGGTGCGAGCGGTGTCGCCGGAAACGGATCCGAGCATGATCGAGAAGCTTGTCGTGCAGTACGAGCTTCAGGTTCGCTCGCAGCACGCGTATCGGCTACGACCGTACGACGGCGTCGTTCATCTGTTCGAGCCAGAGGGTCCGTTTCGCGGCATGGAGGCGGCGCAGCTGGCGCCGTACGTCGGCTCGCTTCGCTCGGTCGGGCTCCCGGTGGGCGCGGCGTCGGGGCCCTCCGTGTTGGACGGAATATTTCCCGATCGCATTCGCGACCACTACTTGAGCATGCGCGACGACGCATTCGTCGCCGGGCTGGCGGGCGAGCTGGACCGGTTGCTCGACGGTCGCGGCTAGTCGGCTCTCGTTCGCGGACCGTTCGGCAGGAGCGAGAGCGTTGCCGCAGCAGCCCGACTCCGCTCGAGCAGAATGCGCGCGACGGCCGGCGCACGGCCCTGCGCGTCGCTCGCCAAGCGAGCCAGATACTCCATGAGCTCGTGTGCTGACAGACCCTGAGCGCCGTCCCGCCAGAGCGTGACGGTGCGCCAGACGCCGCGCCACGTGCGATCGGTCAGGATCTTCACCTGCTCGTGCTCGTCGAGGGCGAGGGTGCCGTGCAGCGCCCTCACGGCCGGCGTCGCCAGATCGGCGAGGTGTCCGCCGGCGAGCACCCAGTGCTGCACCCGAGCCTGGCGCGCGGGAAGCCGATGACTTGCGATCTGCTTGAGCTCGAGCACTTCGCGCATCGTGAGTATACCTGATGCGAGCGCGGCAATTCGCGCTTCTTCGACGGCCGTCAGCTGGCGGGCGAAGCGGGTGATCTGTGTGCAACGCGCGACGAGGTCGGCGAGCGCCTGGGGAGTGGGAGCTTCGACAGAATGCTGCATAGTAGCCCAGAAAACACTTCGTGGCGCGCCGGCGCGGTGAGCTGAGTCACGCGCGGCGCGAGAAGTTATCGCGCCGCGCGATGGAACGACTTGGTCGAGCGATTTGATCGAGCGATTTGATCGAGCGATGTACGAAGACGTGCTGTACGTGCTATGGGCGAATCCAGGGCATCTGCTTGAAGATCTCCGCCTCGGACTTGTAGACGCCGGGCTGCCGAGCGGCGGGCTGCGGGGTCGGCGCGGGCTCAGTTCGACTCGGTGCGGGCTCGGGTGTCGCGGCGGGAGCCGGCGCGGACTCATGCGCGGCGACGCGCTCCGGTGCGCGCTGCACCGTGGCACGGGGAGCCGGCGTCTGGTGCGATGCGACGTGAGTCGCCGGCCGCGCCGTCGGTACGCTCGCGCGGCGGGGCGCCGCCTTCTGCGGCGTTGCCGATGGCGTAGCCTCGAGCGGCGAGACGACGAGCTGCGACGTCGCGGACTGCGACGCAAGCTCGAGGTCGCCGCCACTGGCGGCCTTCAGATCGGCCTGCAGACTGCTGTCGGGTGCGGGCGAACGGCTGCACGCCGCCCCGGCTGCCAAACCCATCAGCGCGGCGATCATGCCGGCGCGTCGACTCACGAATTTCATCGGACCTCCAGGCATCTCACGGGCGTTCCAAAGTCACGTAGATCAAACACCGCGACGGAGCGAACGATCCAGGTGAGATTGGTCGGCCCCATCCGTTCTGCCGCGGATGCGCACGACCTTGTGCCGGCGTCGCGAAACTGGAAGAATGGAGGAGCCTGGGTCAGCCACACATGGCACACATCAGCAATTCGGCCAAGCGATGAACCGCTTTCACCAACACGCCTCTGGACGACGCTGGACGCCGGCATTTGCCGCCGCGCTCGGCGCACTGCCGCTGATGCTGGCGGGCACGCTCGGCGCGCAAGCGCCGAACGGCGCCGCCGAGTCGCGGCGAGAGGCGGAGTACGCGCTGTCGGTCGAGCGCATTGCCGACAGCGCGATTCATCGCCTCGATTTCTTTCCGGCGCGGCTTCAGCTTCGCGCGCAGATGTTGTTTCTCGGTCGGCGGGACACGGCGGCGGTCGTGTTCGCGGCACTCAGCGCTCGGAGCACTGCAGCCGCTCTCGCCGTCGACGACGTAGTGAGCGCGTTCGAGGGCACTCCGGTGCCGGACGATCTGCGCCAGTTGCACGGCCAACTGCTCGGCGCGCTGCGCGCGGCTCGAGCCGCGCTGGACCGACTGTCGCGGTCCGCGGAACAGTGCGCGGTCGATCAAGGTTCGGTGTCGCGCTGTCAGGCGCCGCTCACGTCGGCGTCGATCGCGATGGGGAAGGCCTACGCGCGGTACCTCGACACTCGCCGGCGCATCGCCGAGCAGATCCTGGACACCAAGACACTGCTGCCGGCGTTCGCCACCGCGTCGGCGCGCTCGGAGCGCGGTGTGCCTCGAGACCCTCCGGACCCCGCGGGGGGTCCCGACCAGCGCGGCGCGATCGGCTCTCCTGTTGCGTTTCGACAGGAGCCGCCTTACCTTCTGTCGACTTCCTACAGAAGGGACGATGGCCGAGGATTCATCCGACGTCCTTAGGGGCACGCTCGATCTCCTCATTTTGAAGACGCTCACTCTCGAGCCGATGCACGGCTGGGGGATCGGCGCGCGCATTCAGCAGGTGTCGCGCGGCGTGCTCGACGTCAATCAAGGTTCGCTCTATCCGGCGCTGCAGCGGCTCGAGCAGAAAGGCTGGATCGAAAGCGAATGGCGAACGAGCGAGAACAACCGCCGCGCCAAGTACTATCGCCTCACCGCGTCGGGCCGGCGGGCGGTCGGCGTCGAGACGAACAGCTGGCGGCGGTACGTGGACGCCGTCGACCTCATACTCGACATCGGATAGGGGAGCGCACCGTGAGCATCGTGCATGGACTGCGCGCGCGGCTTCGCGCGCTGCTTCGCCCGGCCTCGGCCGACCGCGAGCTTCGGGAAGAGATCGGCTATCATCTCGCACGGGAGATTGAGCGGCACGTGGCGAACGGCGTGTCGCCCGACGAGGCACGCCGTCTCGCCATCGCACACTTCGGCGGCGTCGAGCGCGTGCGCGAGGAGCATCGCGACGTGCGCCGCGTGAGCTGGCTCGAAGACTTCGCGGGCGACGTGCGGTTTGCACTTCGCGCGCTCCGCCGTTCGCCGTCGCTTTCGGCGGCCGCGATCATCACGCTGGCCCTCGGGATCGGCGCCAACGTGGCGATTTTTTCGGCGGTGAACGCGGTGGTGCTCCAGCCGCTGCCCTTTCCGGCGCAGAATCGGTTGATGATGATCACCGAGGAGAATCCGGAGAAGCATTGGCATCTCCAGACGACCGCGCCGGCCAATCTGCTCGACTGGCGGGCCGGCGTGTCGGACTTTGCGGACGTGACCGGACATGTCGACGGTCTCGGACGCACGACGCTCGTCGGGCGCGGGGAGCCGCAGGTTCTCATGGGCTCGTACGTGATGGGGAACTTCTTCTCCACGCTCGGCGCACATGCGGCGA
>DATNAT010000174.1:0-2849 GCA_035572355.1 Gemmatimonadaceae bacterium
CCGGCAGCAGCTGCTTGCTGACGACGAGCGTCAGTGGATGGAGCCGCGTACCGGCGCCGCCGGCGAGGATGATGCCGCGTCGATCGAGCACGTTCACACTCCCAAGCCGAGTCGTTCGCCGCGATACGCGCCCGACTGTACGCGCGACGCCCACTCCTGGTTCTCCAAATACCACTCGACCGTTTTCCGGAGGCCCGAGTCGAACGTCTCATTCGGCGACCAGCCCAGGGCGCGGCGAATTTTGCCCGCGTCGATCGCGTAGCGAGCGTCGTGCCCCGGGCGGTCGGTGACGAAGGTGATCAGCTCGGCGTGGGGGCGGTCGTCGTCGCGCGGGCGAAGCTCGTCGAGCAGTGCACAGATGCCGCGCACGACGTCGATGTTCCGGCGTTCGCAGTCGCCGCCGACATTGTACGTCTCGCCCGGGCTGCCTCGCTCCGCCGCCGCGCGCAGCGCGCGCGCGTGATCTTCGACGAACAGCCAGTCGCGCACGTTCTCGCCGCGGCCATAAACCGGCAGCGGTTTTTCGGCGAGGGCGTTCTGGATGGTGAGCGGGATCAGCTTTTCAGGAAACTGGTATGGGCCGTAGTTGTTGGAGCAGTTGGTTGTGACGACCGGAAGGCCGTACGTGTGATGCCAGGCGCGCACGAGGTGATCGGACGCGGCCTTGCTCGCCGAGTAGGGCGAGTTGGGGGCGTAGGGCGTGCTTTCGTGAAAGCGGCCGTCGCTCCCCAGCGAGCCGTACACTTCGTCGGTCGAGACGTGGAGCATGCGAAAGGCATCGCGCTCGGGCGGCTCGAGGCCGCGCCAATGGCGCAGACTCTCTTGCAGCACCGTGAAGGTGCCGACGACGTTCGTCTCGATGAACGTTCCCGGTCCGTCGATCGAGCGGTCGACGTGCGACTCGGCGGCGAGGTGCACGACGACGTCCGGCGCATGGCGCTCGAACACCTCGCGCAGCGCGGCGCCGTCGCAGATATCAATTTGCTCGAAGGCGTAGCGCGGGTTCGCCTCGGCGTCGGGGAGCGACTCGAGGTTGCCGGCGTACGTGAGCTTGTCGACGTTCACGACAGCGTGATCTGTGTCGCTCAACAGCATTCGAACGAGCGCGGAGCCGATGAAGCCGGCGCCGCCGGTGACCAACCAGGTTGCCATCGTTCCTTAACTGAGTGCGGGGCCTGTCATTGGGCTATGCTGCCAACAGGGAGTCCGGAGGAGCAAAAAGGATGCGCCCGCCACTGGTACGTCAGTCGAGCTCGCTGAGCGCGCCGTCGATGATCGCGCGGGCCCGGGCGCGGTCGCCGGTTGCGACGAATCGGGCCAGGTGGACCAACCGGGTCGGGTAGAACCAGAGTGCGAACACCGCTCGTTCGCGGCGGCCGTAGTGCCGGTCGACGAGGCGACGCCGGTTTCGATCGCGCTGCCTGATCTGGAAGGGCGTGTCCGGCGCGGCGGGGGCGATGCGGTGGAGGACTTTCGCGCTCGGCTCGTAGAGCATGGTGAGGCCGGCTGCCGCCAGGCGGACCGACAACTCGGCGTCTTCCACATAGGCAAAGAACGATTCGTCGAACCCGCCGAGCGACTGGACGGTGTCGGCTCGAATGAGGAAGCAGCAGCCGGTGACGAAGCTGACGGCGGTCGCGCTTCCGTTGGCCGTTGGCGGGGCGGCGAGGCGGTGCAGGCCGAGGGCTCGAGCGCGGGAGAAGGTCCCGCCGCCGTACCAGACGCGATCGGGCGCGTCGAAGTAGCGGATCTGCGGCGCGACCACCGCCGCGGCGCTTGCTTCGGCGGTCGCGACGAGGCGCGCGACGCAGTCTGGGTCGACGAGCGTGTCGTTGTTGAGCACGAGCAGATAGTCGGCGCCCTGCTCGATCGCCCCCTCCATGCCGCGATTGTTGCCGCCGGCGTAGCCGAGGTTGGCACCGGTTTGTAGATACGGCAGGTTCGGGAAGCGCGCGTGCAGGCGGTCGCCCGATCCGTCGGGCGAACCGTTGTCGACGAGCAGCACGGTGAGCGCGTCGTAACGAGAATCGGCGAGCGAGTCGAGACAGGCGGCGGTGTCCGGCTCGTTGCACCAATTGAGCACGATCGCGGTCACGTTCGGACTCATGCTGCGACTCCGGTCATCCCCAGAGCTCGACGACGAGTCCGACGGCGATCGCGCACATGATGGCGAGCACGGCGCCGAGCGCGATCATCACGCCCTTCTTCGGGAAGGCCGGGTCGTCGACGTTGGCGACGCGCGGATGATCGACGACGCGGACGCGCTGCTTGCGCAGGACGTCCTTGAGCTCGGCGACTTTGAGCTGCTTTTGCAGCGCGACGTAGGTGGCCTCGTACACGGTGCGGTCGCGGACGAGCCGGCCGAACTCGGTGACCGCGGTGGGCATTGCGCCGAGCGTATCCATCAATGCGCTCACGGTGTGCACCGTGGTCGCCAGCTCCTGATCGAGGCTCTCGAGGTACTGTGGACCGACGGCGTAGAGCTGGCGGTCGATCTCGAGAATGCGGTCGGAGAGCTGCTTGTATTCGGGGTTGGCCTCGGTACGCCGCACGCCGAGCGCGGACCGTTGATTCTCGAGGCCGATGAGGGTGTTGAGCAAATCTTGAATGGCGCGGTTGGTGATCAGCGTCGGGAAGGTCGCGAGCTGTCTATAGGCCGCAGGATCCGCTCCACCGCGCGAGCGGTCCTGGATGATCGTCAGCATCCTGGAGAGCGCGTCACGCTCGGCGCTGATCGCGTCGACGCGGGTGCTGATCTCGCCGACGCGCTTGACCTCGCTCGCGGCCTGTTCTTGCGGCGCGATGAGGCGGCTCTGTTCCTCGAACACCCGGAGCGCGTTTTCCGACGC
>DATNAT010000175.1:0-4306 GCA_035572355.1 Gemmatimonadaceae bacterium
TCCAACGATCGAGCGAATTTCGGGCATCAGCGTCTGCGGCGGCAGCGAGCTGCGCACATAGAAGCTGAGCGAGCCGAGCGTGCTGTCCTGCTTGTAGGGAAGGAAGAAGATTGGCGGCACGACCTGCTTGACGCTGCTGTATTTGGCGTCCTTCACGAGCCCGACGATCTGGACGTTCAGGCTGTCGCCCTGCCCCATCATCTTGCCGACCGCGTCCCGCCCGAGGCCGAATTTCTTGGCGAAGGCTTCGTTCACGATCGCGACATTCGGCGCATGGACGACGTCGCTGCGGGTGAACTCGCGTCCGGCGAGCAGGGGCACGCCCATCACGTGAAAGTAGTCCGGCCCGATCGCATTGAAGCGCGAGTTGGCATCGGTGTCGGGCGTCTTTCGGAATCCCTGAACGCTTACGTCGCTGCCCCAATTGCTGCCGGCGAGCAACGGCACGAGAGACGCCGAGACGCCGCGCACACCCGGGAGCGCGCCAACCTGATCCTCGACGTCCGTGAACAACTGCGCCGACTGCTGCGGCTTGTAGCCGTTCAGGTCGGGCGACACACGGAAAGTGAGAACGCCGTCGGCGACGATTCCCAGATCGACCCGGCTGACGTTGGCGAGGCTCTTGATGAACAGGCCCGCCGAGACGAGGAGCGCCATCGAGAGCGCGATCTGCGCCGTGACCAGCCCGCTCCGGAAACGGGCCGCGCCGCGTGTCGACGAGGTCTTGCCCGAGTTGTCGCGCAGCGTCGTGACGAGATCCGGCCGCGTGCTCTGGAGCGCGGGCACGAGGCCGAACAGCAGTCCGGTGACCATCGACAGCACGCCGGCGAACAGAATCGCCGCGCCGCCGACCGAGAATTGTAGCGTGCTCACGACGTCGCCGGGGAGCAGCGATGCAATGAGCTTGAGCGTCGCGAATGCGACGGCGATGCCGGCGACGCCGCCGAGCACCGCGAGGACCACCGACTCGGTCAGGAGCTGGCCGAGCAGCTGCCCGCGCGTGGCCCCGAGCGAGAGACGCACCGCCATCTCGAGCGTGCGCTTGGCCGCGCGCGCCAACAACAGATTCGCGATGTTCGCGCAGGCGATCACGAGCACGATCGCCGTGATAGAGAAGAGCAGCAGCAAGGGCGTGCGCGCGTCCTTGTGCATGCTGCTCTGGCCGCGGCGCCCATCGACGAGGGTGAGCTGCTTGGCCTTGAAGCGATCCAGCGTCCGCGCGCTCAGCCCCTTCTGAAGCGGCGCCTCGACGCTGTTGATGATGCCGTGATAGAGGACGTTCTCGCGAGTCTGCGCATGGTCGATCGACTCGCCGGGCGCGAGCCGCGCGAACAGATACAGCCAGTAGCGGCGCCGATTGTCGAATCCCGCCCACCCTTTGCTGATGAGCGCTTCGCCCATGGTCACCGGCACGTACAGGTCCGGCTTGTTGCCGAGCGTCGTTCCGCTAAAGCCAGCCGCGGCGACCCCGATGATCGTGAACGTCTTTCCGTTCAAGACGATCGGCTGGCCGATCACCGATGGGTCGGCACCGAGCTGCAACGACCAGAACGAATGGCTGAGCACCGCGACCGGATTGCCGCCGATCGTGTTGTCATCCTGCGTGGTGAACAGCCGCCCGATCGCCGGCACCACACCGAGCACGGGGAAGTAGGAACCCGAGACGAGCTCTCCATTGCCGCTCGACGTCTGGCCGCGGAAAGCGATGTTCATACCGACGTTCACATGCGCGGCGACTCCGGTGAACGGGCCGGGCGAGGCCGCGAGATCGCGAAACATCTTGTAGCTGAACACGGCGTCGCAGTCGCCGGCCAGGCCGCACGATTGCGAGCCCGGATTGACGGTATTTCCGCCCAAGTTGACCAGACGATCCGGATGCGCCACCGGAAGCGGGGCGA
Organism: Gemmatimonadaceae bacterium; assembly: GCA_035572355.1. Classification (GTDB taxonomy): domain Bacteria; phylum Gemmatimonadota; class Gemmatimonadetes; order Gemmatimonadales; family Gemmatimonadaceae; genus JAQBQB01. Next base: position 1,899 of record DATNAT010000175.1, read on the forward strand.
GCAGCATCTCGTTGAACAGCGAGTAGATCGCCGCGTTCGCGCCGATGCCGAGGGCCAGCGAGGCGATCGCGATCACGGTGACGAAGGGCGTCTTGAACAGCGTGCGGAAGGCGAGCTTGAGGTTGCGCATAGCTGGTTGGACACCCGGCGTCCGTAGACGGTTTGGGCGGGCCAACGGCTTACCGCGCCCTTACGTTTCGGCAATCCGGAACGACTTCACCCGTGGTGGACCCGATGAGTGTTCGTGTCGCGACGATGGCCGACGTGCCCGCGCTCCGGGATCTGATCGGCCTCTCGGTGCGCGGCCTCAGCCTCGAGTTCTACACCGACGCGCAGATCGAAGCGGCGATGACCGAAGTCTTTGGCGTCGACACGCAGCTCGTCACCGACGGTACCTACTACGTCGTCGACGGGCCGTCGGCGCCCGTGGCGGCGGGCGGGTGGAGCGCGCGGCGAACGCTCTACGGCGGCGATCAACTCAAGCGGGCTGACGATCCGATGCTGGATCCGGCGTCCGACGCCGCGCGCATTCGTGCCTTCTTCGTGCACCCCGATTGGGCACGACGCGGCTTGGCGAGACGGCTCTACGCCGAGTGCGAACGCGCGGCGGCGGCGGCAAGGTTTCGCCGTTTCGAGCTGATGGCGACTCTGCCCGGCGAACCATTGTACCGCGCGCTCGGATTCACCCCAACCGAACAGGTCGTGCTGACTCTCGGCGGCGGCGTGGCATTGCCGCTGGTGCGCATGGCGCGGCGAATCGATGCGCTGTGATTCGGAGGAGGCGCGCGGTTGACGAGGGATTCCCAATGATGCGATCGCTCGCCAGGCCCCATGATCGTGCGGCAGTCCTGACGCGGCTGCGCCAACTCCGCCCGGACACGGCGCGTCGCTGGGGACGCATGACGGCTCCTCAGATGGTCTGCCATCTCACGGACTCGTTTCGCGGCGTGCTCGGTGAGCGTTCGTCGGGCGATCCGTCCAAGCCCGCGCCCCGCTGGAGGCAGCTGATCGTCAGGTTCGTCGCGTTGTATCTACCGGTCCGTTGGCCGCGCGGAATGAAAACGCGGCCGGCGGTCGATCAGGAGTCGGGAGGCACGCCGCCGGGCGTGTTCGCCGATGACGTCGTCGAGCTGACGCGCGTGTGCGAACGCTTCGCGACCGAGCGGACGCCGCGGCAAGCGCATTACCTGCTCGGCGACCTGTCGGCCGCCGAATGGGCCCGGTGGGGCTACCGACACATGGATCATCATCTGCGGCAGTTTGGGCTGTAGGGTGTTCTTGCGTCGGCCGGCGCTCACGACAGTTCACTCGACGGACGGCCGCGCAAGCGCGGCGTGATCAGGATCGCCGAGATTGCGAGAATGACCGCCGCGCTGAGGGCCGCGGTATTGAGCGAATGACAGAATGCTGATTGGGCGGCGTGGACGAGCGTCGCGGCGGTTTCGGATGGGAGATTCTTTGCCGTTGCGATAGCGCCGCCGAGGGTGCCGCGGGCGATCCTGCTCGCATCGGTAGATATGCCGAACGGGATGGAGCGCGTCATCGCGCTCCGGTATGCCGCGGCGCCAATGCTGCCGAGGAGCGCGATTCCCAGCGCGCCTCCCAATTCCGATCCGGTTTCCGAGAGGGCCGCTGCGGCACCGGCGCGCTCGGGTGGCGCGGCACCGACGATCATGTCGGTCGTCAGCGTGAACAGCGGCGCGAGCCCCAACGAGTAGACCACGCTCGCCGTCACGACGATCGCGATTCCACTGCCCGTGCCAATCCGCGCGAGCAGGAGAAAGCCGAGCACCGCGACGATCATCCCGCCGCCCATGAGCGCGGCCGGTCCAAAGCGTCTCGCCAACACCGGCGAGAGGAACGAGCCGACGATGAACGACAGCGAGATCGGCATCAGGCATATGCCAGCGGCGAGCGGCGACAGATCGCGCACACCTTGGAGAAATTGAGAGATGAAGAAGAGAAACCCGAATCCCGCGAAGGTCCCGATCGTGTAGGCGGCGAGCGCCGCGCTGAATGACGGAAGTCGAAACAGCCGCAGGTCGATCAACGGCTCGGCAAGCCTCGTCTGCCGGCGCACGAACAGCGCTCCGACGGCGAGGCCGACGGCGATCGACGCGATCGACTCGCTCCCCGCTGTTCCCTGGGCAAACCGCTTGACGCCGTAGATCACGAGCAGCACCGCGGCGAGCGACTCGATGGCGCTCAGGAGGTCGATGCGAGCGGCGTTCGCGTTGCGGAACTCGGAGAGGAATACCGGTCCGAGTACGAGAAGCAGCACCATGACCGGCACGCCGACGAGGAACACGGAACCCCACCAGAAGTGATCGAGCAGCGCGCCGCCGATGAGCGGACCGATCGAGCCGCCGACCGAGAAGCTCGAGATCCAGACGCTGATCGCCGTCGTG
>DATNAT010000176.1:0-9118 GCA_035572355.1 Gemmatimonadaceae bacterium
GGCCGACGCGGCGGCGTTCAAGCAGCGCACACAGGCGCTCGGCGCCGAGTACGCGGCGATCAGCCCGATCGACACGCTGCACATCAATCCAGGGTTGACGATGGGCGAGAACATCGGCGACAACTCGGGGCTGATGCAAGCATACCGCGCCTATCACATCTCGCTCCACGGCAAGCCGGCGCCGGTGATCGACGGGTTCACGGGCGATCAGCGTTTCTTCATGGGCTACGCGCAGATCTGGCGCACCAAATTCCGCGACGCGGCGCTGCGCAATCAGCTGCTCACGAACCCCCACTCGCCGGGCATGGCGCGCGCCTTCGTACCGCTCACGAACAACGACGCGTTCATGAAGGCGTTCGACGTGAAGCCGGGCGATAAAATGTGGCGCGACCCGAAGGATCGCGTGAAGATCTGGTAGTCTGCCGATGGCGTGACCACGGCGAAGCCGGCGTGGTCTGGTGCGACGCAGGCCCATGGCAATATTGCCATGGGCCTGCGCTGTATCCCCCCCCCCCAGCCGACGCCTTCGCGCGAACTACCGCAGCGACGTGAGGCCGAGGATCCCGGAGAGCACCGTGCCCAGGATCGACGCCGTGCCGTTGGAGAAGTTGCCATAGCGATGCGTGCTCGCGTAGCCGTCCTGATAGCCGCGCCGGAAGCCTTCACGGAAGTAGTAATTGTAGTCTGACTGCGGCACGTACGCGCCCGTGTAGCCGGCGTTCGCGTCTTCATAGGCGAACGCGCGGCGGTAGTTCGAGCCCGCGCCGTCCTGCCGGTCGGCCTGCCCCTGAGCATAGCCCTGCTGGTACCCCTCGCTCACCGCCTGTCGCAACAGATCGGCGCCATACTGGTTCGTCTGTCGGACGACGCCGTTGTACCGGTAGCGGTAGCTCATCGGCGTGGCGACGTAGGCCTCGTGTGCGTAATCGCGCTGCGCCTGCACTTCTTCGCGCTGTCGTTGCAACTCGGCGAGGTACCGCTGATGCTGGGCGAGCTGGGCCGCGTGATGAGCGGCCTGTAGTTGCGCTTGCTGCGCCTGCGCCGCGCGGATCTGCGCGTCGAGTCGCGTACGATACTCCTGCTGCCGGCTCTGTTCTTCGGCGATGCGCCGCTGCTGCTCTTGCTGCGAGACGGGCGGCGGTGCCGGGTGCTCGTCGTTGCCGCGCCCGCGCCCGCGGCCCCGGCCCTGCGCGCTTGCCTGTTGGCCGGCGGCAAAAGTGATGACGACGATGAGCGCGCAGGCGCGCGCGTAGGATGGGAACGACATGGTGCCTCCGATGACCGCGATGAGCGCCGGCCAGTCGCCGGCGAATGCCCGCGAAAGGCACCGTCCATGCCCGATGCACCGAGCGGCGCGGGGCGCGACGCACGCGAGGCCTGTCGAGCCCGGATGATTGTGATATCTTAGCGGGCCGCTTACCCGATCAGGTCATGTCCATCGCCTCGAGACTCACCAGCCCACTTCTGCTCGCGGTCGGCAGCGCGACGATCGCCGCCGCGCAGCCCGCGTCCGGCCGCGACGTGTTGCAGCGCATGCACGACGCGTACGCCGGCAAGTGGTATTCGACGCTCCGCTTCGTCCAGAAGACGACGCGCTACGGCGGCGGCGGCGTGCCGACGTTCGCAACCTGGTATGAGAGTCTTCGGCAGACGCCCGACGGCCAGACGCAGCTGCGCATCGACTTGGGCGATCCGACGGCGGGCAACGGCGTCCTCTACACGGCCGATTCGTCGTGGGTCTTCCGCGGCGCCAAGCTCACCGCCGCGCGGCCGGAGGGGAACGAGTTCCTACCGCTGATCGAAGGCGTGTACATGCAGCCGGTCGACGCGACGATGCGTCAGCTCGCGACGACCAACGTCGACATGTCGCGCGTCATGCACGGCACCTGGGAGGGCCGGCCGGCGACGGTGATCGGCATCGCGTCGCCCGCCGACTCGGTGTCGCCGCAGATCTGGGTCGACGACGAGCGCAACGTGGTCGTGCGGATGCTGCTCCGTCCCACGCCGTCCTCTCCGCCGATGGACATCCACCTCGGCGATTACGTGCACGTCGGCGACGGCTGGCTCGCCACCAAGGTTGCGATGACGGTCGACGGCAAGCCCGTGCAGACGGAAGACTACGCCGACTGGAAGGTCGGGATGCCGCTCCCCGCAGATCTGTTCACCACGAATGCCTGGTCGGCGCGCGGGCACTGGGCCACGCGCTGAGCCGGCGGCTTACTTCGCGTCGGGCGACGCGGCCGTTTCTTCGGTCTTCGGCGCCGCCTTGCGCTGGCCCCAGCCTGTCCGGATTTCGCGCGGCCGAGCCCGATCCTCGAGGAGCTTGGTGTAGTAGGCGATGACGCGCGGCGTGAGATTGACCGGCTTATCGCCGGGCTCGGTGCGGAAGGCCGCGTAGCGCTGGGATTCACCACTGATGGTGATCCACCACCAGGTGGTGCCGGGAGTGGCCGGCGACGATGCGGCCTCGCAGCGGAAAGCGCGATCGCCGTCCGTGAATTCCAGAAGCTTCATGAAGTGATCCGGGTCGAAGGAGGCGGGCGGGGGGGGGTGGGTGCTGGGAGGGACGCGACGCGCGCGTCCCTCGCCCCCTGCTGAAATCTAACCCGGTGTACGCCGGCGCGTTCTGTCGCTTACGGTGTCCTATAGTTGAGTCGCATCGTCGGGACGTCGACGTCGGCCGGGAGGCTCGCTTGGCGGGCTCCCGCCCCTCCGGTGCCGCTGGAGGCCGTCGCGGTGAAGTGCACGTGCATCGTCTCGATCGTGCAGCTGATGATGGCCGTCGGGGTAAAGTTGGGGCAGGTAGCGCCGGTCGCCGACGAGTCGGACGTGAAGCTCACCGTGCCGCCATTGGCAATCCATTCCGTGACGGAGGCTCCGGCGCCGATTTGCAGGAACAGCGCGTTCACGCCGCCGGAACCGTCGGCGATCGTGCCGGAGACGGACTCGGGCGCCTTTCCCGACCCGCTGATGTTGAAGCCGCTCACCTCGACGAGATTCGCCAGATGCGCCGGGTCGTCGATCCCGATCGCCGTCCAGGTGGCGAAGTTGTTCGTCCCGTTGGCGTGGGTGAACACGCGGTGAATTCCGACGAAGAGCAGCGGCGACGATGTGAGATCCGTCGTGATGCTGACGCGCCTCGCTTGGATGCCGGCGGTGAGCACGTCGAAGGTCGAATCGACGAGTGCCTCGAGATCGAAGTTGCCGGGATTGGCGCCGACGATCACGACACCCGTGCTGTCGAGCGATCCGAGCTGCGCCGCGGTGAGCTGTACCACGTCGCCGGTGACGATCGGCGCCGTCGTGCCATCACCGCATGCGGAAGCCGCGACGACCGCGGCGACGCCGGCGAAGACCGCGACGCTTCGTGCGCGAACGCTCAATGACATACTTTCCTCATCGTTGGGTTGTCGTCGCTTAACCACGTGCGGCGCTACAACGTCACCGGGTCCCACCCACTTGCTCGGTGAGCGAGATTACAAATCCCTCCACCGCGTCACACTCTCCCGCATTCCTCGCATGTCCAGCTTACCGGGGCGCTCCGTCGCGCTCGCAACGCTTTTCGCCGCGCTGTCCGCCGCGGCCGCCTGCTCCAAATCGACGCAACAGCAACAGGGCTTCACCCCTCCGCCGGCCCAGGTCGGCGTCGTTACGGTCGCGCCGACGAGCATCGCCGAACCCTACGAGTTCGTCGGCCAGGTCGAGCCGTACCGCCGCGTCGAGGTGCGCTCGCGCGTCGACGGCATCGTGACCGATCGCCCGTTCGTCGAAGGAAGCCTCGTCAGCAAGGGACAAATCCTTTACAAGCTCGACGTCGTGAAGTACGACGCCGCCTATCGGAGTGCCGTGGCGCGGCTCGACAACGCCAAGCGCACGCTCGCCCGACTCGAGCCGCTCGTGCCCAAGCACGCGGTCGCCCAGCAGGACGTCGACAACGCGCGCTCGGACCTCGAGTCCGCGCAGGCGGCGGTCGACGTGGCGAAGAAGGACCTCGACGACACGGTGATCCGCGCCGAGATCGCGGGGCAGGTCGGGCGCGCACGGCTCGAGCTCGGCGCGCGGGTGACCGGGCCGGGTGATCTGTTGACGACGATCGACGAGCTCGATCCCATTTACGTGAGCTTCCATCCGTCGTCGCAGCAGCTGCTCGCCTGGCAGCAGGATCCGCAGGCGCGCATGCTCCTCGCCACGGCGTCGGCGCCGAGCTCGGGTGGGATCGGCGTGCGCGTCGTGCTGCCCGACGGCTCGCTGCTGCCGCGTGTGGGCCATATCAACTTCGTGTCGCCGACGCTCGATTCGGCGAGTGGCACGCAGGAGTTCCGCGCGCTGTTCGCGAATGGCGACCGCCGGCTCGTGCCCGGGCAGTTCGTGCGCGTGCGGCTCGAGGGATTCACGCGCGCGAAGGCGCTCGCCGTACCGCAGCGCGCCGTGCAGCAGGGACTTGGCCGGCAGTTCGTGTACGTCGTCGGTGCGGGCGACACCGTGACGGCGCGTGACGTGCAGCCGGGGCCGTGGAGCGGCAGCCTCTGGATCATCGACTCCGGTCTCGCGGCCGGCGATCGGGTCGTCGTCGACGGATTGCAGAAGGTCGCACCGGGCCGTGTCGTCAAGCCGGTGCCGGCGCAATGAGCGAACCTCAATACTTCTTCATTCGCCGCCCGGTGCTGGCGGCGGTGATATCGATCGTCATCACGCTGCTCGGGCTGTTCGCGATCCAGCTGCTGCCGATCGCGCGCTACCCGCAGATCACGCCGCCCGCCGTCCGCATCCAGGCCAATTATCCCGGGGCGTCATCTGAAGATGCCGCCCAAGCCGTGGCGGCGCCGATCGAGGAGCAGCTGGCCGGTCTTCAAGGTTTGCTCTACTACGCATCCTCGAACGCCAGTGACGGGTCGACGAACATCACCGTCACCTTCGACGTGTCGCGCAACCAGGACCTGGCGGCGGTCGACGTGCAGAACGCCGTCAAGCTCGCCGAACCGCAGCTGCCCGACGCCGTGCGCACGAACGGGATCACGATCATCAAAGCGAACACGGACATCCTCGCCGTGATCGCGCTCCGCTCGAGCGATCCGCGGTACGACGCCACGTATCTCGCCAACTACCTCAAGCTGAACGTGCTCGACGAGATCAAGCGCGTGCCCGGCGTGGGCGACGTGACGCCCTTTCCGGCCCGCGACTTCGCGATGCTCCTCGAGCTCGACCCGGACAAGATGGCGCAGCTCGGCATCACCGTGACCGACGTGGCCGCCGCGGTGCGCGAGCAGAATGCGACCAATCCCGCCGGCCGGCTCGGCGCCGAACCGTCGCCGCCGGGAACGCAGCTCACGCTGCCGATCACCACGCTCGGCCGGCTCACGACGCCCAAGGAGTTCAACGACATTGTGATTCGAGCGCGGCCCGACGGGTCGATCGTGCGACTGTCGGACATCGGCAAGGCGACGCTCGGCGCGCGGAGCTATGACCTGATCGGCCGGCTCAACGGCGAGCACACGGCGTTCGCGCTCCTCTACACCAGGCCGGGCGCCAACGCGCTCGCTGTGAAAGACGCCGTCGCGAAGCGGCTGGATGAGCTCCAGGCGTCGTTCCCGCCGGGCGTACGCTACGCGATCCCGTTCGACACGACGCCGTTCGTCAGCGCCTCGATCAAGGAAGTGGCGATCACGCTCGTCGAGGCGATGATTCTCGTCACGCTCGTCGTGTTCCTGTTCCTGCAGAGCTGGCGGGCGACGCTCATCCCGATGCTCGCCGTGCCGGTGAGCGTGATCGGCACGTTCCTCGGCCTGCTCTTGTTCGGCATGTCGATCAACGTGCTCACGCTGTTCGGGCTCGTGCTGGCGATCGGCATCGTCGTCGACGACGCGATCGTCGTGATCGAGAACGTCGAGCGGATCATGGCGGTCGAGAAGCTTCCGCCCAAGCTCGCGGCCGATCACGCGATCAGGCAGGTGGCGAGCGCGCTGGTGGCGATCGTGCTCGTGCTCTGTTCGGTGTTCGTGCCAGTGGCGTTCATCGGCGGGGTGACCGGCGCGTTGTTCAAGCAGTTCGCGATGACGATCGTGATCGCCGTCGTGCTGTCGGGGCTCGTGGCGCTCACGCTCACCCCGGCGCTCTGCGCGCTCCTCCTCAAGGAGTCGAATGAGGCACACACCGGCGGGTTCTTCGGCTGGTTCAACCGCATGTTCGCTCGCGCGACGAACCGCTACGCCGGCGCGGTGGACTCGGTGCTCGGCCGGCCGTCGGCCTGGATCGGCGTGTTCGTGCTGCTGATCGCGCTCGCTGGCTTCTTCTGGAAAAAGATTCCGACGGCGTTCATCCCGACGGAAGACAAGGGCTACATGGCGATGTCGATCCAGCTGCCGGATGCGGCGTCGCTGCAGCGGACCGAGGCGGTCGTCGCCGACGTCGAGAAGGTGATTCGCACCGAGCCCGCCGTGCAGAACATCGTCGCGCTGGTCGGCCTCGATCTACTGAGCCAGTCCAATGCGACGAACGGCGCCACGGTCTTTCTCAACGTGAAACCGTGGGACGAGCGGTCGCGCCACGACGCGCTCGACTCGATCGCGGCGCGGATCAACGGCAAACTGTTCGCGATGAAGGACGCGATGGCGTTCGGCTTCAACCTGCCCGAAGTGCCAGGGCTTGGCGTTACGGCCGGTGTCGAGCTGAATCTGCAGAATCGAAATGGCCAGGACATCCGGCAGTTCGCGCAGAACGTGAACGATTTCCGCACCGCGGTGAATCAGCTGCCGGCGTCGGGCGGGCTCAATTCCACGTTCAGAGCCAGCGTGCCGCAGGTGTATGTGACCGTCGACCGCACCGCGGCCAAAGCGCGCGGCGTCAACCTCACCGACCTGTTCGCGACCCTTCAAGCGTTCTTGTCGAACCTCTACATCAACGACTTCAACCTGTTCGGCAAAACCTATCGCGTACAGGCGAACGCGCAGGAGCCGTTCCGGCAATCGCCGAGCGACATTGGACGTCTGTACGTGCGCGGGACGAACAATCAGATGGTGCCCGTGTCGGCGCTGACGACGACGAGCTTTCGCAGCGCGCCGACGGTCGTGTCGCGCTTCAATGGCTTCACGTCGGCGCAGTTCACCGGACCGCCGAAGGCGGGCCACTCGAGCGGCGAGCTGTTATCCGAGGTCGATCAGTTGATCCAGACGCAGTTCGCGTCGTCCGGGCTCGGCGTCTCGTACTCGGGGCAATCGTATCAGGAGCGCGCGTCGAGCGGTGCGGCGGCGCTCGTGTTCGTGCTCGGCCTCATCATGGTGTTCCTGGTGCTCGCCGCACAGTTCGAGAGCTGGTCGGTGCCGTTTGCGGTGCTGCTCGGTGTTCCGTTCGGTGTGTTGGGCGCCCTGCTCGGCATCTGGCTGCGCGGCCAGCCCAACGACATCTACTTCCAGGTCGGATTGATCACCGTCGTTGGCCTCGCCGCAAAGAACGCGATTCTGATCGTGGAGTTCGCGACGCATCTTCGCGCCGAGCGCGGGTTGACCATTCGCGCCGCGGCGATCGAAGCGGCGCGGGAGCGGCTGCGGCCGATCCTCATGACGTCGTTCGCATTCATCCTCGGCGTGCTGCCGTTGATGCTGGCGAGCGGCGCCGGTGCGGCGAGTCGCCATTCGATAGGAACCGGCGTGTTCGCCGGGATGTTGTTCGCGACGACGATCGGCATCTTCTTCATTCCGCTGTTCTTCCGCGTCATTCGCGGCCTCGCCGAAGGGCGAGCCGCGAAGGAGCCGACGCCCGCCGCCACGCCGGAGCACGCCTGATGCGACGGTTGCTTCTGATCGCGGCGGCCGGAGCCGCCGCGTGCACCGTTGGGCCGAAGTACAAGCCGGAAACGGTGATCTCCCCGGCGACCGAGATCGGTGCGCCGCGGTTGAGCGATTCGTCTCGCCACTTCTTTGATTCGCTCGCCGTCGAGCGGGCACGGGACAGCGTCCGGTCAGCCGCGACGATCGTCCAACGTCCCACGTTCAACGCGGCAAGCGCCGCCTGGCTCGACATCATTCACGACAGCACGCTCGTCCAACTGGTCGACGTCGCGCTGCGGCAGAACCGCGACATCCAGATGGCCGTGGCGCGGATCAACGAGTTCCGCGCCGATGTCGGCGTGGCGCGCGGACCGCTCGTACCGAGCGTGACGGTGAACGGCAGCGAGAGCACCAACCAGGTCGCCCTTGGCGCCTTTCCTCCGACGTCGTTCCGCGCCGCACGGCTGACGGGCGACCTCGCCTGGGAGCTCGACTTCTGGGGCCGCGTGCGGCGCGGCGTCGAAGCGGCGAACGCCGACCTCGGCGCGCAGCAGGCCGCCGAGCGTGCGACGGCGCTCTCGCTCGTCAGCGACGTGGCGACGAGCTATCTGCAACTGCTCGAGCTCGATCAGGAGCGCTCGATCGCCGAACGGACGTTGAGCTCGCGCAAGGCGACACTCGACATCGCGCGCCAACGGTTTGCCCAGGGGCTCACGTCGGAGCTCGACGTGCGCCAGTTCGAAGCGCAGGTGGCGCAACCAGCGGTGACGCTGGCGCAAACGGAGCGGGCCCGCGCCGTGGCGGAGCACAATCTGAATGTGCTGATGGGCGAAGGTCCAGCCACGGTTCAACGCGGCACGTCGCTCGGCGCCGCGGTCGCGGCCCTGGCCGTGCCGGACTCGATCCCGGCCGCACTCGTCACTCGGCGCCCCGATGTTGTGGAGGCGGAGCGGAGCTATGCGGCGTCCGTGGCGCGAGTCGGCGTGGCCGATGCGTCGCGTCTGCCGACCGTGAACATCGTCGGCTCGCTGGGCAGCCAGGCGGGCGTGCCGAGCAACGTGTTCGGGTCGAACACGCGGGTCTATCAGGCGCAGGTCGGATTCAGCTTTCCGTTATTCGACAATCAGCGATTGGCCAGTGCGTCGGCGGCGGCCCGGGCACGCGCCGAGCAGGCGCGGGCGTCGTACGAGGGTGTGGCGTTGAACGCGGTGCGTGAGGCGAACGACGCGCTCGTCGCCGTGCGCACGGCGCGAGACGAAGCCGTGGCGCAGGCCACGCAGGCGAACGCGTTGCGCCAGGCGCTGGAGTTGGCGACGGTGCGCTACGAGGCTGGGCTGTCGAGCTATCTCGATCTG
>DATNAT010000177.1:0-16278 GCA_035572355.1 Gemmatimonadaceae bacterium
CGCTGTCGTACGATCATCGGATCATCGACGGCCAGCAGGCGGTGCTCTTCCTCGTCAAGGTGAAGGAGCTGATGGAAGATCCGGCATCGATGTTGGTGGATTGATAACAAACAACTCGAACCATAAAACACGAATGAACGCATCGTTCCGTTGGGCCGCCGCGACCGCCGCGGCGCTCTGCCTCGTCGGCGCGCCCGGCGCCGCCGGCGCGCAACGCTCGTCCACGGGCCTCGAGATCGGCGTCGATGCCGCCCTCACGCACACGAGCTTCGACGTTCCCGGGCCGGCCGGCAGCGCCACCGAATTCGACCTCCCCGTGCAGGCAATCCGCCTCGGCTTCGCCCTCTCGCCAACGGTTTGGCTCGAGCCGGAGCTCGGACTGCGGACGGTGTCCGAAAACGGCTCGTTCACGACGGCGACGTTCGACGTCGGTCTTCCGATCAGCTTGTCTGGCCCGGTCGCGCCGACCACGACGCAGTACTTCGTGCGCCCGCTGCTCGGCTTCCGGCACTTCAGCAGCGGCAGCGACACGCAGACGCAGACCGCGTTGGGCGTCGGGATCGGCATGCGCGTGCCGATCGTCGACCGGCTGGCCGGCCGATTCGAGGGGCGCTACGTCCGCGGCCTGCACAGCGGCACGTTCCCGGCCTCAGACGAGTTCAGCTTGCTCGCCGGGCTCTCGTTCTTCACGCGCTGACCGGCGGAGCGTTCGCCGATGTCGCAGATGTCGCCTACGTCCACCCCAGCCGACGTCGTGGTGATCGGCGGAGGCCCGGGCGGCTACGTCGCCGCCATCCGCGCCGCGCAGCTCGGCCTCGCCACCGTCTGCGTCGAGATGGACAAGACGCTTGGCGGCACCTGCGTCAACGTCGGCTGCATCCCGTCCAAGGCGCTGCTCACGTCGTCCGAGCATTACGAGTTCGCGAAACATGCCGCGGCGGCGCATGGGATTGGCGTCGGCCAGCTCTCGCTCGACCTCGCGACGATGCTCAGGCGCAAGGATGACGTGGTGGGTCAGAACACGCGGGGGATCGAATTCTTGTTCAAGAAGAACAAGATCACCTGGGCCAATGGACGGGGGACGCTCAAGGCGGGGAACGTCGTCGAGGTCTCGGCGCCGGGGGGCCCCCCCGCTGAAACAATCGCCTCCTTCCAGGCCAAGAACGTCATCATCGCCACCGGCTCCGTACCGATCGAGCTCCCCTTTCTCGAGTACGACGAGGAGCGAATCCTCTCCAACGTCGGCGCGCTCCGCATTCCCACCGTCCCCAATCACCTGATCGTCATTGGCGGCGGTGTGATCGGACTCGAGCTCGGATCCGTCTGGCAGCGGCTGGGCGCCAAGGTCACCGTGATCGAGCTGCTGCCGGGGATTCTGCCCGGTATGGACGACGACGTCGTCAAAGAAGCAGACCGCACGCTCCGCAAGCAGGGCCTCGGCATCCGCACCGGCACGCGCGTCACCAACGGCGGACGTACCGAGAATGGCGTGTTCGTGGAGGTCGAGCAGAACGGACAGTCGGAACGCATCGAGGGCGACTACCTGCTCGTTGCAGTCGGCCGTCGGCCCGCGCTCACCGGCATCGACGCGGCCGCGCTCGGGCTCAACGTCGGCCGCCGCGGCGAGATTCTCGTCGACGACCAGATGCGGACCAATCTTCCGAACGTGTTCGCGATCGGCGACTGCGTTCCCGGGCCGATGCTCGCCCACAAGGCGGAAGACGAGGGCGTCGTCGCGGCGGAGGTCATCGCCGGCAAACCGGCGCACATGCATTACAAGTCGATCCCGAACGTCGTGTACACCTGGCCCGAGATCGCCGCCGTCGGCTCGACCGAGCGCCAAGTGAAAGAGAGCGGGCGCGATTACAAAAGTGGCAAGTTCCCGTTCTCGGCGAATGGCCGCGCGCGCTCTCTTGGCGATACGACGGGGTTCGTGAAGTTCGTGGCCGACGCGAAGACCGACGAGTTGCTCGGCGCGCACATGATCGGCCCGAACGTGTCGGAGCTCATCGCCGAGGTCGTGCTCGGCTTCGAGTATCGCGCGTCGGCCGATGACATCGGCATGACCGTCCACGCCCATCCGACGCTTGCCGAAACCACGAAAGAGGCGGCGCTCGCCACGCTCGGTCGGGCGCTGCACATCTGAGGTGAGCGGCTACTTCGCGCTCGAGCCGCGGCCGCTGCTGCCCGAGGATCATCAGGGCACGCGTGTGCTGCTCATGGGCGCGCTCGGCGTGACGCCGTACATCGACCGCGCGCTCGAGGTGCTCCACGCCGCGGAGCGCGGCAACGATCCGGAGCACCGCGCGCTGGTCATCGCGCGCGACGGAACCGTGGCAGGGCTCGCTCTGTTCGGGACGATTCCCGGTTCGACCGGAGCGGCGCGCCTGCATACCGCGGCGCTCGCGCCGGGCGTCGAGTCCGACGACGTCGGCCGCCGCCTGATGCAAGCCGTTGCCGAGGCGGCTCGCGCGTCGGGCGCGCGCTTTCTCCTCGTCGAGATCGCCGACGATCCGGCCCTCGGCACGATCCTATCGCTGCTCCGAGAACAGGGATTCAAGGAAGAAGCGCGCGTCCCCGATTTTTACCGCGACGGCGTGTCGCTCACTTTCCTGCGACTTCCGCTCTGACGCCGCCGCGGCGGGCGCTCACTTCTTGGCGACCGTCTCCTTGATCTTGCTCAACACGAGCTCCTCGAACCGGCCGGTCGTGCCGCAGGGAATGCGGTCCGTGCTGCCGCCCGAGACGTCCTGGCCCATCGGCACGAACGTCGTCTGCACGTTCGAGCCGCCTTTGCCATCGGCGTCAATCGTCGTGAGCAGCGACATGTAAATGCGGTAGGACCCGGCCTTCGGGCCGTCCATGCCGGATCCGCAATCGACGAATCGCGTCATCGATTCGCCGGCCAGTTGATGCGTCTTATAGAAATTCGCATTGCCGAGCTGATGGGCGAGCGGATTGTCCACGGTGACCGGGATGTCGAGCAACGCATACACCTTCTGCGTTGCGGCCCACACGTCTGTCGGCGCGGCCGCGATCACCGCCGCCGTCGCATGCGGCCGTTCGGCCATGATCGTCGGTGTGGTGCCGCCCGCCAGAACGGTCGCCTGGCGTGGCGTCGTGTTTTCGCTCGTCGTTCCGGCGCTCGCGCAGCCGCAGAGGACGAACAGCAACAGAGTGCGGCGCATTGGGTACTCCGAAGTCGAGTAGGGGATGAATGAGGGTACTGGAAAGTGCGGCGCGGACACGAAGTTGACCAGCCCGGCTACCCGATCGCCGCGCGCGCGGCGGGGAGAACCGCGTCGACCCACGCCGCGTACATCCGGGCCGACGGATGGAGCCCGTCGGGCGCGATCAGGTCGGGTTCGCGGCCGGCCCGGCGCGAGATCGGAGTGATGTCGACGGAGCGCACACCGGCGCGTTCCGCTTCACTGCGCACCAAATCGTTGAACTCGTCGACCTCCGCGGCGATGCGCGGCCGGTCCCGCCCTTCGGCGAAGGGAGTGACGCTCCAATCCGGAATCGACAACACGATGACCTGCTCCGTCCGACCACCTGCGAAGCCAACCGCGCGCTGGACCAGATCGCGGAAGCGCGGGCGAAAGTCGTCTACCGGGCAGCCGCTGTATTGGTCGTTGACGCCGATGAGCAGGGTAACGAGATCGAACGGCCCGTCGACCTGTGCGGCGTCGATCGCCGCGGCGAGCTCACCGGTCGTCCAGCCGGTTCGCGCGATGACGCGCGGCCGGGCCACCTCGAGTCCAGCAGCGCGCAGTGCGGCGGCGAGCCGGAGCGGCCAACTCGACTCGACCGCGACCGACTCGCCGATGGTGTACGAGTCGCCGAGGGCGAGGAGGCGGACGGCGCCGCGATCAGGGCGCGACGTAGCCGTTGAACACGAGGTCGGCATACGAGCGGATCGAGCCGGACGCCTCGCGCCTGAGAAATCCATCGATCGGCTCGATCATGGACGCGCTGATCGACATCGAGCCCGGCACATAGAGGGGATGAGCCATTCCGAACCGGCCGAAGTAGCTCCGGATGATCACGCTCGTGCTGTCGTGCGGCAGCACGGCGACGTTCCGCGCGTAGACGTCGAATCCGCCCTGCCGCGTCATCAGATACTGCTCGACATTCGAGAGATAGAATGCCGAGACTCTGAGCCCGTGCTCGGCCGCGTAGGCGCCGATCGCCCTCACCGCCTTGTCGCCGGCGACATTCCCGATGATGGGCACGATGCGGTCGGCGTTCTCCATCTGGCGCACGACCTGGAATGCGTCGTCCGTCGCGAGGTAGCCGATGGCGCGTCCAGCGCGATCGGTCGCGGCGATCAACTCGCCGAAGGTGGGGTAGTCGCCACGGTTGTTCCGGCCGAGGCTCGAATAGCGGGTGTCGAGGCCGTCGGCGACGAATTCGGCGCGATAGCGATCGATCGTCGCGCGGTCGCGCGCGTCGAGCGGGACGCCGAACGCGGCGATACGCTGCTCGGAGCGCCGCCTGGTGGCCGCGGCCAAAGCGGAGTCGCCCCGATGCTGCTCGAGGTACGCCAGCACGGCGGGGAGCGGCTTACCCGTCCACGCATCGATGTCGGCCGGCACCGGCTCGCCGAACAGCAGGCAGAGATATTCGAGCCGGTTGCGGGCCAGCGCGAACAGCGACTTGAAGAGCAGATGCTCGAGGAGGTTGTCGCGCCGGATGTCGACGATGAAGGCGATCGACGGCCGTATGAGCTCGATGTACGAGAAGTTCTGATCGGGGCCGACGCCGATGTACACGCCTCCATGCGTGCCGACCTTCCGCAGCTGGCTCGCGACCTGGAGGTAGGACTGCTCGTTGGTGATGATGTTGTCGGAATCGAAGTACCCGCCCGGCTCCGACAGACGCGCGACGAGCGTCGCGAACGGCGTCGAGTCGGCAGGCGCGGCGCCGGCACGCTGGGCGCCAAGCGGCGCTGCCGCGACGCCGAGCGCGGCGGCGGAGGTGAGGCAGGCGACGCAGGCAGCGAGGACGCGCCTAGCGCGACGAGTCGCCGGGCTTGATCGATCCGTGCGCGGCCGGCTCAGTGGTCACCTGCCGGAGCTGGGAGAGAAATGCTTCGGGGCCGGCTCCGTCGGGGAGCGCGGACAGTGCCCGCAGCAAATCCTCGCGTCGGACGGCCAGTCCAGCACTGATCGTGTTGGGGTCCACACCGACTCGCTCGAGCTCCTGGAGCAATCGTTCGAAGCGTTCTGCTTGTGACATGTGTGCCCTCGGGCAACAATCCTCGCCACGACGCTTGAATCAATTCTTGCTCGACGATGAGTTCGCCGAAGCAAACTGCGTTCCGTGAGCGGACTTCGGAAGGGTGTAGACGGACCTGCCGTAAACGAAGACGGCCGATCCATGAGGATCGGCCGTCACAGTTTCAGTTCATTCGCCGACTGCCGATCAACGCATCACGGCGAAGACCACGGCGGTGACCGCGGCGGCGACGACAACGAGGGCCGCTGCGCCAGCGACGGCCATGGCCGGCGTGACGACGAATTCGCGGCGCCACCAAGGCGTGATGAGTTGCGGCGCGGTCTGCGGAAGCGCGTCCATGATGCGCGCCTCGAGATACACCGGCGTGCGCATGCGGCGGCGCCGATCGACCTCGCCATTGATGTTCTTCCAGAACTCGACATCCTTGGCCGTGTCGCCCTTGCGGACGCTGGCCTCTGGAAGCTCGCCATCCAACCACGCGTGCACTGCCGGCGAGAGCACGCGGGCTCCCTGTTCCTGATGACCCAGCGGCACTTCACGATCGGTGAGCGGACGCTCCCGTTCAGGGCGTCGCGTCTGCCGTTCGCGGTGACCGTCGAACCCGCCAAGGCCGTCGTCGGAGCGAAGATCGTCAACCATTAGGCGTACTTTTCCTCTAGAAGTGCTTGGAGTGCCTCGCGCGCGCGATGTACGCGCATCTTCAGCGCCCCGACCGTAGTACCGAGCAAATCAGCCATCTCTTCGTACGAGCGGCCTTCCACGTGCTTCAGGACGAACGCCTCGCGTAGCGACGCCGGAAGCGTCGTCAGCGCGCGGTCCAGATCACTACGCAATTCCGTGCGATCCAGTTCCTCATCCGGAGTCGCGTACGAAGACGGCTGATCGTCCTCGTCGTAGCTCAGGTGGGATCGGCGGATGTTTTTCAGCCAATCCTTACAGCCGTTCGCGACAATCCTGAAGACCCAAGCATCGAAGCGGCCCCGCACCTCCGCGAGGTGTTGATACGCTTTGATGAAGCTGAGCTGCAGAATGTCCTCAGCGACGTCCGGACTGCCGGTCATGCACAACGCATGGCGGTACAGAGGGTCGCTGTAGCGCGAGATGAGCGTCTTGAACGCGTCCCGATTCCCGCCAAGGACGCGCTGAATGATGAGCTGATCAGTGTTGTCCTGATCAACCACGTTCTGATCAGCCCGCAGGGCCGGCTCCGTCGTCTTCACGACAACAGAGTAACCCGCTTTTCGCGCTTCGGACAGGGCGCCAGCTCCGCTTCGCGGATGGAGAAGGGTTGCCACGTTGCTAGGACGAATCTGACGGTTGTCGGGTAACACACCATGGGATTCCTCGGGGATTTTCCGTCCCCCTCCCCTTCGACGCGGGAAGCCGAGCACCCGTAACTTTCTAATACTGCTCCTTCAATTCACCGACCGCCCAGCCGCCGGTGCCTCCGCGCTCTTCTGACCAGCGCCGGACGTCACCCGGGCGAAGGCGCCCCACCCGTGGGCGCGAATCACGTCACCATGTTCGCCCAGCGCGGGCGGCGGATAGCGAACCGTGCCCCCGACCGGAGACGGCACGCCGGTCTCCGCCGAGGCGCCGCTGTCTCGTAGCGCTTCCAGTACCCCGCGCACCACTCCGTTCGGAACACCGGCCGCGTCGAGCGCGCGGCCCCAGTCCCGTGCGGGGGCGGTCGCCAGCCTCTCGCTGAACTCGGCGACGATTCGATCGCGCGCGGCCAATCTGCCCGCGTTCGTCGCCAAGGCCGGATCCACGGCGAGCACGCCCAGTCCAATCGCACGCGCACAGGCAGCCCACTGCGCATCGCTGCCCACCGCCACCACGATCGGCCGATCCAATGCTTGGAAAAGCTGGTAGGGAACGAGGTTGGGATGCGCGTTTCCCCAGCGCGACGCATCGCGCCCCGTGAGCAGAGTGTTCTGCGCGACATTGACCAACGCCGCGAGCGCGCTGTCGGCGAGCGAGATCGCAACGCGGCCGCCGCGTCCCGTCTTGTATCGCCGCACCAGCGCGGCGAGAATCGCAATCGCCGCGTCCTTTCCCGCCACGACATCCGCCAGCGCGACGCCAACTTTCATCGGATCACCATTCGGCTCTCCGGTGATCGCCATCCACCCGCACTCGGCTTGCGCGACGAAATCGTACCCCGGCCGGTCGACGCCCAGACCGAACCCGGTGATCGTGCACCACACGAGCTCGGGCCGCCGATCGCACCACTGTTCCGGAGAAAGGCCGCGCCGCTCCAGCGCCCCGGGTCGAAAGTTGTCGACCACAACGTCAGCGTCACCGATCAACCGAGCGACCAGTTGGCGATCCGCCGCCGCATCCAGGTCGGCGGCAAGGCCGAGCTTGTTCCGGTTGATGCTCAGGTAATAGGCGCTCCGGCCGCGCTCATCGAACGGCGGGCCCCAGCTGCGCGTTTCGTCGCCCGCCTCCGGCCGCTCGACCTTGATCACGTCTGCCCCAAGATCGCCAAGCAGCATGGTGCACAGCGGTCCTGCAAGAACCCGGCTCAAGTCAAGGATTTTTGTGCCAGTGAGCATTATCTGATTCTATAATGTTACGTTGATGTCGATACTATGGTTCCGTCCACAAACAGGACCACCCCAAGTCGCATTCTGGCGGTGGGCTCGCCCGTACGGCGGCTTGCGTAGCTGCTGCAAAATCATATACTTCCGCCGTCCTATGGCCTGTGGCGGCGCGAAGATAGCGCCCGCGATGGCCTGCGACAACCGACTCGCGGTCCCCCCCCCCAACGCTCCCCGCACGCTCCGAGCGATACCGAGCACTTCATTTTATGGTGGACAAGCCCCAGTCGAACGACGCAGCACCGCCGCCTGCTCCCGGCACACCGGCCGCCGGCACACCCGCTGTCGGGACTCCGGCGGTCCAGCGGCGTGGGCCGGGACACCGTGGCGCCGACATGCGCGACACGGTCGCGGAAATGGCCGAGCGAGCCCAGCTGATCAGTCAGGAGGCCGGGAGCAAGGTGGCCGCGGCGATGAAGGACGTCATCAGCGCTGGCGCGGGGATCGCTGGCTTTGCCATCGAGAGCGCGAGAGACCTCGTGCAGTACATGGTCCGCCGCGGACAGATGACCCCGGAAGAGGCCGACAAGCTGATCAAAGAGGCGGAGGCCGCACACGAGAAGCGCGCACCGACCGAAAAGCAGCGCCCGACCGCATCGAAGATTGCGGCCGACCGAGCGGCAGCGGCAAAGCTCGAAGCTGCGGCACGGGCCGCCGCGCAGGCGGCAGCGATGCCGCCATTTCGACCCGCCGTGCGTCCCGTGGCTCCGCCCGCGTCCTCCCCGAACGGCATCAAAGCAAAGTCACCCGCTCCGGCGGTGGCGAGCGGCACAGCTAAGACCGCGAAAAGCACCACCGCCGCCAAAGCCGTGAAGGGCGCGAAATCCGTCGAGAAATTCGCCGCGATGCCTGCTGCCAAGTCCGTCGCGAAGCCTGCCGCGAAATCCGCTGCGAAGCCCGCCGCGAAGCCGCCGGCAAAGGCGGCTAAGCCCAAGCCGACCGCTGCCGCCACCACCAAGCCCGCGAAGAAAAAGGGCGGTAAGCGCTAGCGACCCACCGCGCGCGCGCGCCGCTGCTCGAGCAACATGCCGAGCAGCGCGCGCATGCCGTCGGTGTCCGGTAGGCTGAACTCGGCGACGGTGGAGTGCCCGCTCCCGCCCGAGACGTGCACCGTCACCCACCGCGACTCACGCGAGCGAAGCGCGCGAAACATGTCCTCGTCCGTGCGGTCGTCGCCTCCGGCGAGCAAGGATGCACCGGCTTTCCGGGCGCCGAGTCGGTCTGCGACTTCGAGCGCGGCGGTACCCTTGTCGATCTTCACCGGGGGGCGGAGCTCGAGCACCTCTTTGCCATGTGTGAGCGACAACCGGTTCGTGTTGGCGATGTCGGTGATGCGCGCGTTGAGACCGGCCACATCCTCGCGGTCGGCTAGTCGATAGTGGACGCTGAGCGTCCATCGCTTGTCCTCGAGGATGACTCCTGGAGTTTGTGAGACGACGGCGCGCGCCGCATCCGCGGCCGCCGCGAGCTGATCGCTGAACCGCGCGATGTCGGCGTGCACCGTCGGCTGCGCCCCGGGCGCGGCGACTTCGATCCCATGATTGCCGACGATCCAGACCGTGTCCAGACCGACCAGGCGCGCGGCGTCGCGAGCGGCGCGTCCGGAGATGGCGACCACGTGGACGTCGCCCAGTGCCGCCAGTGCGGCCAGCGTATGGCGCGTAGCCGGAGCGATCGCCGCATCCTGCGGGCGCGGCGCGATCGGCGACAGGGTGCCGTCGATGTCGAGCAGGAGCACGAGCGGGTCGCCGGCAAGCCGCTCGGCGAGCGCCGGCGACATGGGCAGAGCCGGGGTCGTCACACGGTCACACTGCGACCGGCTGCGGCTGCGGTTGCTGCGCGGTCATGATCTCGGTGGAGCGCGCGAGGATGGAGTCGAGCCAATCGAAGATCGTCGAGTTGTGGAGCTGCCGCCGCATCCGATGCATTCGCCGCTTGCGCTCTTCGGGAAGCATCTCGAGCGACGAGCGAATGGCCCCGACGAAGCCGTCGATGTTGAACGGGTTGATCAACATCGCGCCGTCGATCTCCTCCGCCGATCCGGTGAAGCGGCTGAGGATCAGAACGCCCCGTTCGTCGAGCTGGCAGGCGACGAATTCCTTGGCGACGAGATTCATTCCATCCTGGAGCGACGACACGATGCACAGATCGGCGGCGCGATACACGGCGGCGAGCAAGTCCGAGTCGACATTCTCGTTGATCAGCACGATCGGCGTCCAGTCGTCGGTGCCGAACCGCTCGTTGATCGACATCACCGAGCGCGCCACGTCGCGATCGAGGCGGTTGTAGGCCGGGAGATCGGTGCGCGACGGCGTGCAGACGAAGATGAAGGTGAACTTCTCGCGCAGCTCGGGCGATTCGGTCCACAGCGTCTCGAGCGCGCGAAGCCGCTCGGGAATGCCCTTGGTGTAATCGATCCGGTCGACGCAAACGCCGAGCTGACGCACGCCCTTGGCGTAGCGCTCGCGCAGTGTGTTCACGCGGCCCAAGCTCTCCGGCGTCGACGCCATCCGCTCGAACCGGTCGACGTCGATGCTGATCGGGAACGCGCCCACCGTGACCGTGCGGTCGCGGAACGCCACTGTTTGATGCACGTGATCCACATGCGCCTCAGCGACGAACTTGTCGACGCAGTCGAGAAAGTTCGCCACGTACCGATCGATCTGAAATTCGACGAGATCATTGCCGAGGAGGCCGCGCAGCACGGCTTCGTGGGTGCCGGCGGGGAGCAGCCGCAGGATGTCGGCCGGGGGAAAGGGAATGTGCCAGAACTGATGGATGAACAGCGACGGCCGCATGGCGCGCAGAAATTCCGCGGCGAGCGCAAAGTGGTAGTCCTGGATCCAGGCCATCGCACGGCCGGTGCAGCGCTCGGCTTCGTCCGCCACAGCGTGCGCGAAGCGGAGATTCACCGTGCGATAGCGCTCCCAGAATTCCGTGCGAAACTCGACGTGCTGGATGAGCATGTGGCAGAGCGGCCAGAGCGCACGATTGGCGAAGCCGTGGTAGTAGCCGTTGACGTCGGCCTCGTCGAGCCACACGCGGCGGAGCGTGTAGGAGTCCTCTCCCGGCGGCACGGCGACGCGTCCCGTTTCGTCGGCGACTTCGCGGTCGGCGGTGCCGGACCCCCAGGCGACCCAGGTGCCGTGGGTGTGGCGCATCGTCGGGTCGAGCGCGGTCACGAGCCCACCGGCGGGTTGCTTCACCTCGAGTCCCTCGAGACCGCGCATGTGCTCGTACGGCTCGCGGTTGGAGACGAGGATGAACTTGCAGTCGTCCAGATAGTGCGTGATGTCGACCATGAGGCGAGGCTGAACCAGCAACAGACATGCCCGGTTCGTGATTGGCGAAAGCGCGCGCGGTGAATACGTTTAGTGGCACGTGAGCGACATCATCGTCACGCGCGCCCCCACGCGCATCGACTTCGGCGGCGGCTGGACCGACGTGCCTCCGTATTCCGACGAGATGGGCGGCTTCGTATGCAACGTCGCTATCGCGCGCTACGCAACTGTGACGTTGCGTCGCGGCGCCGTCGATGACGTTGCGCCGACGTCGGCGGCGGACCGCGCGATCGTCGATGCGGCGACGAGGCGACTCGGGGTCAGCGACGCGTCGATCTCCGTCGCGAGCGATTTTCCGATCGGCGCGGGGCTCGGCGGTTCATCGGCAGCGGGCGTGGCGACGGTAGCCGCGCTCAACCTCGCGCGCGGCGAGACCCTCGAGCGGTCGGCGATGGCCGAGCTCAGCCGAGATATAGAAATCGAGGACGTCGGCATCGCCGGCGGCCGCCAGGATCACTATGCCGCGGCGTATGGCGGCGCCCTCGGACTTCGTTTCGGCGCGAGCCGCGTCGAGGTCTCGCGCATTCCGCTCGCCGATGCGTTGCGCCGCGAGCTGGAGCGCCGGTGTGTGGTCGTCTACACGGGTCAGAGTCGAATCTCGGGTGACACGATCGACGCCGTGCTCGGCGCCTATCGCGATCGCGACCCGCGCGTGCTCGACGCGCTGGCCGGCATGCGCGCCGGCGCCGCGGCGATGGCGCGGGCGATGAGCGACGGATCGGTCGACCAGCTGGCGTCGCTGGTCGCCGAACAGTGGACCTTTCAGCGATCGCTCCATCCTGCGATTCCGACGCCGCTGATCGACGAGATCATCGAACGCGCGAACGCCGCCGGCGCCGCCGGCGCCAAAGCGCTCGGCGCTTCGGGCGGAGGGTGCGTGCTCGCGATCGCCGCTGCGGGGCGCGACGACGCCGTGCGACGCGCGGTCGAGCCGCTGGGCGTGCTGCTCGACTTCGCGATCGACGAGCAGGGAGTGACGCGATGCCCGTAGGGCGCGGAGACGCCGTGGCGCTCACGCGCGAGTTGGCACGCATCGACTCGCGCAATCCGTCGCTCGTGCCCGACGCGCCGGGTGAGGCGGCGGTGGCTCGCGCTCTCCGCGACGTGCTGCTCTCGTGGGGCGTCGACGCGGAGCTCGTGGAAGCGGCGGCCGGCCGGCCGAACGTCGTCGCGCGCGTCGGCGGACGCGGCGGCCGCACGTTGATGTTCAACGGGCATCTCGACGTCGTCGGCGTCGATGGGATGGTGCACGCGCCGTTCGACGCCGCCCTGCGCGATGGCAGGATTTACGGCCGCGGCACGTCCGACATGAAGTCCGGCGTGGCGGCGATGTGCGCCGCGGCTGTGCGCGCCGTCGACGCGGGGCTCGACGGCGAGATCGTAGTCACAGCGGTCGTCGACGAGGAGTTCGAGAGCATCGGGACGCGGACGCTCGTCGAACGCGGCGTGCGCGCGGACGCGGCGATCGTCACCGAGCCGACGCGCTTGGCGATCATGCCGGCGCATCTCGGATTCGTCTGGCTCGACGTCACGACGCACGGCCGCGCCGCGCACGGCAGCCGTTGGGATCTCGGCGTCGATGCGATCCGGCACGCGGGCTTCGTGCTCGCCGAGCTCGATCGCATTGACACGACGGAGTTGCCGACGCGGCGCCACGCGCTGTTGGGCCGCCCGTCCGTGCACGCGTCGCTGATCGACGGCGGCACCGGCATGTCGACCTATCCAGACCGCTGCACGATCCGCATCGAACGTCGCACCATTCCGGGCGAGACTCCTGCCGACGTGGAACGCGAGTGGTTGGGTGCGTGCGCTCGCGTCGCGTCGCGTGAGCCGCGCGTACGCGCCGACGTGTCGGTGACGTTCGCGCAATCGCCGAGCGACGTGCCGGTGGATGCGCCGATCGTGCGCGCGCTGGCCGGCGTGCTGCGCGATCTCGGCGACGAGCCGCGCGTGGAAGGAATGACCGCGTGGACGGACGCCGCGATTCTCAACGACGCGGGCATTCCCGCGATCTGCTTCGGGCCGGGCGACATCGGCGTGGCGCACGCGGCGGAAGAGTACGTTCCCGTGCGCGAGATCGAGCGCGCCACCGAGGTGCTGGCCGCGCTGGCCGCGCGCTGGTGCGCGGCGCGGCAGCTCTCCGCGAACGCCTGATGCAATTCACGAACGCACAGTACGACCTGGTCGAGCGCGCGGTGGCGCGCGGTACGCGCATCGCGGTGTTTCGTCAGGGGCGCGAGTTCATCGTCATACCGCTCGCACTGTCGGCGCACGCGGGCCGTGAGGCGATCGAGACGCGAAGCCCCGTCACGGGACACGACCTGACCATCTACCTCGACGAGATCGAGCGGCTGGATTCGGTCGGATGACCGGACAAGGTGTCCCTGCCGAATCGGCGGCCCGCGTTCCGCGGGTCGCGATCTATGCGGACGAATCTTGTCTCGGCAATGGGCGCGAAGGGAGTAACCCCGGCGCCGCGGCGGGCGTCATCGAGTATGTACACCCGCAGTCCGGCAATCTGAGTCGGTGGGACTATTGGGTGTCCGAGCCGGCCACGACGAACAACCGGATGGCCCTGCGCAGCGTGATCGAACCCCTGCGCGCGATCGCGCGAAAGGGAGTGCGCTTTCGCGTGCTGTTCACGAGCGACTCGCAATATCTCGTGAAAGGGATGAGCGAGTGGGTATTCGGATGGATGGCTCGCGGCTGGAAGAAGAAGGACGGACCGATTCTGAATCTGGAGTTGTGGGCGGAGGCGGTGGATGCCGCGCGTCGTCACCAGGTGAGCTGGCGATGGGTGCGCGGGCACGCGGGCCATCCGCAAAACGAGTACGCAAACTTTCTGGCGACACGTGCAGCGCGCGATCAGTCGAGCTCGGACGGCCTGGTGGCGTCGGGATTCGACGAATGGTTGGCGACGGAGCGAGCGAAGGGGCACGCCGTCGAACCCGAGCGGTTCCCGGAGGAGGCCCAGTTCCGCGCGCTCCGGCCCTACCCCGCACCGCCGCGCCGCACACAGCTGGAGGAGGGTTGAATCATGAAACGGGTCATCGTATCGCTGATCCTTGGGCTCGCGCTGGGGTACCAGTGGGGCTACCGTGAAGGGAACGACGGGCAGCCGTCCGTCGTCGCGCGGACCCTCGACCACTTCGGCGCATCGAAGATCAGGGCGGCACAGGCAGCGCGCGACCAGCGAGTCGAGGAGGCGAGCAAACCGTGATCGTCGAGGCGCGTTGATGGACAATCTGGATCGGATGTACCGCCATCTGGTGAGAACGATTCGTTCCCGCTTTCCGCAGCACCTCACCGATTCCTTCACCGTCGCCGAGCTGCACCAGACGATCCTCCCCTACCGGCTGCACCGCCGCGAGCTGGGGCTGGACACGAACGAAGACTACGAGATCACGCTCACCGAGCTGCTCGCCGGCACGCGCGACTATCTGATCGTCGACGATCAGATGCGCGACGCGCTCCGCAAGCAGCTTTCGATGCCAAACCCCGATCCGAGCGCCTACAAGAACTTCGCGGCGGCGACGGTGACGCTCGCGCCCAAGGCGCTTCACAGCCTGGCGATCGGCCCCGATGAGGATTCTCTGACGCGTCGCACGACCTCGCCGCCGACTAGCGCTGCGCCGACGCCGCAGCTCCCGCAGGCGTCTCGCGGCTCTGGTGCATCCGGTGCATCCGGTGCATCTGGTGCAGCCGGTGCCTCTGGAGCGTCCGGCGCGCAGAGCGCCCCGCGCGCGTCGGGAGCGTCGGCGGCGCCGCGGCTGAGCGGTCCACCGATCACGTCGCCGTCCGGTGTGCGGCGCGTGACCCCGGAGGCCGGCGATCGATGCCGTTCCTGCGGCGAGACGCTTCCCCTCGGGCGCCCGATCACCTTCTGCCCGCACTGTGGCCAGAATCTGACGACGATGAACTGTCTGGGCTGCGGCTCCGAGCTCGAGGTCGGTTGGAAGTTCTGTCCAACCTGCGGACGGCCCGCCGCGACGGCCTAGCCCTGCGCGGCGCCGGCCGTCGCGCCCCGCTCTTGCATGAGCAGATCACGGTAGTACGGGGTATGAGCCGGAACATGCTCCCGCAATCGAGACAGGTCATGCACGAACTGATACGGAACCCGCATGTCGTGCGGCGCGCGCGATCGCGTGGCGCGGTCGTGGCCGCGGCCATCACGCTCACGCTCGCCGTCGCCGGCACGCCCGCACGATCGCAGACGTCTTCATCACGCGCACCGGGCTGGCGCGTCGCCGTCGCCGAACAGGTGGACCTCTGGCTGCATGGCTTCGCCCTCATCACGAGCGACACCGGCCACGTCCCGTTCTTCGAGCGCGGGTACACGCAGCAGATCAAGGCGCTCAAGGCGCAGAAGAACGTCTACACGCTGCTCGACGCCAATCGCCAGGAGCTCGCCCAGCGCTTCGCCTCCAACCCGGCGCTCACCAACGCGCAGTTTCTGGCGATGTACTTCCCGTCGTTCCAGGAAATCGTGACGGCGACCGACCAGTTCATTCGGTCGGGCGGCGACCCGCGCGCCGCATCGGACCCGCAGATGCAGCAGGAGATCGCGCTGCTGGCCCAGAACTTCCCGTCCCCGGCCGACCGCAATTGGCTGCGCCTGTTCGTGCAGAGTCTCCAGGACGAGAGTACGCGGTTCTACCACGCCTACTGGACGTCGGAGCAACAGACGCGAAGCGCGGCGTTCACGCAAGTCAACCAACTCTGGCTCGGCACCTTCTATCCCAAACTTTCGCGTTTTCTGAACAACACCCAGCAGGGCGCCGGACAGCTCGTGCTCTCGCTTCCCCTCGGCGGCGAAGGGCGCACGGTGAGCGGCGGCAAGCAGGACAACATGATCGCCGTCGATTTCCCAAAGAGCGCCGACGCCGCCCCCAACGCGATCTTCGGCTTCGTCCACGAGGCGGTCGCGCAGTTGGTGGCCGAAGCGATCGCCGACAACACCACGCCCGCCGAGCAGCGCTCGGGGGCGACTGTCGGCTATCAGGGCAACGGCGCGGTTCGCGCCGGCGCGCTCCTCATCAAACGGGTGACGCCGGATCAGCTCCAGCCGTACATGCGCTTCTATCTGCAGA
>DATNAT010000178.1:0-2506 GCA_035572355.1 Gemmatimonadaceae bacterium
TGCGCGATGCGATCACCGACGCCGGCGCCGGTGGCGTCGAGGATACGGATCCTGCGCACCGACGAGGACGGGCCGCTCTTCGCCGACATATAGAGCGGGAACAGCATGGCCGCGGACATCAGGATGGGCACGAGCAGCGTCATGAGGACGAACGCGCGCGTGCGGACGCGCTCGAGGTACTCGCGCTTGGCAACGATGAGGATTTTGTTATCCATGACCCGACAACCCCGCCTCGACGCCAGCGGCGCCCACGCGTTGGAGGAAGATTTGATGGAGTGACGGCTGCATGAGCTCGAAGCGCTCGATGTTCGCGCCCGCGTCGATCAAGCGGCGCAGCAGCACCTGCGCATCGGCGTTCGGCGCGAGCTCCAGCTCGAAGAAGTTGTTGCTGTCGTCGACCTTGCTCACGAGCTGCGGATCGCGAAGCACCGTGCCGACGCCGTTGTGCGCACCGCCGCGGAGCGCGAGAGCCACGTTGCGCATGCCGGCGTCCTGCTTCACCGACGTGATCGATCCGTCCAGCACCTTCTCACCACGCGCGATGATGCACACCGAATCGCACATCCGCTCGGCATTTTCCATCACGTGCGTGCTGAAGATGACCGTCTTGCCGCGCCGCTTGAGCTCGAGCACCGCGTCCTTGAGCGCCTGGGCGTTGATCGGATCGAGACCGCTGAACGGTTCGTCGAGGATGACGAGCTCGGGATCGTGGAGCAGCGTCGCGATGAACTGAACCTTCTGCTGCATGCCGCGCGACAGCTCGTCGACCTTGGCCTCGCCCCAGTCCTTCTCGGCGGACGAGAGGCTGAGCCGCTCGAGCCATTCATCGATCCGCCGATTGGCCTCGCTCGGCGCGAGACCCTTCAACTCGGCGAGAAAGAGCAGAACGCGGCGCACCTGCATCTTCTTGTAGAGGCCGCGCTCTTCCGGCAGGTAGCCGACGCGATCGAGCACGGCGATGTCTTTGTTCGAGCGGCCGAACAGCGTGATCGTGCCGGAGTCGGGCGCCAGAATGTCGAGCAGCATGCGGATCGTCGTCGTCTTGCCGGCGCCGTTGGGGCCGAGCAGTCCGTAGACGGATCCCTGCGGCACCTGGAGCGACAGGTCGCGCACGGCGACATGCTCCTCGTACCGCTTCACGACATTGCGAATGTCGATGGCGAGTTCAGTCATGTGGGGAGTTGAGGCGAGGCGGGCGGGGAGAGCGGGGCGTGGCCTGGGCCAATACTTGGTCCGGCACTGCTTGCACGCAAGTCGGCAAGGGCAAGACGCGGCCCGACAAGCGAAAGTTTCGCCCCGGACGCGCTGCGGCGGGCGCGCCGTGGCGGGGGCGCCAGCGGCGTGCTTTCTTTACGCCATGCCGCTCTTCGCCGCCGACACGCTGCTGCTTTTCGTCGCCGCAAGCCTGACGCAGCCGCTCAAACCGGTCCTCGACGCGTTCAGCGCACGCACCGGCATCGTCGTCGAGCGCGAGAGCGGCGCGACGCTGGAGCATGTCCGCAAGATCACCGAGCTCCATCGCACCCCCGACGTCTTCCTCTCGGCGGACGTCGACGTGCTGCCGCGGTTGCTGGTTCCCAAATACGCGAGTTGGTATGCCGAATTTGCGCGGAACCGGATGGTCGTTGCCTACACGCCCAAGTCGAAGCACGCGGCGGAGATCACTGCCGGCAACTGGACGTCGATCCTGCGCGCCCCCGACGTCGAAGTTGGCCGCACCAACCCCGACATCGCGCCCGTCGGCTACCGTACGCTCCTCATGCTCCAGCTCGCCGAGCGGTACTACAGGTCGCCCGGGTTGGCGCGCGCCCTCGTCGACAATGCGCCGCCGCGCAACATGCGGCCCAACGCCGCCGAGCTGGCGGCGCTCCTCGCCGCGGGAGAGCTGGATTACATATATGATTACGAATCGGTCGCCGAATCGAACGGATTTCGCTTCATCGCGCTTCCCGACGCGATCGACCTGAGCAATCCCGCGCGCGCCGCGGAGTACGCAACCGCCACCGTCGACGTCGGCGGCGACGCGCCGGGCACACGATTGCGCCTCGAGGGCGAGCCGATTCTGTACGGCCTCACCGTGCCGATCGGCGCACCGCACCCGTCAGCCGCACGGCGATTTCTCGACTATCTGACGTCGGCGCCGGTGATTGCCCAGCTGCGCGCGGCGCACGTCGACATGCTCGATCATCCGATCGTCGTCGGCCGCGGCGCGCCGGCCGAGCTGCATGGCGTTCCCGGTCGGTAGCGCCGTCGAGCCGGCTGCGCCCACGCCGCGATCGAGCGCCACAGCCCGTGCGGTGCTCACCGTCGTCGTCGCGGCGGTCACGTCGCTGTTTCTCCTCTTCATTCTCGCTCCCGTCGCCGGCCTCGTCGCCGCCGGCGGCGCGCGCGGACTCTCGCACCTCGGCGCCGACTCGGAGCTGCGCGCGTCGCTCTGGCTCACCGTCGTCACCGCGACGACGGCGACACTGCTCGGCGTCATCGGTGGAACGCCGCTCGCCTATCT
>DATNAT010000179.1:0-11590 GCA_035572355.1 Gemmatimonadaceae bacterium
GTGCCGCGGCATCGCCAAGCTCGTGTGAGAGGCGGAGCCGCGTCGCACCCTCGAGCGGCTCGAGATCGATCGTGACCCGCGAGGCGCCGACCGGCATCGGCGTGCCGCGCACGTAGCCGTAGCTGAAGACGATTCGCTCCGGCGGCTTGACCTCGAGCACTTCGCCAGCTGCTTCGTCGCCGGTCGCATAGCGCACGTACACGCGGCCCCCGGGGCGGGCGTCGATCGTCGACCCGGCTCCCCACCACGCCGCCCATCGCGCGGAATCGGTGAAATACCGGAAGACGGTCTCCGGGCTCGCCTGAATGACCACGGTTCGATCGAGCCGATGTTCGAGCGGCATCATGAGCGTTTTCTCCTCGGTGAGGTCTTGGGCTGCGTGGGCTGCGGCCCGCGACGGCTCTGTTCCAGCTCCGCGGCGAGCTTGAGCCGCCAGAGCGCATCGTCCCACATCTGCTCGAGGATCTTGGCCGCCGGCCCCAGCGCATCGCGCCGCGCTCGATAGTACCGATGGCGGCTCTCGGTGCGCACCTCGACCAGCCCGGCGTCGACGAGGGTCTTGAGCTGCAGCGAAACCGCCCCGAACGTCACATCGGGCATGGCGCGATGGATGTCGCCGGCGGCGAGCTCCTGCCGCCAGACCAAGCGGAGGATCTCTCGGCGGCGCGGGGAGGCGATGGCGGTGAGCGTAACAGGTGCGAGCTGCATGATGACATTTTAGTTGTAACTAAAATAATTGTCAAGAGCTGACGCAACGGGCCTTTCGCGTCAGCTGCCGCTGCTGCCCCCTCCCCGGTGCCCCGCGGTCACTCCTCCCGCAGGGCGACGTTCGGGTCGAGCGATGCGGCGCGGTGGGCGGGAATCCAACAGGCCAGCGTTGCGATCGACACGAACAGAATGGCGATCGCCGCATATGTCGCCGGATCGGTCGGCGCGATGGCGACGAGCATGCTCGCGCGCTGCAGCACGCCGGTCAGCCCGAGCGCGGCCGCCAGGCCAATTGCGATTCCCACTGCACTCAGCGCGAGACCATGGCCGATCATGAGGCGAAAGATCGACGCGCTGGTCGCGCCGAACGCGAGACGCACCCCGATTTCCGCGGTGCGCTGGCGGACGCTCGTCGACAGCACGCCATAAAGTCCGACCGCCGCAAGGATAGCCGCGACGGCGCCGAATACGCCGATCAACACGAGCGAAAAGCGCGTCGGCGCCATCGCCCGATCGACGTACGCGCTCATCGGCTTGATCTGGGCGACCGGAGCCTGGCCGTCGACCTGCGCGACAGCGGCGCGCACGGCGGGAACGAGGCGCATCGGGTCCCCCGTCGTTCGAACCGCCCACCGGGCCGCGGCGCCAAAGCCAAACGACCCGTCGCTGACGAACGCCGCCTCGCGCCCAGGCTCGGCGAGCGAGAGATGCCGCTCGTGCACCGTGACGCCGACGATTTGATAGAGCTGCGCTTCCGGAGTGGTGATCCGCATCAGCAGCTGCTTGCCGATCACGGAGCCTAGCGCCTGGCCGGGGAAGGCCTTCGCCGCCAGCAGGTCATCGATGATCACCGCGCGCGACGCCGTATCCTGGTCGGCTTCGTCGAAGGCGCGGCCGGCGAGCATGCGAGCGCGCATCGCTTGGAAGTACCCGGGACGCACGGCGTGGATCGTCGCCTGTCGATAGCGAGTCGGGTCCGATGCGACATCGGCGGTGCCCCACCGCGCGTTGAAATCGCTGCCGTCGAGCGGAAGCGGCGCGGCGGCGGTGACGGCCGTGACTCCCGGAATGGCGCGAAGCTGGGTGGCCACTGCGTCGCCGAACGCCCGACGCGCATCCGGGGTGCGTGCGCGCGCGCTGGCTGCCGTGAAAGTCAGCACCCCGTTG
The DNA here is from genome assembly GCA_035572355.1 of Gemmatimonadaceae bacterium. Classification (GTDB taxonomy): domain Bacteria; phylum Gemmatimonadota; class Gemmatimonadetes; order Gemmatimonadales; family Gemmatimonadaceae; genus JAQBQB01. The sequence goes on from DATNAT010000179.1 coordinate 1,876, forward strand.
GGATCATATCCGGGATCGACGTGCTCGAGCGCGATGAAGCTTCGCAGCATCAAGCCCGATCCGATGAGCAGAACGAACGAGAGCGCGACCTCGGCGACAACGACGCCTTGGCGCAGGTATTTTCCCGAATTGAGACCGGGTGAGCGCCCTCCGGCGCGAAGCGTCTGCGCCACGTTCGGCCTCGATGCGCGCCATGCCGGCAACACACCAAATACGAGTGCCGAGAGAAGGGCTGCCGCCGCGGTGAACGCAAGCACCGCCGGATCGATCGACACCTGGCCGACGCGCGGAAGGCTTGGAGGCGCTACGTCGAGCAAAAGGCTGATTCCGAGCGACGACAGCAAGAGCCCGAGCGCCGCGCCGCCCGCCGCGAGGACGAGACTTTCGGCGAGCATCTGACGCGCCAGCGCTCCACGGCTGCCGCCGAGCGCCGAGCGCACGGCGAGCTCACGCTCGCGGGCCCAGGCCCGCACGAGGAGCAGGTTGGCGACGTTGGCGCAGGCGATGAGCAGCACGAACAACACGGCGCCCATCAGCGCGAGGATCGCCGGCCGTACGTCGTGCACGATGTCCGCCTGCATCGGCTGGGTACGAAAGACGGTGTTCGAAGTCTTGGCGATGGGAAGAATGCCGCGAATGTACGCGCCGACCTCGTTGAGCTGAGATTGGGCCTCGGCGAACGTCGCTCCGGGCTTCAGCCGTCCGATCAGGCGTAAGAAAACGTTGATGCGCGACGCAGTGCTCCAATTGATGCGCAGCGCCGCGAATGCGTCCGGCTGACCGACCAATCCGCTCCCTGCCTGGAATTCGAGGCGGAGGCCCGGCTGTGCAACGCCGACGATCGTCGCCGGTCCGCCGGCGATCTGGAACGACTTGCCGATCACCGACGAGTCGCCGCCGAAACGATCCTGCCAGAAGTCATGGGCGAGAATCACCATGGTCGGAAGCCGCGGCGGCGGCGGCGCAACCGTCGCGTTCACACCGGGAGGCGGTTGCGGCGGCACGGATGCATCTCCGTCGTTCAAGTCACGTCCGAAGGCGACCGTCGCGCCGAGCGTCGACAGAAAATTGGGTGTGACGGTAGCGACGACGATCTGTTCCGGTTTGCCGTCGGTGTCGACGAACGACGCCGGCGACGCGTTGACGGCCGCGATGCTCTCGAAAGCCGTCGCGCGCTGACGGATATCCTGAAAGTCGCCGGGCGCGATCGGAAAATTGAGCACGTGGCGCGCGAGCATGTCGCTCTGGATCGTCGCGAGGCGCTCCGGGTGCGTGTAGGGAAGGGGTCGGAGCAGCACGGCGTCGACGACGCTGAAGATCGCCGTGCTCGCCCCGATGCCGAGACCGATGGTGATCACGGCGGTGAGGGTGAACGCCGGATTCTTGCGCAGCGTGCGCACCGCGAACGAGAGGTCTTGGCGAATCATGGCGGGCTCGGTGGTCGGTCGACTTCTTGGCGACGCGTATGGAGGGCGGACGAACGCGGGCGATCTGCACGCGACGTTCCGACTGCGGGCGATCGCAACATGTTGCCTTCGAGCGCTTTGCGTGAACGCCCCGACCGGAGCCATCGCGCGACCGTGGGAACGGCTGTCCGATATCGGACAGTGTCGTTGGCGCGGATTGCTCCCGCGCGCCGGCCGCTTCCTCGCACTTTTGCGTCCTCCTGCGTAAATCTTATCGTCGCTCGTCCCGCCCCTCGCCCCACCCCACGCTTCACCCTTCCCTTCAGGAGCCCAGATGTCCCGTCCGACAGGACCGGCGCGTCGTTGGATGGTGGCGCTCGTCGCCACCGGTGCGCTCGTGCTGGCACCGTCGCGCGCTCAGCTGCGCGCGCAGTCCGCCACACAGAAATTGGATCAGGAGTACACCGCCAAGATCAAGCAGTATCTAACCGATCCGCGCATCTCGACGGAGCTCGTCGACCACCTGCCGGCGTCGGCCACCGTGCCGACGCCGCTCAAGTTCAACGGCCACATCGTCGGCACGCCGGGCGAGCTGACGCATACGGAACAGATTCACGCTTACCTCGAGGCCGTGGCAAAGGCGGCGCCGAAGCGCGCCCGCTTCTGGAAGATCGGCAAGTCGGAAGAGGGGCGTGACATCGTGCTCTTCGCGGTGGGCGACGAGCAGACGATCGCGAACCTGGACAAGTACAAGGGCTACATCAACGCGCTGTCCGATCCGCGCAAGACGACCGAAGCTCAGGCGCAACAGATCATCCACACGCTCGGCAAGCCGGTCTACTACATCAACAGCGGCATGCACTCGCCGGAAACGGGCGGCCCCGAGATGCTGATGGAGCTCGCCTACCGGCTCGTCGTCGAAGAGACGCCATTCATCCAGGACATCCGCAAGAACGTGATCACGCTGATCACGCCGGTGGTCGAGGTCGACGGGCGCGACAAGATCGTCGACTCGTACTACTACGCCAAGGCGCATCCGGGGGTGAACGCGAACCAGCTCCGGATGTACTGGGGCAAGTACGTGCAGCACGACAACAACCGCGACGGCATGGGCCAGTACCTCAAGCTCACGCAAGCGGTGACGAAAGAGGTGCTCGACTGGACGCCGACGGTGCTGCACGATCTGCACGAGGCGCAGACCTATCTCTACGCGTCGACGGGGACGGGTCCGTACAACGAGGCGCTCGATCCGATCGTCGTGAACGAGTGGTGGCTGCTCGCCGAGAACGACGTGATGGAGATGACGAAGCGCGGCGTGCCGGGCGTGTGGACCTACGGGTTCTACGACGGCTGGGTGCCGAACTACATGTTCTTCATCGCCCACACGCACAACGAGATCGGGCGGTTCTACGAAGTGCAGAGCTACGGTCCTGACAATTACACCGTCACGCCCGGCGCCACCACGACGAGCCGCGAGTGGTTCCGTCCGAACCCGCCGCTCGAGACGATCAACTGGGGACCGCGCGCGAACACGAACATTCAGGAATCGGCGATCCTCTTCGCGCTCCATCGCGTGGGCCAGGACCGCTCGACCTTCCTCGAGAATCAATGGGACAAGGCGAAGCGCGCGGTGGCGCGCGGCAAGACGGGACCCGTTTACGCTTGGGTGATCCCCGCCGGCCAGCACGCCAAGGAGAATGCCGCGGAAGCGGTGAACGAGCTGTTGGCGCAAGGCTTGGAGTTCCAGCGCGCCAACGCGTCGTTCAAAGCGGGGAACGTCCAGGTGAACGCCGGCGACTACATCGTCCGCGGCGACCAACCGTACCGCACGCTCGCCGACATGTACTTCTCGCTGCAGAATTTCGCGCCGCAGAATCCGGCGCCGTACGACGACACCGGCTGGACCTTCCCGCTGATGCGCAACATCACCGTGGAAGAAGTCACCGACAAGAGCGTCCTCGCCCAGGGGATGACGCCGGTGAAGAGCGACGTCACCGCGCCGGGCGGCATCACCGGCACGGGCAACGTGGTCGCCGTGGCGAACACGTCAGACAACAGCCTCGTCGCCTTCCGATTCAAGTTCCCGAATGTGAAGATGCAGGCGGCGGAGGCGGCGTTCGACGCGGACGGCCAGCATTTCGACGCCGGATCGCTCATCATCCCGAACGCAAACCGCGCGCAGCTCGAGCCGGAGCTCAAGACGCTCGGCTTGACGGGCGTTGCGCTGGCGAGCGCGCCGGGCGTGGCGACGCACGAGCTCGACGTGCCGCGCATCGGCTACGTGCACAGCTGGAGCCGCACGCAGGACGAAGGCTGGACGCGGGCCGCGCTCGACTTCTACGGAGTGCCATATCACTACTTCGGTGAGAATGTGCTCAAGGAAGGCAATCTGCGCGCGAAGTACGACGTGATCATCTATCCGACCGGCGGCGCCGGATTGAACGGCGGCGGCGGCTTTGGCGGACGCGGCGGCGCGGGCGGAGCAGCGGCGGCCAACGATCAGCCGATTCCCTACAAGCACACCAAGGAGTATCCGGCGCTCGGCTACCCGGATTCGACGGACGACATTCGGGGCGGCGTTGGTGAAGCGGGCTTCAAGGCGCTGTACGAGTTCGTGCAGCAGGGCGGCACGATCATCACCGAAGGCAACACGGCGCAGAACCTGGTCGAGCTCGGATTCACGCCGGGCGTGAAGGTCGAGGCGGCGCAGGGGCTGTTCGCCCGCGGCACGATCCTCCGCGGAATGATCGCCGACAAGGCGAGCCCGTTGGTCTATGGTTATGAGCAGGCTGATATTCCGGTCTACTTCAGCCAGGCGCCGGTGTTCAACGCCGGCAACCTGCCGCCGGTGACGCTCGCCGGTGCGCCGGCCGCGGGCGGCCGCGGCGGCCGGGGCGGCAGCTCCGAAGTACAGAACACGACACCGATGGCGACGCCGCTCAAGCTGTCGCCCTGGGTCGCGCCGGGCACGACTACGCCCTATGGCGAAGCGACGAGCGAGATCATCCCCAATCCCGGCTCGCCGGTGATGAACGGCGACGCGAACGGAGCGGCCGGGGGCCGCGGCGGGCGTGGTGGACGCGGGGCTGGTGGTGGACGCAGTGGGTTCGGAGGCGGCGCGGCCGGTGCCGAATCGCTGCCGGGCTTCACCCCCGATCCAGCGTCGTCGACGCGTGTGGTGATGGCTTTCCCCGCTCAGGCGAGCGACATGCTCCTCTCGGGCACGCTCGAGAACGGCGAGCTGCTCGCGAACCGGGCGCAGCTCGTAGATGAAACGGTCGGCAAAGGGCACATCGTGATGTTCGCCTTCCGTCCCTACTGGCGGTGGCAGACGCAAGGCACGTTCGCGATGGGGTTCAACGCGATCGTGAACTGGAATCATCTCGACGCCGGGAAGTAGACGGCGTCGGTGATTGGTGAAAATACGAACGGCCCGCGCAGTGCGCGGGCCGTTCGTATTTCGGAAGCACTCACGCTCGATTGACGTGCGGCGACGTGAGTCGTATATCGGGGGCGCCTCGACTCGCTCGGTGATCCGGTGCTCAGCTCACGTCGCGCTGTCGTTCTGCTCGGCCTGTCTCTCGCCGGCGTTCCGCCGGCGAGGGCGCGTGCTCAAGCCACGGTCGACCCCGCACTCGAGCAATACGTGCGCGGCATTCGCGCGATCGACGACCACGCGCATCCCATGCGCCCGATCCCGCCCGGCGGCGCCGCCGACACCGAGTATGATGCGCTGCCGCTCGACGGCATCCCGCCGTTCGCGCTGCCCAGTCGCCTCGAGCCGGACGATCCGATCTGGCGCCTCGCCCAGAATGCGCTCTACCATGTGGCGCCAAGTCTGACCGGCCCCGCCTATCACGCCGCGCTCAAGACCGCGGTGGCGAACACGCAGCGAGCACAAGGTCAAGGCTTTCCGGCATGGGCGCTCGACCAGGCGGGCATCGACATCATGATGTCGAACCGCGTCGCGATGGGACCGGGGCTGCCGCCGTTGCGGTTCAAGTGGATCGCGTTCAGCGACGCGCTGATGCTGCCGCTCGACGTACGCGGCGAAGCGGCGCGCACGCCGGACACGCGCACGCTCTACCCGCGCGAAGCGAAGCTGCTCCAGCGCTATCTGCGCGATTTGAATCGCCACGCCCTGCCGGCGACGCTCGACGACTACGTACGCCAGGTCGTGGCACCGACACTCGCCCACGAGCGTGCATCGGGCGCCGTGGGGATCAAGTTCGAGGCGGCGTACCTGCGGCCGCTCGACTTCGACACGCCGGACACCGCGGCGGCACGGCGGATCTACGCACAGTACGTCCGTGGCGGCGTACCGTCGCACGCCGAGTACAAGTCGCTCGAGGACTATCTCTTTCGAGCGATCGCGCGTGAAGCGGGGCGGCAGCATCTCGTCGTACAGATTCACGTGCTGGAAACTTTCGGCGGGTTCTATTCGCCGAGCGGCAGCGCGCCGCATCTGCTCGAGCCGGCGTTGAACGATTCGACGCTGCGCGGCACGACGTTCATCATCGTCCACGGCGGCTGGCCGCTGATCGACGAGACGCAGGGATTGCTGAGCAAGCCGAACGTCTACGCCGACGTGTCGATGATGGACGACATCACCACGCCAACGGTGCTGGCCGGCGTGCTGCGCCAGTGGCTCGGCGAATGGCCCGACAAGGTCCTGTTCGGCAGCGACGCGTTCGACGGCGGCGTGGAGCAAGGGTGGGAGCAGGTCGCGTGGGTCGCCTCGAACACGACGCGGCGGGCGCTGGCGATCGCCCTCACCGGGATGATTCGCGACGGCGAGATGAATCGCGACCGCGCCCAGCACCTGGCGCGCATGGTGCTCCGCGACAACGCCATCTCGGTATACGGACTCGCGAAATAGCGTTCGTCAATTCCCGTACTCCGCCGTCGCCGCACGTCACCCGCGTCCGCGATTCGTGGCCGCGAACGAGATCAAGAGTGCCATCAGGCAGACGACGAAGCCGGCGCCCGTCCAGATGGCCACGCCGCCGCGGCCATGGTCGTAGGCGTCGAAGGTGATGACGCCGAGCCCCATTGCCATGGCCGTGAGCATGAGCTGCCGCATTCCGGCATAGAGCAAGCGCGCCGCGACGGCGATCTCGGGAACTCTGACCTCGAGTTCACCGCGATTCGCCCGCACCAGCGTGTCGCGCAGCGCCTCGGGAATCGCCGCTGCGTTGACGGCCCAGCCCTTGAGCGAGTCGCCGAGGAGCCCGCCCCAATCACGATCGTGTCCGAACACTACGTCCTCCAGGTAGGGGCGAATGACTGCCATCGGATTCCAGTCGACGTCGAGCTCCGTGCAGAGTCCGACGAGCAGCAGCAGCGTGCGTTCCAGCACGACCCAGTCGCGCGGAACCTGAAAGGTCGCGGTGAGCGTGCGGAACGATACGTCGAGCCGCCGCAGGTCCGCGATCGCATCGAGCTTGGTCCGCATGTCGACCTGCAGATCGGCGAGAGTGAAGGAGCCGCTGGCCGCCTGCTCGAGAAATTTGCGTTGGGCCCAGTCGATCACGCGCTGGGCGACGTCGCCATCCGGCGCGTCGACGGACACGAACCCCATCGTCCGAATGGCAGTGGTGATGCGCGCCGGATCGCGGCGAATGACGCCCTCGAGAAATTCGGGGATGCCTTCGCGCATGCGCGGCGCCACGATGCCCACCGCGCCGAAATCGACGAACGCGATCGCTCCGTCGGGAGCGACGAAGATGTTTCCCGGATGCGGATCGGCGTGATACACACCGTCGACGAAAATCATCTTGCAGTAGGCGGTCACCACCCGCTCGGCGAGCCGCCGCCGGTCTACGCCGCGCTCGGCCAGCGTGGCGAAGTCGGTGATCTTGGTGCCGACGATGAATTCGGTGGTCAACACACGGCGCGTAGACCGCTCGGGGACGACGATCGGGCACCGCACCGTCGTGTCGCCGGCGAAGTTCGCGCCGATGCGGGCAATGTTCGCGGCTTCCGTCGTGAAGTCGAGCTCCTGGGCGATGAGCTGACTGATCTCCGGCGGATACGATTCGAGCCCCCGCACACCGGTCAGGAACTGGACGACGCGCAGGATGCGGCGAACGACGGCCAAGTCGACGCGCGCAATCCGCTCGATGTCGGCATGCTGCACCTTGACGGCCACCTTGCGGCCGTCGGCGAGGGTGGCGGCGTGCACCTGGGCGAGCGACGCCGTGGCGATCGGCTCGCGGTCGAACGACGCGAAGAGCTCGTCGGGACCGGCACCGAGCTCAGCGCGCAGTCTGGCGACGATCTCATCGAACGGGCGCGGCGGGAGCTGGTCCTGCAGCCCTTCCAGCTCGCGCCGGAATTCCTCGGGCAACACATTCGAGAGAATGCTGATGAGCTGCCCGACCTTGATGAACAAACCCCCGGCGCGCACGATCGCGCGCTCGATCCGCCGGGCGTTGACCGCGTGTCGCCGGGCGAGCCACACGCGATAGCGATCCGCGCCGAGGAGCGGACGCCAGAGCCTCAGCCAGAGGTAGCTGGCGGCGACTCGAAGGGTCGTGGCGTAGACGCGGAAGAGGCGCATGAATGGGCGAGCGACTCAGCGCGTTGCGACCGCTTCGACGATCCCGCGCACGCGCAACTCGTCGAGCTCCGATCGCGCGTGCACTTCAGCCACACCGCTCCGCGCGACGAGTGCTCGCGCGTTGGCCGGACGAACGCGCCCACCCGCCATGACGACCAGCCGACCCGCCGCGCGCTCGACGAGCGCGTGCAACCGCTCGGCGCCGTCGAGTGCAGTCGGCGCACCGCCCGACGTCAGCACGCGCGCAACGCCGGCGTCGATCAACTGGTCAATCGCCGCGAGCTGATCGTCAACTTCATCGAACGCGCGATGAAAAGTCACCGGAAGGCTGCCGGCACGGGCGACTAGCTCGCGCACGGCCGGCAGATCGATCGCGCCCGTTTCGGTGAGCACGCCAATCACGATCATGTCGGCGCCCAGATCTCTCGCCCGGTCGATGTGCTGCCGCATGACCTCCAGCTCCGATTGCGGGTGCACGTAGGACCCACCGCGCGGCCGTACCATGACGCTGATCGGGATGCGTACCGCGGCGCGCACAGCGCCGAGCAGCTCAGACGACGGCGTCGTGCCGCCGACGTCGAGATTCTCGCACAGCTCGAGCCGCCGGGCGCCAGCCTGCTCGGCGACACGCGCCGCGTCGACGGAATCGACGCAGGCCTCGACGAGAACGCTCAGGACGCGGGCCTCTTCTCGAGCGTCGGCTTCTGGTTGTATTGCTGCGATTGGCCCTTCGGAATGCTGATCCACTTCCATTCGTCGGAGGCGAGGATGCGGGCGAGCAGCACGATCTGGCCGACGTGCATCGAGGTGTGCGTGGCCGAGCGGCAGAGCGCCGCGTGCACCGTCAGCGATTGGCCGCGGATGGTGATGGACTTCTCGAGGTCGGCGTCGGTCAGGCCGCGGAGCGCGGTGCCGACGGCGTTCCAGCCGCGCTTCCAGATCTCGTCGATCTGGTGGCGGCTGAACGTACCGTCGGCGAACTCGCTATCGCGGTCGCGCCAGGGCTTCTCGCCGTCGCTGGTGAGAAAGTCGGTGAACCGCGACGTGAGATTGCCGCCGATGTGGCGCACGAGCATGGCGATGGAATTTCCGTCCGGCGCGAGCACGCGATTGAGCACGTCATCCGCCACCTGCGTCATCGCCTTCTCGCCGATCAGGCGATAGCGCTCGTATTCGTCGATGAAATCCTGAGTGTGCACGCGTCATCCCCGAGTGAGTGTCGTGCGGTCGGCCTGGTAGCGATGCGACCGCGCCCTCCTGTATCTTGGCCGGGTCGATTCGCACGGGCAACGCGCCGCGCCTTCTCGCGCCTCCTCATGACGTTTCACGACCGACCGATCTTTCCACGCGGCATCCGGTGCGCGAGCCGAAACTGCGGGCTCAAACCGACCGCCAAGGACCTTGCGCTGTTCGCGAGCGACGTCGACGCGGCGGCGGCGGCGATCTTCACGCGCAACCATTTCCCCGGCGCGCCGGTCGTGCTCGGCCGCGAGACGATCCGCGGCGGGCGCCTGCGCGCCATCGTCGCGAACAGCAAATGCAGCAATGTCGCCACTGGTGCGGCCGGGCTGACCAATGCGAGACGGATGGCGACTGCCGCGGCCGCCGAGCTCGGCACCACGGCGGACCGCGTCCTCGTCAGCTCGACGGGGGTGATCGGCGTGCAGCTGCCGATCGAGAAGATCGAGCGCGGCCTCACCGGCATGTCGGGCGAGCTGCAGGCCGATCCGCTCGTCGGCGCCGAAGG
>DATNAT010000180.1:0-12487 GCA_035572355.1 Gemmatimonadaceae bacterium
CGACGCTGACCGCGGTCGCGCTGCTCGCCCACCTCGTCGGCGCGTCGCGGCAGGTCAACCTGGCGGTGATCGGCCTCGGACTGCCGCCCGCGCTGGCGCTGGTGTGGGTAGCGATGCGCGGCGCGGCGCTCGGGCCGCGGCCGCGCCAGACGGCGTCAGCGTAGCGGGCAGATCTCGACGGCGTGCGGCTCACTCGCCGCGCGCGCGCCAAGCACGACGCGCGGCAGCCCGCGGCAGTCGGCGAGAAAACGAAACTCGTACTCGAGCCATTCGGAAACGCGCCGCCGCCCAAGTCGCGCCGGTTCTGCGGTCCACGTCGCCATCGCCTCGCGAACGGCTCGCGTGAACAGATCGTGGGTCGACCGGAGCACCTTGACGTGCGCGGCGTCAATTGCGCCGGTGGACGAGATCGTGAATTCCACGCGCACGACTCCGTCGACCTGAGCGCCGGCGAGCATCGGTGGGTACGCGGGATATCGCCCGGCGTGAATCACCGCGACTCGATCGACGGCGCATTCGGGATAGGCCGTCGTATCGTCCAGATCGGCGTTTGGCCGCATTGCCTGAGGCGGCGGCAGCAACTTGAACGACCAACTCGACGTGCCGGGGCAGCGCCCGGGCGGCCGTTGGCCGTACGAAGGCACAGCCGTCACAATGCAACAGATGAAAGCGAATCGCGGAGTCATTCGCCCCTCACCGCGACCGAGCGCAGATGCCACAAGCAGCGGATTCTCCGCTACTCGGGAGAGATCGAAACTGGTTGTTGACCCGCCACCCGCAACCTTGCGTTGAGGGCCGCGAGCTCAGGACCGATCGCCGTCGCCCAGCGTGCACTGAGTGAATCGAACTCGCGCTGCGTATCATGCACGGCGGCGAGCGCGGCGGCCGTCGGTGCGGCGTCGACCTCTTCCAACGTCGCCATGAGCGAGAGGAGCTGGCCGTCGAGCGACGCCAGTGTCATCTGCGGCGTGCCGCCCCGCCCGCGACCCCCTCCGCGGCCGCCGCGCCCGCCCGTCGCTCCGGCAATCGAGAGAACTCTCGAATCGTACGCATCAACCGCAGCGCTCAGCTGCGCGTCGTTCGACTTGGCGCGCGCGTCGGCCAGGCGCGCGCGGAGCGTCCGCGCCTCGGCGACGATCGCTGAATCGCGCGCGATGTCGTCGTAGAGCGCCACGGCGAGCGCATGCTCGGCGGCGATCGCCGCGGGCGGCGTCTTGATCCGCGGATCCATCTTGACGGTGAAGGTCTGGGTGTAGCTCCTGCCGCCGACGGTGAGACGCGCCGTGTACTGGCCGGGCACGGCCCACGGCCCGCGCGGCTCGCGCGGCGTATCGTGCGGAGTCGCCGAGATCGGGTACTGGCCCGGCTGCGTGCTCGTGCCGGCGGGCGGCGCGTAGTGCAGATCCCACACGAACCGGTGAAAGCCCGGCGTCGCCTGCAAGACCTTCGTGGGCCGAATCCAGTAGCGCGGCGTGTTGCCGATGTCCTCGGGCGCCATCGATGTGTCGCGGCTCGAGTAGCGTCGAATCATCCGACCGCTCGGGTCGACGATCTCCAGCGTCGCGTCACCGGTCGTGTTCGGCCCGACCGTGTAGTCGATGATGGCGCCGTCAGGAGGATTCTCCGCCCACGGCTCGTCGGGGGGAATCGGCGTATCGGTGTACTTGCTCCAGCGAAAGCGGTAGGCCATCGCGGGCTTGAACAGCGTCGCCGGGGCAGTCGCCGTCGCGGCGGTCATCTGGCGAAGCGCCGCGATGTCGTCGAGGATCCAGAACGAACGCCCGTGGGTTCCGATCGCGATATCGTCGTCCTTGACGATGAGATCTCGAATCGACGTCGCCGGCATGTTGAGCCGGAGCGACGACCAGTGGTCGCCGTCGTCGAACGACACCCAGACCTGCGTCTCCGATCCGGCGAAGAGCAGGCCTTTTCGCTTCGGATCCTCGCGCACGACGTTAATGGCGGCGCCGCCGGCGATGCCGTTCACGATCTCCGTCCACGATTTGCCGCCGTCGTGCGTGCGGTAGATGTGCGGATTCAGATCGTCGAGGCGAAAGGTGTTGATCGCGGCGTACGCCGTCTGCGCGTCGAACCGTCCGGCGTCGATGATCGACACCTTGCTCCACGGATGCGCGCGGAGCGCAGGCGGCGTGACGTCCGTCCAGTGCGCGCCGCCGTCGCTCGTCGTCTGGATCAGGCCGTCGTCGGTTCCCGCCCAGATGCGCTGCTCGTTCACGTACGACGGCGCGATGGTGTAGACCACGCCGCCATGGTGCGTCGTTGCATCGCGCGAGCTCGCATACACGCCAACGCTCGGCGGCACGACCGAATCCTTGCGTGTGAGATCGGGACTGATGCGCGTCCAGTGCTCGCCGCCGTCGAGCGTCTTCCAGACGACGTTCGAAGCGAACAGCAGCAGATGCGGATTCACCGTCGAGAAAACGAGCGGCGCGGTGCGCAGCACGCGGAAGTCGACGCCGTCGCCGCGGCCAACGCGCGGGCCGACCTGCTGCACTTCGCCGGTACGGCGATCCCAGCGCGACACCTTTCCGCCGTAGACGAGGTCCGGGTCGAGCGGATCGGGCGCTGCATAGCCGTATTCCTCGATGCCGACCGGATGCCAATCCCAGTCGAGAATGCGGCCGTCGTCGCCGCGGCTCCGCACGCACGCCGAGCCCGACTCCTGCTGGCCGCTGCAGAGGCGATACGGAAACGCATTGTCCGCCGCGACATGATAGAACGCGGCCGTCGGCTGATTGAGCCACGAGCTCCAGCTCTCGCCGCCATTCACCGTGACGATCGCGCCCTGATCGCTGGCGATGATCATCGTCTTCGGATCGTTCGGGTTGATCCAGATGCGATGATAGTCGTCGCCGCCCGGCGCGCCACGAAACGCGCTGAACGTGTGTCCGCCGTCGGTCGACTTCCAGGTGACGACGCTGGCCGTGTAGACGACGTCCGGATTCTTCGGATCGACTTTCACCTCGGCGAAGTCCGACTCGCGGGTCGCGACGCGGTCGTCGGTGGTGACCTTGTACCAGCGTGCGCCCGCGTCGTCCGAGCGGTACAATCCATCGCCGCGCGCCGAGTTGACGGTGGCGAACATCCGGCTCGGCATGCTCGGCGCGATGGTGAGGCCGATGCGTCCGAGCCCGTCCTGCTCGAAGGTCGGCAGGCCGGTGCCGAACTTCTCCCACGTCGTGCCGCCGTCGGTCGATCGGTACAACCCGCTCCCCGGACCGGAGAACTGTCCGTTCTCCCACGGTCCCTGGCGCGACTCCCACAGCGCGCAGAAGAGCGTGTTCGGGTTGGACGGGTCCATCACGACGTCGATCGCACCGGTATTCTCGTCCTTATATAAGACTTTCTGAAACGATTGCCCGCCGTCCGTCGAGCGGAACAGCCCGCGCTCGGCATTCGGGCCGTATGGATGGCCCATCACGGCGACGAACAGGCGGTTCGGGTCGCGCGGATCGACGACGATCTGCGGAATCTGCTGGCCGTCGCGCAGGCCGAGATGCGTCCAGGTCTTTCCGGCGTCGGTCGACTTGTACATCCCGTCGCCGGTCGAGAGGTCGGGACGCTGCAAGCCTTCGCCGCTGCCGACGTAGACGATGTTCGGATTGGATGGCGCGACGGCGATCGCCCCGACCGATCCGCTCGGCTCGTCGTCGAAGATCGGCGTCCAGGTGCGCCCGTAGTCGGTCGTCTTCCACACGCCGCCGTCGACGGCGCCGATGTAGAACACATTCGGCTGGTCGGGAATGCCGACCGCCGCCTTGGTGCGGCTGGCGCGGAAGGGACCGATCATGCGCCAGCGGAGCTCGGAGTAGCTCGACGGGGCGATCTGTTGCGCCGAAAGACGACTCGCCGGCGCGATCGCCAGCCCCGCCGCCAGCGCGACGACGGTCGCGCGCACGTGGCGCCGTCTCACGACTCGATCTCCGGCCGCGCGGCATGCACCGCCTCCGCCGCGCGCTCGTCGTCGGCGCAGCGTCCGCGGTGGACGACGCGATGGCTGAGGATGCGAACGTCCGCGTCCTCGTAGCTCGCGATAGTACCCCCGCAGCGCACGCAGCGGGGAAAGAGGGCGTAGATCGAGCGGGCCAGCTCCTCTACGCCGGGATCGTCATGGCGGGCGGCGATGTCCATGCCTCACTATGTACGCAGGAGGCATGGTTCGCCAGTTCGCGCGGGGCGGCGCGCCGCTCAACCGATCGGCCACCGCTCGTCGCGCTCACGGCGCGTCAAAGGCGTGCGGGACGGACGGTCGGGCCCGCGTCGGTCGCGCGAGTCGTCGCTGTCGCGCGCTGCGCGATCGTCCGATGCTGTGCGATCATTCCTCTCGTCGTCGCGATCATGCCGTTGCTCGTCGGCCATTGACCGTACCTCCATGCACGGGGTGGTATCGCCAGACCCAGCAGACGACGTGCCCACTGAACGAACAGCCGAGAGGATTCGTGAAATCGTACGATCGCGCCTACTTCGAGCGGTGGTATCGCGATCCCGCCGACCGTGTGTCGACGCGGGAAAGTCTGACGCGCAAGGTGCGGATGGCGGTGGGGGTCGCCGAGTATCTGCTGGGCCGGCCAATCCGAACCGTGCTCGACGTGGGCTGTGGCGAAGCGCCCTGGCAGCCGATTCTCGCCCGACTGCGGCCGCAAGCGCGCTATGTGGGCGTGGACTCGAGCAGCTATGTGATCGAACGGTTCGGCGCCGAGCGCAACATCAAACTGGGCTCGGTGGGCGAGCTGGGGCGCCTGCGGCTGCCGCGAAACATCGACCTCGTCGTCTGCGCCGACGTGCTCCAGTATCTCCCGGAGCGCGACGTCGCGCGCGCACTCGGCGCGATGCGTCGTCTGCTCGGTGGCGTGGCGTACATCGAAGCATTCGCCGCGGAGGACGAGATGGAAGGCGACCGCGACGGATGGCACGAGCGGCCGGCGTCGGCGTACCGGCGATTGTTCCGCCGCGCCGGGCTCACGCTCTGCGGGCCCAACTGCTGGGTCGACGTCGCGCGGTTCGACACGCTGAACGTGTTCGAGCACGCATGACTCCGTCGCTGACGCGGACGGCGGCACCGATCATGCCTTTTTCGAAGGTATGCTGAGATCTCGGAATATCCTGGTGCTCGCGACGGCCGCGGTTCTCGCGGCGGGTTGCGCGCGGACGATGGAAGGCTCCGCCGCCGGCGACGTGATCGATCCGGCCGAGGCGGCCAAGACCGTCGTGCTGAACGTCGTCAATAACAACCCATCGTCGATGGAACTGCGCATGGTGGTGAATGGCCACTCGCAGTTCATCGGATCGGTGGGCGGCAACGACAACACCACGCTGTTGCTCGATCCGACGTTCCTGCCGACGGCGACGCTCTTCGTGCTCGGAGTTCCGGCCGACGGCCGCGGCCGGGCCGTGGTCGGACCGCTGGCCGCGACCAAGGGCGACGTGATCCGGTTCCGGATCGAGCCGGCCCTGGACATGAGCACCGCGACCGTCAGCCGGCGCTGACGGGGGAAGCGAGGCCCGTCGACGCGAGGGGTTGACGCGGGGCAACGAACGGCGGGTTGAGGGGGTAGAACGGGCGCCGTCCCATTCATAACTTGCGGCATCCCTCCTCAACCCGCCGTTTCCATGACGCAAGCGACCACATCCGCCGTCCGCGCCTCCCTCGCGCTGGCCGCCGTGGCCATCTTCGCCGCGCTGGCACCGCGCGTGTCGTTCGCCCAAGCCACACCGCCCGCTGCTCCTGCCACCGCGAGCGCCTTCGCCAAAATCCAGGGCTACGTCATCGACAGCGTGCACAGCGCGCCGCTGACCAACGCCGTCGTCCTCGTCGAAGGCACTGAGCGGTCCACGACGACCGACGCCGACGGCCACTACCTCCTCGACAGCATTCCCGTCGGCACACGTCGGCTGCTTCTCCTGGCCCCGCTGCTCGATACGCTCGGCGTCGGCCAGATGCGGACGCCGCCGATCACCTTCGCGGCGGGCGACACGCACACCCTCGACATGGCGATCCCGTCGGCGGAGCGGCTGGTGGGCATCCTCTGCACACCCGCGCAGCGGATGCGCGGGCCCGCAGCGATGGTCGGCTTCGTCCGCGATCCGGAAACGAAAGGGCCGGCGATCGGCGCCGAGGTGCAGATCGTCTACTACATCACCGATCTGGCCGGCCGAAAGATGCTTCGCACCGGATCGGCGACCGTCGATTCGACGGGCATGTACCGAATCTGCGGGCTGGCGAAAGACATGGATGGCAAAGTCCAGGTCTATCGCAACAAGGTGAGCTCGGGCGAAGTGCCGGTCGCGATCAGCAACGGGTTCCTCGCGCTCCGCGGGTTCACGGTCGCGAGCCACCAGACCGTCGTCGAGGTCAAGGGCGACAGCGGCAAAGTCAGACGAGTCGCCAAAGGTGCAGCGCGCGTTACCGGGCGCGTCGTCGACAAGACGGGCAAACCGCTCGTCGGCGCGCGCGTCCAGCTGCAGGGCGGGCTCGAGGTAACGATCACCAAAGGGAACGGCGTCTTCGAGCTCGACAGTCTGCCGACCGGCACACAGGCGCTCGAGGTGCGAAAGCTCGGGTACTCGGTGGCCGAAGTGCCCGTCGAGCTCTCGAACGCCGCGGCCGCCAAGACGACCGTGACGATGACCGATGCCGCGCCGCTGCTCGAGACCATGCGCGTCGAGGCGCAGGTCGACAAAGGACTGTCCAAAGTCGGATATCTCGAGCGGAAGCAGTCGGGCTTCGGCTACTTCTTCGACGGCAAGCAAATCAACCATCAGGCGCATCTGTTCAGCGACGTGATGCGCGTGTCGCCAGGGCTGATCATGCAGCCGACCGGCGATGGGCGCACCAACGTGATTCGCGATTCGCGCAATCAGCAGAACGGCTGCGTCAACTTTTACGTCGACAACTCGCCGTATCAGGAGATGACGCCGGGCGACATCGACGACTACGTTCGTCCGGACGAGATCGTGGCCGTGGAGGTTTATCATGGCACCGAGACGCCGCCGCAGTTCACCAAGGCCGGCGGCAGCAGCTGCGCGACGATCGTCATCTGGACGCAGGCCAGGGTCGGCACGCGCTCCAACAAGTCGCCCTGATCGAGAGCTTCCGAACACGATGACGCGCGCGCCGACCGTCGCATGACTCGCAAGGTCCGGGTGTTCATGGCCACCGAGATGGCGACGGAATGCGAGATCTGCGGCGTGCGCTTCGATCTCATCGCCGGCGGCGCATGCGAGCGATGCCGGCGCGCGCTCTGCGCCCGGCATCTGCACGGCTCGTGGCTCCGCCGTCTGCTCGTCGACTTCGGTGCGCCGGCCGTCTGCTGCGAGTGCCGGCGCCCGGCGTGACCGCGCGCCCGACGTTCGAACCGCAGGATCCGGAGTTCGAAGCGCGCGTGCGCGCCAGCTTCGCGCGCCAGCGCCTCATGTCGACCCTCGGCGCCGCGCTCACGCGCGTTGCGCCGGGTGAAGTCGACATCGAGCTGGCGGTGCGCGACGAGCTCACGCAGCAGCACGGCTTTCTGCACGCCGGCGCGCTCGCCGCCGCCGCCGACAGTGCGTGCGGCTACGCGGCGCTGAGTCTCATGCCCGCCGGCACCGCGGTGCTCAGCGTGGAGTTCAAGATCAACCTCCTCGCGCCCGCGGCCGGAGACCGGATCGTTGCGCGCGGACGCGTCATTCGCGCCGGCCGCACGGTGACGGTGTGCTGGGGCGAGGTCGCGGCGCACGCGAGCGGCAGTGAGCGGCTCGTCGCGACGATGGTCGGCACGATGATGACAGTGCGCGACCGCGGGCTCGCCGACTAGCCGACACCGTCGGCGGCCGCCGGCGCGCTGGCAGGGTACGTGCCTCAGCAGTACGCATGACCATGGCTCTCGAGGACGAGTGCATCGTGCAGCGTCTCGATGCACCCTGGTGGCGGCAGCGATGGGGCACGATAGCCGCGGCGTACGTCGTCAGCTCGCTCGCCGGCATTGCCTCCGCCGAGTTGGTGCGCGCGACCGGCGGGTGGGACCGCGGCTATCCGTGGGAGCGCGCGCTCATGATGTGGATTCACGGCTCGGTGCCGCGAGCGCTCGATCCCGTCATGCTGCTTCTGCCGTGGACGGGAACGAACATCTCGCTCATTCCCGGTATCGCGCTGATCGTGTGGTGGCTCTGGCGGCGCGCGCACGAGCCTCGACTCGCGGTGCGGCTGGCCGTGGTTCAGCTCGGCAGCTATCTGCTCAATCCGTCGCTCAAGGCGTTATTCGACCGCGATCGCCCTGATCTCTTTCCGCGGCGGGGCTGGTACGGTTGGAGCTCATACCCGAGCGGCCACGCGATCGCGAGCATCTCGGTGTTGATCACGCTCGCGATCATCCTGCATCGCGTGAAAGGTTGGATCTGGCCCTACTACGTGCTCATCCCGCTCTCGCTCGCCGATCTCTACACGCGCGTCTACCTCGGCGTACACTGGCCGACCGACGTGATCGCCGGCGCGGCGGTCGGCGCAGTCTGGCTGCTGCTCACGATGTACGCCTTTCGCGGCGAGTCGCTCCAGTCGACGAACCGGCTAGCGTAGCACGCTGGCCAGCTTGGCGAGGTCGATGTTGCCGCCGCTCACGACGGCGGCGACGCGTTCGCCGCGGCGCAACGGCAGCGCGCCGGAGAGCACCGCCGCGACCGCCGCCGCGCCCGCCGGTTCGGCGAGAAGCTTGGCGCTCAAGAGCAGCTGGCGCATCGCATCGGCAATCGCGTCGTCGCTGAGAAGCACGACATCGTCGGCGTAACGGCGCACGATCTGGTACGGGAGCTCGCCGGCCATCGGCGCGGCAAGACCGTCGGCGACAGTGTTCACCGCGTCGAGCCGCACGGCGTGCCCTTCGTCGAGGCTGCGGCGCATCGAGGGTGCACCTTCAGGCTCGACGCCGAAGACGCGAAGCTTCGGATTGCTCTCCTTGAGCGCGACCAGCATGCCGGCGATCAACCCGCCACCGCCGATCGGCACGACGACCGCGTCGAGGTCGGGGGCTTGCTCGAGCAGCTCGAGACCGACGATCCCGGCTCCCGCCGCGACATCCTCGTCGTCGAATGGATGGACGAAGGTGAGCTGCCGTTCCTTCTCGAGCTCGCGGGCTTTGGCGAAGGCGTCGATGTTCGATGCGCCGTGCAGCACGACTTCGGCGCCATACCCGCGACTGGCTTCGATCTTGGCCGGCGACGCGTTCGTCGACATCACCACGGTAGCGGCAACACCCGCGTCGCGCGCCGCCCAGGCCAACGCCTGCGCGTGGTTACCCGCCGACACGGTGACGACGCCGCGTGCTTTGGCCGCCGCGTCGAGCCGCGAGAGTTTGTGCAGCGCGCCGCGCACCTTGAACGACCCGGTCTTCTGGAGGTTCTCGCACTTGAGCACGAGGCGGACGCCGGCCGCGTCGCCGAGGCGCGTCGAGCTCATGGTCGGTGTGGTGTGCAGGCGGCCGGCGATGCGTTCGCGCGCCGCGCGGACGGACGAGAGATCGAGCGTCACGAGATGTAGAATGCGGTCGAGTGCGCTCGAGCGCGATCGTCGCGTCGAGCGGCGGAGTGGTCCGCGAAATCTAGCGGCGTTAGATTCGCGCTTTCCCTCCCACCGTCAGACAACGGAGCGCGTGCCGCGACGCAAGGACTACGTCTCATTCGCCGTCATCGCGGTGCTGGTGATCCTGGCCGGCCTGTTCCGCGCGCTCGGTGTGAACGACGTGGTGCAGTTCGTGGCCTCCGCGGCGGCGCTGTCCCTGCTCGCGATGGCAGTGTCGCAGGGCACCGAACAGGTCGGGCTGCACCTCGGTTCCGGTGCCACCGGCGTGCTCCAATCGGCGCTCGGCAATCTGCCGGAGCTGATGGTCTGCGTGTTTGCGCTGCGCGCGGGACTCGTTCACGTGGTGCAGGCCGCGTTGATCGGCTCGATTCTCGCCAACTCCCTGCTCGTGCTCGGGCTGGCGATCGTCGTCGGCGGCATCAAGCACGGACGCATGCACTTCGACGCCGAAGCGCCGCGCATGATCGTGTCGCTGATGATGCTGGCCGTGGCGGCGCTGGCGATCCCGACGTTGGCGGCCGAGCTTCACACGCCGGCCGCAGGGCACGAGTCGGCGTTGAGCGCTGCCTGCTCGATTCTGCTGCTGTGCGTGTTCGCGGCGAGCCTGCCCTTCTCGCTGAGCGCCGATCCGTCGCGCTCGGTGCGGCACGCCGAACAGGCCGACGCGGCAGCGGACGCCTGGCCGCTCTGGCTGGCAGCGGTCGTGCTGACGCTGGCGTCGCTCGGCGCGGCGCTGGTGTCGGAGTGGTTCGTCGACGCGCTCGAGCCGGCGATCGAAGCGCTGCACATCTCGCAAGCGTTCGCCGGCCTGGTAATCGTGGCTATCGCCGGCAACGCGGTCGAGAACGTGGCGGGGCTTCGGTTGGCGGCGCGCAACCGCCCGGACTACGCGCTGAGCGTGATCCTCAACAGCTCGCTGCAGATCGCGCTCGTCGTCGGGCCGGCGCTCGTGCTCCTCTCGTTCGTGCTCGGCGGGTCGGTGCTGACGCTCGTGCTGCCGCCGCTGCTCATCGCGGCGCTGTTGCTGACGACGCTGACATCGGCGATCATCGTCAACGACGGCGAGACGATCTGGATCGAGGGGGTGGCGCTGATCGGGCTCTACGGAATCATCGCCGCGGCGTTCTGGTGGGGGTGAACGGCTGTGCTGGATGTCAAATCATAATAGTATGAATACGAACAGATTCTCGTTGGTAACGGTGGTTTCCATTTTGGTGGCCGTTCCCGCCGCGGCGCAGTGGGCGCCGCAGACGAGCCCAATGACGGGCGAGATTCGGGGACTCGTCGCGCTGTCGCCGAGCCTCGTCTGGGCGAGCGGAACGGGCGGCAGGGTGCTTCGCACCACCGACGCCGGCGCGACCTGGACGGTCGACACGATTCCCGGCGCCGAAAAGCTCGACCTGCGCTCGATCGCGCCGCGCGATGCCAAGCATGCGTTCGCGGCGAGCGCGGGGGCGGCCGAGTCGGGCGCGGCCAAGATCTTCGGCACCACCAACGGTGCGCACTGGACCGAGCGCTTCACGACGGCCGACTCGGGCGTCTTTCTCGACGCCATCGCGTTCTGGGACGACCGGCACGGCATTGCGCTGAGCGATCCGGTGCACGGCAAGCTGTTTCTCCTCGCCACGGACGATGGCGGCGCGAGCTGGTCGCGACTCCCGACGGATGGCGCGCCCCCCGTGCTCCCGGGCGAAGCGTCGTTCGCCGCGAGCGGCACCTGCCTCGCGGTGCAGGGATCGTCCAATGTGTGGATCGCGACCGGCGGCGGCGCGCGAGCCCGCGTTTTTCACTCGACCGATCGCGGGCGCACGTGGACAGTCGCCGACACGCCGATTCACGCCGGCGGAGCATCGTCGGGCGCGTTTTCCGTGGCGTTCAGCGACGCGATACACGGCGTCGCGGTGGGCGGCGACTACGCCAAGCCGAAGGAGCAATTCGTGAACGTCGCGCTCACGTCGGATGGTGGTAGAACCTGGCGGACGGCGAGGGGGACTCCGCCGGCGGGATACATGTCCGGCGTCGCAGTCGTGCCGGGCACTCGGGGCCGGACACTGGTCGCCGTCGGCCTCGCCGGAACCGCGCGGTCGAGCGACGGCGGAGAGAGCTGGGCGATGCTCGACACCGTCGCGTACAACAGCGTGGCGTTCGCGTCGCGCGATGCCGGATGGGCCGCGGGCCCGCGAGGCCGCATCGCGCGGTGGGCTCCGGCAACGTCCGCCAAGCCGTGATCGTTACTCTTGTAGACCGGTTCGAGCTTTCCGGTCGCGTTTCTCGCACACCCATGGAGGCAGCGAAGTGGATCGTCGTCTCATTGCGACAGTTGCAAGCGTCCTCACCGTTCTGTCATGCACGCGCGCCCCGGGCACGCCCGCTCCCGCTACGCCGTCGCCGGCATCCCCCGCGCCCGCGGCCTCCAACACGGAGCCGGCCGTCGTGCCGCCTCGCCGCCTGCCCCCGTCGCGCGACAGCCTCGTCAAGCTGCGCGCCGTGTTCGTCGCGCAGGTGATGCAGCAGATCGCCGGCCGCGAGAACGAGCCGGCCGAGCAGGTATTCAAGAACGTGCAAGTGCTCAAGGGGCTCACCGCCGTGCAGCTCGTTCACAAGATGGACGAGGACTATGGCGTCGCACTGAGTTGGAATTGCACCAACTGCCACCGCTTCGCGAACCAGGGCAACTTCGCGAGCGACACGTCGAACAACAAAGTGCGCGCGCGGTTCATGCAGCGCATGGTGAACGACATCAACACCAATCAGCTCCCCAAGCTCTACCCGCGCGACACGCCGCGCGTCGACTGCGCGACGTGCCATCGCGGCTACAACGAGCCGCCGTCGCCGGAGTACCTGATTCCCGAGCGCGGCAAGCCGGGCGGACTTCCGCCCTTCAGGCCACGCGGCTCGCCGCCGCGGTAACGCGGT
>DATNAT010000181.1:0-8781 GCA_035572355.1 Gemmatimonadaceae bacterium
CGGCGTGATCACGCAGATGCCGGTGGAAACGGGCACGCTCGTCAAGCCCGGCGACCTGATCGTCCAGGTCGACACGCGCGACGTGCAGAACAAGTACAACCAGGCCAAGGCGGCGCTCGACGCGGCGCAGGCCAAGCTCTCGGTCGCCGAGAGCGACAAGAAGCGCAATGAGGAAATGTTCAAGGCGCGCGTCATCACGCCGCAGGAGTTCGAGCAGGTCGCGGTGAGCTACGAGAACGCCAAGTCCGGCGTCGTCAACGCCACCGCCGCGCTCGACCTCGCGCGCCAGGCGCTGGAAGACGCCACGGTCAAGGCGGCCAGCGAAGGCACGATCATCACCAAGAACGTGGCCGTGGGCACCGTCATCGCGTCGGCCACCGGTACGGTCAGCGGCGGCACGACGATCGTGCAGATGGCCGATCTGAGCGTCGTGCGCATCCGGGCGCTGTTCAACGAGAACGACATCGGCAACGTGCATCCCGGCGAAGCGGCCAACGTCACGGTCGACGCCTACCCGGACCGGCGCTTCGGCGGCGTGGTCGAGAAGATCGAGCCGCAGGCCGTGATCCAGCAGAACGTCACGATGTTCCCGGTGCTCGTGAATCTCGAGAACCGCGAAGGCCTGCTCAAGCCGGGCATGAACGGCGAAGTGTCGGTGCTGATCGACGAGCGCGACAACGTGCTCGCCATCCCGAACGACGCGATCAAGAGCCCGCGTGAAGCCGTGGCGACCGGCGCGATGCTCGGCATGAGCGCCGACACCGTGACCGCCGAGCTGCGGGCCCAAGGCTTTTCGGGCGGCGGCGGCAATCGAGGCGGCTTCGGGGGCGGCAACCGCGGCGGGCGGCGCAACGGCGGCGGCAATGGAAACGGCAATGGCGGCGGAGCCGCGCCGGGTACCGGCGCGGCGAGTGCGGCGGCCGGCGGCGCGAATGGTTCAGCTAACGGAGACATCGCATTCGCACAGCAGGGGCAGCAGGGCGGCTTTGGTCAGCAGGGCGGTTTCGGCCAGCAGGTGTCGGACGCCGACTGCAAAAAGATCGACGACGTGCTCAAGGCACACCCGAAAGAGAAGAAGCAGATCGACAGTCTCCGCGCCAAGCTCGCCGCGCTTCGACCCGCCGGGTTCAATCGCCAGAATGGCGGAAGCAACCGAAACGGCGGCAGCGGAAATGGCGGCAGCGGCGGGGGCGCCGACCGTCAGCGTGGTGCCAATCGCTCTGATTCAGCCGGCGGCCGCCAGCGCGGCGCTGGCGGCGGAGGCGGTGGCTTCCGCGGAAGCCCGGAGATGCAGGCGGTGAACGAACAGCTGCGCGCGATTTACACGGCGCTCAACATCGATCCGCGCACGGCGGGGTCGTGTGCTCGGCGCCAGCAAGGCGCGGCGCAGTCGTCCAACGCCGGCGCTTCTACCCGCGGCCAGGGGACGCGGTCGCTGTCCCCGTCCCCCGAGTCGGGCGGGCCGCAGCGCACGCGTACCGGTCTCGTGTTCGTCACGGACAGCTCGAAGACGCAGTTCGCGCCGCGGATCGTTCAACTCGGCCAATCGAACCTCGACTTCACGGAAGTGGTGAGTGGTCTCAAAGAGGGCGAGCGCGTCGTGATGCTTGGCGCCCTCGCGCTCCAGGCGCAGCGCCTCCAGCAGCAGGACCGGATTCGCCAGAACGCCAGTCCGCTCGGCGGTCAGCCCGGACCGGGCGCCGGGCGCGGACCGGGCGGCGGCGGTCGGGGCGGCCGGGGATAAGACAATGCTCATTGGAGAGATCATCAGCGTCGCCCTCGGCGCGCTGCGGGCGAACAAGCTCCGCTCGGCGCTGACGATGCTCGGCATCGTGATCGGCGTCGGCGCCGTGATCGCCGTCGTCGCGCTCGGTACGGGCGCCCAGCAGGCGGTCAAGGACCGGATCGCGGCGCTCGGCACCACGCTGCTCACGGTGAGCCCGGGCCAGCAGCGGGGCCAGGGCGTGGCGATCGCCGGCGCGCAGAAGCGCTTGACGATCGACGATGCCAAGGCCGTCGACGAACGGGCCACCAATCTCATCGCCGTACAACCGGAGATGCGGTCGAGCCAGCAGATCGTGTTCGGGAACAAGAACGCGAACACGACGATCGTCGGCACGTCGCCCAACTATCTCGAGGTGCGCAAGTACACGCTGCGCGCCGGCAAGATGTTCACGGCCGCCGACGACGAAGGCCGTCAGCGCGTCGCCGTCCTGGGCAACACCGTGCTCACCAACCTCGGCGTCACGACGCCCGAGGCGCTGATCGGCGAGACGGTGCGCATTCGCGGCACCCAGTTCACCGTCGTCGGCGTGCTCGCGTCGAAGGGCCAGGCGAGCGCGTTCCAGGATCCGGATGACGAGGTCCTCATTCCGATCGAGACCGCCCGCTTCCGCGTCAACGGCACGGACCGTCTCAACTCGATCAGCGCACTCGCCGAATCCGAGGAGAAGATTCCGGACGCGATGGGCGACATCCAGCGGGTGCTCCGCCGCGAGCATCGAATCGCGCAGGGCTTGCCCGACGACTTCCAGATCCGCAACCAGTCCGACATCCTGGCCACGACGCAGGAGACGACCGAGGTCATGACCTATCTGCTGTCCGGCATCGCGGCGGTGTCACTGCTCGTCGGCGGCATTGGGATCATGAACATCATGCTGGTGTCGGTCACCGAGCGCACGCGCGAGATCGGCATTCGCAAGGCACTCGGGGCGACGCGCTTCAACATCCTGCTCCAGTTTCTGATCGAGGCCGTGGTGCTCTGCTGCCTCGGCGGGCTGCTCGGCATCGGCCTCGGGGCGGGGGGCGCGGCAATCATGAGCAAGACCGCCGGATGGTCGACGCAGGTATCGACCGCGGCGATCGTGATGGCCTTCGCCTTCTCGGCCTTCGTCGGCGTGGCGTTCGGGGTCTGGCCGGCACGGCGGGCCGCGGTGCTCGACCCAATCGTCGCGCTTCGCTACGAGTAGCGGTAAGGCGGTGCGGTCGCGTGAACGCACCGCCTTACCGAATTAGCGGGTTCTAGAAATAGAGAACTCGAACGGCATCTCCGCCGCCGCTTCAACGCGGCGGCCGGCGACTTCCGCCGGCCGGAAGCGGAACCCGCCGAGCGCCGCCCTCACCGCCTGCACGAACAGCGGATGCGTCGCTGAGAGCACCTGCACGCTCGACGGCTCGATGCGGCCGGCCGTGTCGACGACGAATCGGATCAATACCTGCCCGTCGACGCCCGCGCTGCGCAGCGACTCGGGATAGCGCGGCTTCGACGTCGCCAGCAGGCGCATCATGAGCTCGCGGCCGGTCCACGGCGCCGCAGTGTCGTCGCCCCCGCCGTCCAAGATGCCGCGTGGCGGACCGTTGCCGGGAGCCGCCGATCCCGGGCCGAATGCCGGGTCGCTGGCCGGCGGAACGACGCCGAGCGAGATCGCCGGGAGCGACGTTGGCGCGACGTTGGAGATCGCGATCCGGGGCAACATCGGGGACTCGGTCCACGGGGATGGGCGCTCGCGAACGGTTGACGCACGATCGGTCGCCGGCGCCGGGCGCGGCGGAAGGTGAAAGGTGATGATCTGCGCTTTCGGTCGATCGAGCGACCGATCGACCTGGCGCATCGTTCCGACACCCACGGCGCCGAGGACGGCGAGATGCGTCGCGACACTGAGCGCGGCGCCGCCCAGTCGCCGTTGATGGCGAGCGCGCGACTCGAGGAGCACTCTCAACATGATCCCTCCCGGTTCGTTGACGGGCACCGGAGCGGACTCCGGTCGCCCGACGCCACGATAGCGCCGACGGGTGAGGGCCACGTTGCGCCGCAGTGAGCGGCGAGTGAAACGCTGATGAGGGTTCTTTGTCGAGGGAGTGAGGCCGGCGTGTCGGCCGCATGAGGATTCGATGACGCCGCGTCACAACCACATGGCGCCACACGACAAAACGACAGAGCGGCGGTGTCATGACCCTCGACACCGCCGCCCCGCACCGACGACGCAGTCGTCGGTGCGCTGAGGTTCGAAGTTCAGCGGTCGTCGCTCAGATCCGACTCCGCTTCGCCGATCTTCCGTTGCGCCTTGCCTTCGAGCTCCTTGCTCTTGCCCCGGAGCTGTTCTTCAGAATCGCCGGTGATTCCGCCCACCGCGTTCCGGATCCGTCCTTCAGCCTGTTTGCCAGCGCCCTTGGCCTGGTTCTCCATGCCGTCTCGATCGAGGTCGTCCGCCACGTTCCCCCCTTGTGTGTGAGTTGTTCTGGAGCCTTGAGGCCCCGTAGGAGCCCTGAAAGGCAACGGACATGCCCTGGAGGCAGCGGACGAGGTCGGCCACCTAGGGGTGCCTCTTGCGCCGATATATCTTGCGATATATCGTTCTTTCAACTCCGATATATCACGAGGCGATCGTATGGACGAGCCATTCCTGTTCGGTTTTCGCTGCGACCGGCGCCATCGGTGGGGCGGGTTCGACTGGGAGCACATGCGGGGGCGTGGCGGCCCGATGGGCCGGGCTGCACGCTTCTTCGAGCAGGGCGACCTCAAGTACGTGATTCTCCGCCTGCTCGACGAGAAGCCCCGCCACGGCTACGAGATCATCAAAGAGCTCGAGACGCGGTTCGGCGGGTCGTACGCGCCGAGTCCGGGTACCGTCTACCCAACCCTCACGATGCTCGAAGACATGGGCTACGCGCGCGTCGTTCCGCAGGAGGGCGGCAAGAAGATCTACGAGATCACGGACGACGGTCGAAAGCACCTCGCCGAGCACAGCACGACCGTCGACGACATCTTCGAGCGGATCGCGCGGTTCGTTTCAGGCTTCACCGACGCGCCAATGGTCGAGCTCAATCACTCGTTTCAGCGTCTCGCACGCGCCACATACAAGACAGCAACGGCTCATATTCATGACAAGGATAAGCTCACGAGGCTCAAAGAAGTCATTCAGCGCGCGATCGACGAGATCGACGCGGTTTCCAAGGGCTAGCCAGTGCGCGCGTCTGTGAGGCGGGTCGGGGTCTCCGCGTCGGGCTGACCAACGCTCACGTTGGAACTGCCCTGACCAGGCACTAGATTCGATGACGGGTCGCGAACTTCGGTTCGCGACCCATTTTTGCGTAACACCGGAGCGGTCGTCTGCTCCGGGTACACACGCGAGCCTTCGGCGGGTTCCGCCCGCAGTTCCTACATGACAGCACAACCACGACGCGTCCCAGATTCCGCGAGCGAACCTCCGCCCGCCGCGACGCCGTCGTCTCCAACCGCGGCGCCGACTCCCATCATCCCGCCCGCGATGGCGGGCAATAGTGGCTTTCACGCCGCCGTGCCGCCTCGCCAGCACGTCGAGACGAATCCGACCGGCCACCGGCTTGCCTTCCTCTCGCTCACCGCGCTCGGCATCGTCTACGGCGACATCGGCACGAGCCCGCTCTACGCGCTGCAACAGTGCTTCATGTCGAAGAGCGGTCTCGCTCCGACGATGGAAAACGTCTACGGCGTGCTGTCGCTCATCGTCTGGCTGCTCATCCTCGTCGTCGCGGTCAAGTACATCGTCTTCATCATGCGCGCCGATAACCGCGGCGAGGGCGGCATTCTGGCGTTGATGGCGCTGATCCTCCAGCAGGAGCGCCGTCGTTCCGACTCGCACCGGCGACTCCTGCTCATCTCGCTCGGCCTGTTCGGCGCCGCGCTGCTCTACGGCGACGGGATCATCACCCCCGCAATGTCGGTGCTGTCGGCCGTGGAAGGACTGCGTGTCGTGACGCCGACGTTTGACGGTTTCATCGTGCCCGCCGCGATGGTGATCCTGTTCGTGCTGTTCATGGTGCAGCGGTTCGGCACCGGCCGCGTGGGCACGGCGTTCGGTCCGATCATGTCGCTCTGGTTCCTCACCATCGCCGTGCTCGGCGCGGTCGAGATCGCGCGCGAGCCCCACATTTTACTGGCCCTCAATCCCTGGCACGGCGTCACGTTCTTCCGCGCCAACGGCCGCATCGGCTTCCTCGCGCTCGGCGCCGTCGTGCTTGCCGTCACCGGCGCCGAAGCGCTCTACGCCGACATGGGCCACTTCGGGAAACGGCCCATCCGCATCGCCTGGTTCACACTCGTGCTGCCGGCGCTGCTGATCAACTACCTCGGCCAGGGCGCGCTCCTGCTCCGTCAGCCGAGCGCCGTGACGAATCCGTTCTACTTGCTGGCGCCGCGGGCGATGCTGCTTCCGCTCGTCGTTCTCGCCACGCTGGCCGCGGTCATCGCGTCGCAGGCGCTCATCTCGGGCGCGTTCTCGCTCACGCAGCAGGCCGTGCAGCTGGGCTACTCGCCGCGCGTGACCATTCTCCACACGTCGCGCAACGAAGCGGGCCAGATCTTCATCCCTGAGATCAACAAGCTGTTGATGGTCGGCTGCCTGTTGCTCGTCATCAGCTTCGGCTCGTCCGAGCGGCTCGGCGCGGCGTACGGCATCGCCGTCACCGGTACGATGGCCATCACGTCGATCCTGTTCGGCGTCGTGGCGCGCGCGCGATGGAACTGGTCGCTGGCGCACATCATTCCCATCACGCTGACCTTCTTCGCGATCGACGTCGCGCTCTTTTCGGCCAACGTGATCAAGATCGAGTACGGCGGCTGGGTGCCGATCGCGATCGCGATCCTCGTGTTCACGCTGATGAGCACGTGGAAGAAGGGCCGGCACCTGTTGAACCAGGCCCTGCATGCCGGATCGCTGCCGCTCGACCTCTTTCTCGCTGACGTGGCGCGCCGCAAACCGATGCGCGTCCCCGGCACCGCGGTGTTCATGACGTCGTCCAACGACGGCGTGCCTGTCGTGCTCCTGCATCATCTCAAGCACAACAAGGTACTGCACGAGCAGGTGATCCTGATGTCGGTACTGACGCAGGAAGTGCCGGAGGTGGCTGCCGAGGAGCGGGTCTCGGTCGAGAAGCTCGAGCAAGGGTTCTATCGCGTCACGGCCAAATACGGATTCATGGAATCGCCGAACGTGCCCCACATCCTGCAGCACGCGCGCGAATCGGGAATCAAGGCAAAGCCGAACGAAACGACGTTCTATCTCGGCCGCGAGCGAATCATCATCGCCACCGGCGAACGAAAGCCCGGTACGCGCCGCGCGCCGGACGACGCAGTGCTGCCGCGCATGGCGCGCTGGCGCAAGAAGCTGTTCGTGCTCATGTCGCGCAACGCCCGATCGGCCACCGAGTTCTTCGGCATCCCTCCGAACCGCGTCGTCGAGCTCGGAGCGCAGGTCGAGTTCTGACCGACGACGCGAAGAAGCGCGGTCCGCCAACCATCGGCGGACCGCGCTTCTTCGCTCAGGTGCTTGGCTTCAGCTTTGCGCCTACCAGGACATCGTCCGGCCGAACGCGCGGCCGAAGCCGGCGCCAAAGCCGCGCCCAACGCCCACCATCGCGCGATCGGTGGCGATGCGCGCTTCGTCCATCGCGCGGCGCATCTCGTCGCCCACCCGTGCGGCGTCGATCGACATCGACATCGCACCCATGCCGCCGAACCCCGGACCGTCGCTCGTGATCATCACGGCGCGGTTGCGGTGCGGCAGGTCGCCGAAGCGAGCGACTTTCGCTTTCACGTTGCGATACTGCCCGTTGTAGTACACCCGCAGGTCGACGTCGTCGCCCGGCTTGAGACGCTCGATCTCGCGCGTCAGCCGATCGGTGCCGCGGCTGCGCATGATGACGATGTCATCGTCGGCGGTATCGGCCCGGCGGCCTCGCACGTCGACGCCGTTGATCGAGGCGATGCGGCTGCCCTCCTCGATCCCTGCCTTCGCGGCCGGTCCGCCGTCCTCCACCGACAGCACGAACACGCCGAGCGTGTCGCGAGAGCTGCCGGTCATGGCGAGAGAAATGCCGAGCGTGGGCCGATCGAGCGCACGCCGCCGTTCGGGCGTTTGATACAGATCTTCCGGGGACATGGTCTTCACGCGAACCGTCTTCGTCTGGCCGTCGGTGTAGACGCGCAGCTCGATCTCGTCGCCGGGCTTGATGCGATCGAGCTCGTGGCTCAGCCGGCGCGACATGACGTCGGCCATCTCGTCATCGCCGACGTCGGCCGGCGACAGCTTGAGGCTGACGCCGTTGATCGCGGCAATCCGATTGCCTTCCAAGATGCCGGCCTTTTCCGCGGGGCTGTCGGCGCGCACCGAGCTGACGAGCAGCCCGAGCGTGTCGCGGCTCGACGATGCGGACGAGGTGCTGATGCCAATCACAGCACGCGGAGTCGCGCGGAGCGCGATGGTGTTGGCGAGCGGTGTGGCGCGGACGACGGTCTGTCGTTGCGCGCCCGCCGGATGAGCCAGTGCGCCAGCGGCCAACAGCAGCGGCGCCATTCTGAAGAATCGCATAAGTCCTCGTGACTCGTTGGGGTGCGTAGAGTGAGTCACGCGGAGCGGGGGAAACGGTTTACGGTCGCAGGATGATCCCGCGGATTCGCTTTGGCCATTCGTCGTTGAAGCCCGCCCGAGCCCACGTTCGACTGAGCGGCTAAGTTGTAAACATGGTTGTCACGTCTCCCGCGACTCCGCCCGCGTCGTCGGCGCCGCCTGACCTGGACGTCTTCGAGCACCATTGGCAGGACGAGGCCGACGCCGCGTACCTGTATCGTCTCCTCTCGGCTGCCGAGCCCGACGCGCACAGGAAGGAGCTGTACGCGCGATTGGCCGAGGTCGAGGATCGGCACGTCCAGATCTGGGAAGGGCTGCTGCGCGACCACGGCCGCGAACCGGGGCGCTTTCGGCCGAGCGCGCGGACGCGGCTGCTCGCCGGCCTTGGCCGGAT
>DATNAT010000182.1:0-3053 GCA_035572355.1 Gemmatimonadaceae bacterium
GAAGTAGCCGGGCGACACCGTCGTCCACGATCCGCCGCCGGTCCACGGGCCGTTCTCGGTCGGTCGGCCAATGATGTGGAACGGCAGCCCGTACCCGCCCTCGAGCGGCAGACAGCAGGCGGCGCTCGCCGACACGACACCGGGTAGGGCGCGCAACCGGTCCTCGCCCTGGCGAACCATCTGATCGACCGACGCCGACGACTTGAAGCGCGGCCCCGTGAACGACATCCGCATCGTCAGCACGTTGTGCGGGTCGAAGCCGGGATTCACCGAGCGAATCGCCATCGACGTTCTGATCAGCAAGCCCGACCCGATCACGAGCACGAGCGCCAGCGCGATCTCCAGCACGACGAGCGACGACCGCATCCGATTGTGTCGCCCGCCGCCAGCCGAGCCTGAGCCTTCGCGGAGCACGGTATTCAGGTCGTTGCGTGAGGCGTGCAGCGCCGGGACCACGCCGAACAACAGACCGGTGAGCACCGAGATGCCGAGCGTGAATCCCGCCACGCGCCAATCGATGTGCACCATCGATCCGTTGTCGCCGAGGCGCGGCAGTCCCGCGGTATTGATCGAGAGCAGCGATCGGATGCCGGTCACGCCGAGGGCAAGGCCGAGCAATCCGCCGATGACCGAGAGCAGCACGCTCTCCGTCATCAGCTGGCGAACGATGCGCCCGCGGTCGGCGCCCATCGCCGAGCGGATCGCCATCTCACGCTTGCGCACGGTCGATCGGACGAGGAGCAGATTGGCGACGTTTGCGCAGGCGATGAGCAGCACGCCGCCCACGGCCGCGAGCAGCACGGTGAGCAGCGTCTTGGAGCCGCGGGTAAACACGTCGCGCACCGGCTCGACGCTGAACCCGGCCTTGGGACCCAGCGCGTTCGGAAATTTCTGATTGTACCCGGCCACCGACCCCTTGAGCTGCCCCTGCGCTTGGGCAAGCGTCACCCCGGGCTTGAGCCGAGCGGCGGCGAGGAAGTAGTGGCCCTGATCGTTGCTCGTCGGATCGAGCTGAAAGGGCGTCCACACGGACGGCACGTCGCCGAACTCCGACGGATCGAATGACTTGTTGATCACGCCGATCACCGTGTACGGATCGCCGCTCAACGTGATCGTCTTGCCGACGATGGCGGGGTCGGACGCGAATCGCCGCGTCCACCATCCGTACGACAGCACCGCGACGCGCGGCCCGCCGGGCTGATCCTCCTCTTTGGAAAAGGTGCGGCCCATGAACGTCGTTGCGCCGAGAAGCCGGAAGTAGTTGGCCGTCACCTGCCCGGCGGTGAGCTGCTCGGGAATGTCACCGCTCGTGAAGTTGACGATGCCGGAGCGAAAGGCCGAAGGGTCCTGCACGACGTCCGTCTGCTGGGACCAGTAGGCGAACTTGGCCGGGGAGGCGTTGGGCCCGGATCCGTTCGGCGACGTGTTCATGAAGAACACGATCCGGTCCGGATCGGGATATGGGAACGGCCGCAGCAGCACGGCGTCGACCACGGAAAAGACCGCGCTCGTTGCGCCGATGCCCAGGGCGAGCGCCGCCAACGCGGCGAAGGTGAACGCCCGCTGCTGCGTGAACATGCGCAGCGAGTATTTGAGATCCTGAATGAAGCGCTCCATCACGAGCTCCCGGTCAGCTGTTCAGCGATCGCGCGTGCCTCGCTGCCTTCCATGCGAACGGCTTCGTCGACGTCCCCGGCCCGGCGCTGCACGCCGCGCACGACCGCGTCCACGGTCACGAGCGGCGCGTCCGCTTCGGCAACGACCGTTGCCTCCCACTTGCCGCGGTCGATGCCCTTGAGCACGAGCCGATAGCGCGCGGTGTGGACGATGATGCGCGGGGCGCTCCCTTCCTCGACGACGACGGCGACGCCGCTCTCGATGCCGCCCTGGCGAATTGGCTGGAAAAAATGGATCTCCGCGATACGCTCGGCCGGCACACGCTCCATGATCGCGCGGAAAAACCGCTCGCGCGTCTCGTCGAGCCGGGGAACCGTCATCGAGCGGCGGCGGCCGGCTTGGCGCGCGACGCCGAGCCGCGGGCGTCGAGCTCGCGCTCGACGTAGAGCCGCAGGATGTGCATGAAATCCTGCGCGTTGGTCACGACGCCGAATGCCTGATGCGTGCCGCGGTCCTTCAGCTTGCTGACCACGAACTCCGACGAATCGACGCAGATCGTCGGCAGCTCGCGCATCTGCCCGTTGCCCTCGGCGACGAACGCCGGCAGCATGTTGCCGGTGGCGATCGCGTGCAGCGCGGTGGCGATCATGATCGCGAACGTCGCCTTGATGGCGTGGGCACGCATCGCGTCCTGCGCGTCGAGCGCGTCGGTGATCACATCGGGCAGCGGGCCGTCGTCGCGGATCGAGCCGGTGAGGACGAAGGGCACGTCGTATTTGACACACGAATACATGATGCCGTCGGTGATGATCCCCTGCGCCACCGCATTGGCGATCGACCCCGAGGCGCGCACCCGGTTGATCGCGCGCATGTGCAACCCGTGGCCGCCCTGGGTGATCTCGCCGGTGTTGGTCATGCCGAGCGTCGTGCCGTAGATCGACGCCTCGATGTCGTGTACGGCGACGGCGTTGCCGGCGAGCAGCGCGCCAACGTAGCCATTGGCGATGAACCAGCTCATGTCGGCGCGGGCGCGCGAATGAACGAGCGCCGGCCCGGTGA
The DNA here is from genome assembly GCA_035572355.1 of Gemmatimonadaceae bacterium. Taxonomy (GTDB): domain Bacteria; phylum Gemmatimonadota; class Gemmatimonadetes; order Gemmatimonadales; family Gemmatimonadaceae; genus JAQBQB01. The sequence continues at coordinate 2,677 of DATNAT010000182.1, forward strand.
TCCAGATCGGATAGCCGCCGCGCTCCTTCTCCTCGATCAACAGCCGCGCCATGTGCGCGTAGTCGATCGGTTTCTCGCGAGACACCTCGCTCGACATGAAGGTGAACGCGTCCGGATCGGCACCGTGCGGGACCAAGTGCGTCTGCACGTAGATGCCCTGCGAGCCGTCTTCCTTGTCGCCGACGGCCACGAGGTCGCCCTTCTTGATGCGGCGGCCTTCACGCACCCAGAGCACGCCGGCGCGGTCGAGCACGAGCCCCGAGTCCATGCGCGGCTCGCGCGGCGCGACCCACGCGCCTTTCATCCGCACGAAGGTCGGCAGGTTCGTCGTCGAGAAGAATCCGTCGGGGAGCACGCCGTCGGCCGGCGCGGGAGCG
>DATNAT010000183.1:0-9004 GCA_035572355.1 Gemmatimonadaceae bacterium
AGCTATCAGCCGCTGACGCAGCTGCTCGTCGGCGAAGGCTGGGCGGTGCTCGAGCCCAATCCGCGCGGCAGCACGGGCTACGGCACCACCTTCGCCGCCGCGAACAAGAACGACCTGGGCGGCGGCGACTATCGCGACATCATGTCGGGAGTCGACGCGGTGATCGCGAGCGATTCGATCGACGGATCGCGCCTCGCGCTGATCGGCTATAGCTATGGCGGCGAGATGGCCGGCTTCGTCGAAGGCAAGAGCGATCGATTCAAGGCCATCGTCTCGGGCGCGCCGGTGATCGATCAGTTCAGCGAGTACGGTACCGAGAACGGCTCGTGGTACGACCGCTGGTATTTTGGCAAGCCGTGGGAGCACATGGCCGACGCGTGGCGTCAGAGTCCGCTCGCCGGCGCGAGCCACGCCAAGACGCCGTTCATGCTGCTCCAGGGCGAGGGCGACACGACCGATCCGCTCGGCCAATCACTCGAGATGTACCGCGCCCTGCGGCAGGCGGGCGTCGCCGTGCAGCTCGTGACCTATCCGCGGGAGAATCACGGGCCGCTGTCGGCGGGGATCAACGGATCCCCGAGCCCGGAGCCGTGGCACGGCTTCGATGCTCGTCAGAGAATCATAAAGTTCATCTCGGCCGCGTTTGCAAACCAGCAGTGACGTGACGACACGCGAGGGCACCATGGCAAGGACGTCGAAGCCGGCCAAGAGGATAGCCGCGCCGCCTCAGAAGGCCGCCGAGGCGCAACTCGCCGAGTTCCTCGCCAAGTTCTCGCCTGAGCATCAAGCGCTCGTACGGTCGGTGCGGCGTAGGCTGCGGCGGCGTTTCTCCACGGCGACGGAGATGGTGTACGACAACTACAATTTTTTCGTGATCGGATATTCGCCTACGGACCGCCCGTCGGACGCGATCATCTCGATCGCCGCCGGCGCGAGCGGGGTGGGGCTCTGCTTCATCCAGGGCGCGAAGCTCCCCGACCCGAAGAAGATCTTGATTGGCTCCGGAAAGCAAACGCGGTTCGTTCGGCTCGAGACGGCCGCAGTGCTCGACCGGCCGGAGGTCGGCGCGCTGCTCGACGCGGCGGAGGCCGGCGCAAAGTGTGCCTTCCCGACGAATGGTCGACCGCGTCTCGTGATCCGATCGGTGTCGGCCAAACAGCGTCCGCGGCGCAAGCCAGCGCAGAGGAGCGACTGATGCAATCACGCCGCGAATTCCTGATCTCGAGCGCCGTTGCCGGCGGCGCGCTGGCGAGCGGCCTCGTTCCGCGCATTGCGTTCGCCGCCGCTGAAACTGGCCGCGCTGCCAAGCCGCTCGACATTCTCGTGCTCGGCGGCACGGGGTTCATCGGCCCATACTTCGTGCGCTACGCCGTGGGGCGCGGCCATCGCGTGACGACGTTCACGCGCGGGCGGCATGTCGCCGAGCTCCCCGATTCGGTCGTGCACCTGCAAGGCGACCGCAATGGGCAACTGCAGGCGCTCGAGGGCAAGCGGTGGGACGCCTGCGTCGACGATTCGGCGAACGTGGCCGATTGGGTGCGGCAGTCGGCAGCGCTGCTCAAGAATTCGGTGCGCCGATATCTGTTCACATCGTCGACGGGCGTGTACTACCCATACCTACGCCGCGGGCTCGACGAGCGGGATGCGGTCCACACGGACCTCCGCGATCCGAAAGACGGATCCGAAGCGTTCGGCGTGGCCAAAGCGCAGGGCGAGCGCATCGTGCTCGACACCTTCGGCGACGGCGGGATCGTCGTGCGCCCGACGTACATCGTCGGCCCGAACGATCCGAGCGACCGATTCCCCTACTGGCCGGTGAGTTTGGCGCGAGGGGGCGACGTGCTGGCGCCCGGGCGGCGCGACGACCCGGTACAGTTCATCGACGTGCGCGATCTCGCGGCGTTCATGGTCCTGCTATTGGAGCATGAGCAATCTGGCATCTTCAACGCGGCCGGGCCAGCGCAGTCGATGACGGCGCACGAGTTCTACGAAGCGGCCCGGTTGGCGCTCGCCGCCGACGTCAGGTACACCTTCGTCGAGGACTACGATTTTCTCGCTGCGCACAAGATCGACGAGGCGATCCCCTGGGCCCGGCTGGCCGGCAATGACGACGGTATGATGAGCATCTCGGCAAGCAAAGGCGTGAACGCGGGCCTGACATTTCGCCCGCTCGAAGCAACGATCCGCGACACGCTCGCCTGGTGGCCGACCGTGCCGCCGGCGCGGCGCGCCAAGCCGCGGTTCACGATCACGCCGGAGATGGAGCGCACGGCGCTGGCCGACTGGCAGGCGCGGCGGCGTTGACCGCGGCCGTGTCGTCGTTCCGCGTGACGTACATCGGTGGACCGACGGCGCTCGTCGAGCTCGGAGGCGTTCGTTTTCTCACCGACCCGACGCTCGACCCGGGCGGGACCGACTACCCGACGCCGGCCTATACGCTCCACAAGACACAGTCGCCGGCCGTCGCGCCGAGCGCGATCGGCCGCATCGACGCAGTGTTGTTGAGCCACGATCATCACTTCGACAACCTCGACCACGCGGGCCGTGCGTCGCTGGCCGCGGCGCGCGCTACGTACACGACCAAGGTGGGTGCGGAGCGATTGAGCGGAAGGGCGGTTGGGCTCGCGGCCTGGGAGAGCGCCGACGTCGCCGCGCCGGGCGGTGGCCGCGTCCGCATCACGGCGACGCCGGCGAGGCACGGACCGCCGGGCGGCGATCGCGGCCCGGTCGTCGGCTTCGTGCTCGAGAGCTCGACGGCCGGCGATCCGATCGTGTACTTCTCCGGCGACACCGTGTGGTTCGCAGGCGTCGAAGAAGTTGGAAAGCGCTTCGACGTCGACGTCGCGATTCTGAACGTCGGCGCGGCGATGGTCGCGGCGGCCGGACCGCATCCGCTCACGTTCACGGCGAGCGATGCGGTCGCGCTTGCTCGGGCATGGCCGAGCGCGTCGGTCGTTCCGCTGCACTTCGAGGGCTGGACCCACTTCACCGAAGGGCGCGCCAAGCTGCAGACGGCGTTCGACGCGGCGAACCTCGGCGGGCGACTTCGCTGGCTCGAGCCCGGACGCGCGACGCCGATTCTCTGAGAGGCCCATTCGCTCCTGGCGCGCCGCCGAGTGACGGCGCTCACGGCGAACTTTTCGCGGCGCGTCGAGATTTTCTCATAGATGAACGCTCACACCTCGACCGCGCGCCGCGACCCCGTGGCGCGCGCGCCGTTTCAACACCGGGTAGACGCGGCACTGCTTCGGCCCGTCGAATGCGACACGCTCCGCCGGTTCGGCGGTCCGAACGACGGCGGGTACCTCGTACCGGCCGAGGCGATCGAACGCGCGTCGACGCTGCTCGCGTTCGGCATGTCGATCGACTGGAGCTTCGAGCGTGCGGCCGCGGCGCTCAACTCGCGACTGGCGATTCACGCCTACGATCACACGGTGCGTGGCCGGCGCTTCGTCGAGATGGGGCTGCGCAGCTCGCTCGTGACGATCGGGCGTACGCTCGTCGCCAACCGGCGCGGCGCGCGCGAGTCGCTCGACCGCGTCCGCCGCTCGGTCGACTACTTCCGCTTCTTTCGCGGCCGCGTGCGCCATCACCGGCGCCGCGTCTGGTACAACGACGATCGGGGCAGCGCGGCGATCGCCGGCATTCTCTCCGACACGGGGCCTCACGGGCCGCTGTCGATCTTCGGCAAGGTCGACATCGAGGGCTCGGAGTATCGCATCCTGCCCTATATCACGGCATCCGCCGAGCTATTCACCGGACTGGTAATAGAGTTTCATGACACCGACATCTGCGCGGAGCTGCTCAACGCGCAGGTGGCGCGACTCCGCGAGTCGTTCGTCGTCGTGCACCTGCACGGCAACAACTACGGCGACATGAGCGTCGGCGGAGAGCTGCCGCTCAGCCTCGAGGTCACGTTGCTCAACAAGCGACTGCTGCCCGGCGAGCCGGCGACGTATCGCGGCCCGCTGCCCCGCCCCGGTCTCGACGCGCCGAACGATCCGCGCCGGCCCGACTACCGGCTCGACCTCGCGAGCCTCGACGCCCCGCCTGCCGGCGAGTCACTCTGCTGAGGGAGCGGCGATGCGAGCGAGCGCCGCGCGCGCCTCGCGGACCACCGGTTGCAACTCGGGATCAGCGGTTCGCCAGGCGTCGGCGACGAGGGCGTAGGCCGCGGCCGCTTCGGCGCGCTTCCCGAGCCGATCGAAGACGCGCGCCCGCTCCATCGTCCAGTCGACATCGTCGAAGCCGTTGCTGCAGGAAGTCGTGCCTGGCCACCGCCGCTCGAGATGCTGCTCGGCCTGATGATATTGTCCGGTGGCGACGAGGAGCTCGACGAGCGCCATCCGATTGTCGTACCAGCATTCATCGAGCGTGTCACGCGTCGTCGCCAACTGCACGATGGCCGACACGGTGTCACGTTGGCCGAGGGCGAGGAACGCACGGCCGGCCGCGACGTCGGCGCGCAGACGCGACAGGTCACCGGCCGTCCGCTGCCGCCGCTCCGCCGCCGTGAACACGTCGAGGTACGATCGGATCGACGCGGTGTCGCCGTCGGCGGCCCACCAGCGATAGAGTTTCGTCATCGTCGACTTCGACGAGCGCGACAGCACGCGGCGGAACTCGTCGCGCGCGCTGTCCGCCGGCACGATGCCGGCGCGCGCCAGGTTGAAGACGAGACCGGCGCGCAGCCAGTGCGCACCGGACGACGACAGCGCGAACGCTTCCCGCAGGTGACCGCGGAACTGCAACTGGTCGACGGCATTGGTCACGGCGCAGGCCGCGGCCGTTGGGTCCGGGCGTGAACCGGGGCTGCGAACGAGCATCGCACGCGCGAATCGAACGCCGATCTCGGCGCTGTCGGAAGCGTGCCGCAGCGTGGTCGAGACGACGCACAGCGCGTCGGCTGACGACGTGTCGACGAGACGCGCCATGTCCACCGCCGGCGCACGCGCGGGATCGAGTAGTGCGTCGGTCAGGCCGATGATCTGCGATTGCGGCCCGGTCGGCGCGAGCGCCAGATAAGCGCGCGTGTAACGGCGCGCACTCGGCGCGCCGTCCAGATACGCGGCAAGCGCTATTGGACGGACATAGGCCGGTGCGAGCGTCGAGTCGAGCGCGATCGCACGGTCGTATCGCGCCAGCGTGGCGCGGTCGTCGATCTCGCCGGGCACCATGTCGCCGTCGTACCGTGCACGCGCCTCGGCGTGCAAGAACGTGAGCTCGGGATCGTTGGGGTAGCGGCGCATCGCATCGAGCAGTGCGTCGCAGAGGCGCCGGAAGAGTTGCTCCTCCGGCGCATGATATGGATCGCGCAGACCATGCAGCCAAGCGAAGTACGTTTCCGCGGAGAGCGAATCGATCGAGGCGAGCAATCGTTCGCGCTGACCGAGCCCGCGCGGAAAACGTGCCGGCTGCCGCATCAGAACGTACGCGGCCGAATCGGGAATGTCCTTCGTGTCGCGCCACCGGAGCACGGCGGCCAGCCGATGATAGGCGAGCGCATACGTGCTGTCGAGCTCCAGTGCCCGCTCGAAGCGTGCCTGCGCCGAATCCCAGAGCGCAGCGCGATAGAACTGTTCGCCCTGGAGATATGCCTTGAGCGCGCCGAGCGACATGGTCGGCGACGACGTGGCGTGCGCGATGTCGATGCCGCGCGCCTTCCCGATCTCGCGCATCACGGCGACGGCGAGCGAATCGGACAGCCGATCGATCCGATCCGGCACGTCGCGCTGCTCGAGCTCGAGAATGGACTTCCCTTCCTTCACGTCGTAGAGGCTGGCGACGGCGCGCACCGAGTCGCCCGCGGCAACGAGACCACCGTAGAGGACGAGCCGCGCGCCGGTCGCTTCGCCGAGGGCTCGCGCCGAACGCGCGTCGGCTCGGCCGGTCCAGCGATGGACGACGACCGATGCCGGCACCGCGCGCAGAGCACCTGCACCGTCGAGGCTGCGCGAGATCACGTCGACGAGTCCTTCCTTCCACAGGACGAGCGACGGCGACGCGACATCGAACGGCGCAACCGCGACGAGATCCGGATCGAGCATGTTCGCCTGCCGCACGGCGCGCGCGCCGAGCAGCGACGCAGTGGCGAGGACAGCGACGATCCCGGCGGCGCCCGCGATCCGCCATCCCCGGCTCAATCGAGCCGGGGAAGCGCCGGCGAGCGCGTTCGCGAGCTCGGCGGCGGTCGCGAAGCGCTCGTCGCGCGACGGCGCCATGGCGCGCACGATGACCGACGCGAGCTCGCGCGATACATATAGATGTAACTCCGCCGGGTCCGGCGCCGCAGGCGCTCGCGCGATCGCCAGGGCGTCGTTCGTCGCGGCACGCGACAGCGGACGTTCGCCGGTGATCATCTCGTAGAGCACGCAGCCGAGCGAATAGACGTCGCTGCGTCCGTCGATGTCGGGCAAACCCTGCGCCTGCTCTGGGCTCATGTACGACGGCGTACCGAGAATGGGCAGCGTACCGGCGACGGCGTCGTCTGATGCGTGCGACGCGGCGCGCGCGATGCCGAAGTCGGCGATCACGGCGTGCCCTTCCTGCAGCAGGATGTTCCCCGGCTTGATGTCGAGATGAATGACACCGCGGCGGTGCGCGTAGTCGAGCGCCAGGGCGATCTCGCCGCCGAGCCGCACCGCTTCGAGCGGCTCGATGCGCGTTTCGCGGCGCAGGCGATCTCGAACCGATTCACCCTCGGCGAACGGCGAGACGAAGTAGAGCAGCGGCGGCTCAGTCGGCTCTTCCGACGGCACTTCGCCGGAGTCGTGCAGCGGCAAGATGTGCGGGTGCGACAGGCTGGCGGCGATCTCGATCTCGCGTGCGAAGCGCCCGCGGCCGATCAGATGCGCGACCTCCGAACGGAGTGCTTTGACGGCGACCTGTCGGCCGTGCTTGAGATCGTCGGCTAGGTACACCGACGCCATGCCGCCCCGCCCGATCTCGCGAACGATGCGATATCGGCCGCCGAGCAGCGCTGGCAGACGCGGCGACGATTCGGCGAGCAGCGGACCGTAGGCGACGGCCGCTGGCACCGTGAGCAGATCATCGCCGCGGTCGCACGACGCGAGGAGCGCCTCGAGCTCGCCACGGAGCGTCGGGTCGCTGTTGCAGACGTCGTCGAGAAAGGCGGATCGCGCGGACGGCTCGAGATCGAGCGCGGCGTCCAGCAGCGGCTCGATGGCGAGCCACCGCTGGCGCGAGAGCGACGGCGTCACCCGCGCACGGCAGTCAGCTTCGCCGCGGAGTGAGCCGCGGGCACGAGCTCGGCGAAGAAGCCGTCGGCGGTGAGAATCTGATGAAGCAACCCGCGCGCCTTGACCCAATCGCGGCGGACCGTGCGCACGGCGACGTGCAGCGCGTCGGCGGTCTCCTGCTCCGTCATGCCGCCGAAGAACCGGCACTCGACGACGCGCGCCAGGCGGCCGTCGATCGCCGCCAGGCGGTCGACCGCCTCGTGCAGCTCGAGGAGCGACTCGGTCTGCTCGTCGGCGACGTTCACTTCCTCGTCGAGCGTGACGTGGGCGTGCGGACCGCCGCGCTTCTCGGCGGAGCGCCGGCGGGCGCGGTCGACGAGGATGTGGCGCATGGCAACGGCCGAGACGGCGAGAAAGTGCGAACGGTTGCGCCAGTCGGCGTCGGCGGCACGAGAGAACTTGAGATAGACTTCGTGTACGAGCGCGGTGGCCGAGATCGTATCGCTCGGCCGAACCGACAGCTCTCGGCGCGCGGCGCGGCGGAGCTCCTGATAGACGACGGGCAGAATCTGATCGAGGGCTTCGCGCTTTCCAGCGCGCAATTCGGCGAGCAGCTCGGTGACGCTGGTCGCGTCGTCGGTGCGGATGACGGCGCGATCGGGTTCCGGCGTGAAACTCAACATGGTGGACATGAACGAACCATCGGGCGTAAAGTGGCGCGAATTACAGCGGAGGGTGCGGCTTCGCAATGACGACACGACTCCGACATGCGAGCCGTGCGGAGCTGTATGATTAACTAGTCACGCATTGACCGCAACGCCCTGATGCGCCTCAGCGAGTGAGTTGCGCGTAAGGCATTTGAAAACGAATTCTGTGAACGCAAAGCGGACAGCATCAAGTGTTTGTGCGCTGCGGTGCGACGTATCAGATGTTTGTCGCGCACGTCGTTCCGCGCGGTGACGAATCGAGTGGGACCACGGTTCAGCCAGGGCCTGGCCAGCGGGTGCACCGGCGCGCACGGCGGCGCCTGTTTGCTGAACACTCATGTGTGTTCTCATATCACTTGCCACACTGCCCTATCGGCCGGCGGCCTCCGGCAATCTCGCGCGCGGGCGGCGGCCCGGCCCCATCCCTGGTCCTACCCGGTGCCCGAGGGACCGACGTAAGTTGAGCCTAGCGCAGATCCGCCTAGGGCGAGGTCCGTTCCCCCAACGCACATCATGGCAACGAGACGACGAATCACCGGCGTATGAACCGCGACGAGCTCCGCGCCGCACAGGCGCCGCTGAAGGAGAAGTACCGCAACGATCCCGCTGCGGCGCTCATCACGCTGCGCGCCAGCGGCGCGCTCGGCGCCGAGGTCTCGTGCAGCATCGAGACCGGCCGTGCGCTGGTCCAGGCGGGTTTGCACGCGGCGACTGGCGGATCGGGGCTCGCCGTCTGCTCCGGTGACATGCTGCTTCAGGCGCTCGTCGCCTGCGCGGGCGTCACCCTCAACGCGGTGTCGACGTCGCTCGGCATCGCCGTTCGCGGCGGCACGATCAGCGCCGAAGGTGACCTGGATTTCCGCGGCACACTCGGCGTGTCGAAGGACGCTCCGGTCGGCTTCCGCGACGTGCGTCTGCTGATCGACATCGACACCGACGCATCGCCGGCCGAGAAGGACAAGCTGCTCGAGCTCACCCAGCGATATTGCGTCGTGCTGCAGACGCTGCGCCAGAGCCCGACGCTCGAGGCGCGGTACGTGTGACCTCGCGCCGCGACTTCATCGAGCAAGCTGCGATCGCCGCAGCCGCGTTGGCCGT
>DATNAT010000184.1:0-11319 GCA_035572355.1 Gemmatimonadaceae bacterium
TGCACGACGTGGCGCCCGTGCGCTTCGTTCCGCTCGTCGGGCACCATGGGTGGGGCACGGGCGAGAGTGGATGATGCGCATCCACGTCGCGGTTCGCGGCCGGGTGCAGGGCGTGGGGTTCCGATGGTTTGCGCGCGAGGCAGCGCGCGGGCTAAGCCTCGCCGGATGGGTGAGCAACCGGCCCGACGGCTCGGTCGAGGTGGCGGCCGAAGGCGCCGAGCAGGCGATCGCCCAGTTCCGCGCCGCCCTGCGCGATGGGCCGCCCGGAGCGTCGGTCTCGGCGGTCGACGAGCTGCCCGCCGCCGCCGGTGAACTGCCGCGGCCGTTCACGGTCGTGCGATGAAGAGACGCAAATGAGCACTCGCGAATCGGTCGAGCGCCGACTCCGCGCCCTCGTCCGCGACATCCCCGACTATCCCAAGCCGGGCATCCAGTTCAAGGACATCACGCCGCTCCTCGCCGACGCCGGCGCGTTCGCCGCGGCGACCGACGCGATGGCCGATGCGTTCGCCGGCGACGACATCACGCACGTCGTGGCAATCGAGAGCCGCGGGTTCATCCTCGGCGGACCGATCGCACAGCGGCTCGGCGCCGGATTCATTCCCGTGCGCAAGCCGGGCAAGCTCCCGGCGCGCACGCGACGGCAGGAATACGCCCTCGAGTACGGGACCGACGCCCTCGAGATCCACGCCGACGCCGTGGGGCAGGGCGCGCGCGTCCTGATCGTGGACGACGTGCTCGCGACCGGCGGCACCGCATGCGCCACGCGCGCGCTCGTCGAAGGGATCGGCGGCGCGGTGGCCGGCTTCTCGTTTCTCATCGCGCTCTCGTTCCTGCCCGGCCTCGAGCGGCTCGATGGCTCGCGGGTGTCGAGGCTGATCGAGTACTGACGGGCATTCGGCCGCCCGGCGCGGCACTCGGGATGAATGTCACATCTTGACATTCAAGATGTGCGGGCCTACCGTGTGCACACCCCGCGCGGAGCCAAGGATGGCCGACGAGACCACGCCGAATACCGACGTCATTCAGGGTACGCTCGACCTGCTCATCCTCAAGACGCTGAGCCTCGCGCCGATGCACGGCTTCGGCATTGCGCGACGCGTCGAGCAAGTCTCGCGCGGCGTGTTCAAAGTCAATCCGGGCTCGCTGCTCGTCGCGCTCCAGCGCCTCGAACGCAGCGGCTGGCTCGACGCCGAGTGGCGGCAGACGGAGAACGCCCGCCGCGCCAAGTACTATTCGCTGACCCGCGCCGGCCGCAGGCAGCTCGACGCCGAGACGGCCGACTGGAAGCGCCGTGTTGCCGCCGTGGCCCGCCTGCTCAGCACCGAGGCCTGACGATGCATCTCTGGCGCTCGCTTGTCCGCGGATTGCGCGTCCTCACGCATCGCGCCGTTGCCGACGAGCAGATCACCGACGAAGTCGACCACTACGTCGAGCTCGCGGCCGCCGAGCACGTTCGACGCGGGCTGGCGCCCGATGTCGCGCTGCGCGCCGCGCGCCTCGAGGTCGGAAATCCCACCGTCGCACGCGAGACCGTTCGCTCGTACGGCTGGGAGAACGCCGTGGACAGTGTCGCTGCCGACGTGCGATTTGCCCTGCGGCGCCTTCGGCATAACCCGAGCTTCACGTTCGTCGCTGTTCTCACGCTCGCTCTTGGCGTTGGCGCAACGACGGCGATCTTCAGCGCGATCGATCCGATCCTGCTCGCGCCGCTGCCATATCCGAATGCAGATCGGCTGGTCACGATCTCCGATCGCGGCGGCGTTGGCAGTGCGGCTCCCCCGGCGTATGGCACGTTCGGCGAGCTGGCGGCGCGGGCGCGATCGTTCGCGTCGATCGCCGCGACTGACCGGTGGCAGCCGTCGCTCTCCGAAGTGGAGGATCCCGAACGGTTCGTCGGCCAACGCGTCACGGCAGGCTATTTCGGTACGCTGGGCGTGCGCCCGGCGATCGGACGCGACTTCACCGGGGCCGACGATCAGGTCAACGGACCGCACGTCGCGATTCTCAGCGACCGTCTCGCACGCCGTCGCTTCGGCGGGCAATCGGTCGTCGGCCGCGTCGTGAAGCTCGACGACCAGGACTATCTCATCATCGGCGTGATGCCGGCAAGCTTCGCAAATGTCGCGGCCCCCGCGGCAGACATCTGGACGCCGATGCAGCGCAACGCGCACGCGCCGTTCAATTCGGTCGAGTGGGGGCATCACTATGGCATCGTCGCGCGGTTGCGCGAAGGCCGATCGATTGCCGCGGCAACGACGGAGCTCGCGGCACTTGCTCGCTCGCGCATCCCCGAGTTCGCGCGTCCGCCGTGGGCCGATATGGCTGGCGGACTGATCGTGCGGTCGATGCGCGACGACGTGACGCAGGACGTGCGGCCGGCGCTCCTCGCCGTCGGCGGTGCCGTGCTGCTGCTCCTCGTCATCGCCTGCGTCAACGTCACGAACTTGCTGCTCGCTCAGCGCGGCCGCAGGCGCGGCGAGCTCGCCATGCGCATCGCCCTCGGCGCCGGTCGCGCGCGGCTCGTTCGTCAGGGGGTGACGGAGTGCCTGCTGCTCGCGGTCATCGGCGGCGCGTTGGGATTGGCCGTCGCCGGCGCGGGCATGCGTGCGCTGATTGCGCTCGCACCGGCGGGATTGCCCCGCGTCGAGGCGATCGGCCTGAATGGTCCGGTCTTTCTGTTCGCCCTCGCAACGACGACGATTGTTGGCCTCGCGATCGGCATTGTATCGGCACTCGGCGCCGAGCAGGGTGCTGGCGGGCTGCGCGCCGGGTTGCAGCAGGGCGCGAGGCGCGCCGCTGGAGGGAGCGCCGTCGCGCGGCGCGCATTGGTGGTCGCCGAGGTCGCGCTGGCGATCGTGCTGTTGGCCAGTACGGGTCTGCTCATGCGAAGTCTCTCACGGCTCTTCGCGGTCGAACCAGGCTTCGATGCGTCGCATCTGCTCACCGCGCAGGTCGTGGAATCGGGCTTCGCGTACCGAACGGACACGGCGCGGCGCGAGTTGTTCGAGCAGGCGTTGGACGCCGTTCGCGCGCTGCCCGGCGTGCAAGCGGCCGCGGTCACGAGCCAGCTGCCGCTCAGCGGCGAGCTCGATGGCTACGGGTTCGAGCTGCAGTCGAAGCCGGCGGCGGCGGCCGGCGACGACGGCAGCGCGCTCCGCTACGCGGTGAGCTCCGACTATTTCAACGTGATGGGCATCCCCCTCCGCCGCGGCCGCTACCTCGACGCCCGCGATCGGCCCGGCGCGCCGGAGGCAGTTGTGGTCAGCGAATCGTTCGCTCGCCGACTGTTCGGCAATCGCGATCCGATCGGCCAACGTATCCGATTCGGCCCCGAAACGGGGAGCAGTCGGCCGTGGGACGAGATTGTTGGTGTCGTGGGTGACGTGAAGCAGCAGTCACTCGCTGTCAGCCAGACCGAGGCCTTCTACGTCGCCATCGGCCAATGGTGGTGGGTCGACGACGTGGAGTCGGTCGTCGTGCGTACGGCAGGTGATGCGGCTTCGCTCGCGCCGAGCGTCAAAGGCGCCATCTGGTCGGTGGACAAGACGCGGCCGATCCAGCGGGTCGCGACGATGGAGCAGCTGATCGTTGCCACCGAAGCGCAGCGGCGCTTCGCGCTCGCGATCATTGAAACCTTTGCGCTGGCCGCGCTCCTGCTGGCAGCGATCGGGCTCTACGGCGTCGTCTCCGGCGCGGTGAGCGAGCGCACCCGCGAGATCGGCATCCGCGTCGCGCTCGGCGCGACGTCGCGAGGCATCGTCGGCGGCATCGTCGGCGGCGCGCTGGCGCTCGCCGCCGTCGGCACGGCGCTCGGACTCGTCGGTGCCGGGGTGGCGAGCCGGCTTCTCGAGACGATGCTGTTCGGCGTTTCGCGTCTCGATCCAACGACGTATGCGAGCGTCGCGCTCCTGCTCGGCGGTGTCGCGGCGATCGCGAGCTGGGCGCCGGCGCGGCGCGCAGCGCGCGTCGATCCGGCGATCACGCTTCGGGCAGAGTAGCGTGCGCGCCGGCCAGGCCGCGCCAGTCGTCAGCCGCGCATGCCCAACTTCTGCTCCAGCATCTCTCGCCGTGACCGGCTCACGCGCAGCCGGGTGCCGTCCTTGAGCTGCACCTCGTAGTCGCCTCCGGCGCCGCGGAGCAGGGTGTCGATTCGGTCGAGGGGCACGATGTACGACCGGTGAATGCGCACGAACCGCTGCGGATCGAGGCGATCCTCGAGCGTCTGCATCGCCTCGCGCACGAGGTGGCGCCGTGAGCCCGTCACGAGCTCGGCGTACGGGCCGCTCGCCGCGATGTAGTCGATCTCGCTCACCGGAACGAGCTTGACCTTGCCGCGAGACTCGACGGCGATGCGCTCGAGTCCGGCCTCGGTGCGCGCCGGCTCGCGCGCGGAATCGTCACGCGGGGGGTCGTCCGCGGGCCGCGGCGGGAACGTCGTCCGCAGCAACTCGAGCATTCGTTCGTGGACGCGCCGCGTTTCTTCGAGATCGGTCACGCGCCGGGCGCGCTTGAGTGCTTGCTCGAATCGCTCGTCGTCGAACGGTTTGACGAGATAGTCGATCGCCGCGAGGTCGAACGCCTTGAGCGCGTGCTGATCGTACGCCGTGACGAAAATCGTCGGCGGCATGTCGTCGCCGAGCCGGCGCGCCACGTCGAGCCCGGAGAGTCCTGGCATCTGCACATCGAGAAACACGAGATCCGGACGCGCGCGCCGGATCAGCTCGACCGCCGTTTGCCCGTTCTCGGCGACGCCGGCGATCTCGATGTCGGTCTCCCCGGCGAGAAGATCGGCAACCCGCTGGCGGCCCAGCGGCTCGTCGTCGACGATGACGACGCGGAGCGGCGGCGGCGTCATGTGGCGGACGGCGCCGGTGCCGTGTGGTAAGGAAGCACGACCTCGGCGATCGTGCCCGAGCCGTCGGTGGCGGGACGGAGGGTCAGCCGCTGCCGGGCGCCGTAGAGATGTTCGAGTCGGGCCATCGTGTTGCGCAGCCCAAGCCCGCCGCCGCCGCCCGTGCGCGGCGCGATCAACCCCGGTCCGTTGTCGCGCACGGCCAGCACGACGTCGCCCCCCGAACGGGTCGCCTCGACGACGAGCTGGCCCGGGCCTTCCGTCGCACCGATGCCGTGCTTGAACGCGTTCTCTACTAACGGCTGTAATATGAGATGTGGCACGAGCGCATCGCGCACGTCGTCCGCGACGTCGAGCGTGACTGCGAGCCGGCCCTGGAACCGCACCTCCATGATGTCGAGGTAGCGACGGAGGAGCTCGATCTCGCGATCGAGCGAAATCTCCTGCTCGGCTGGCTGGTCGAGCGTGTGGCGGAGGAGCTCGCTCAGCCGGGCGATCATCCGCCGAACGCCCCGCGGGTCGCGCTCGACCAGGCTGGAGATGGCGTTGAGCGTGTTGAAGAGGAAGTGCGGGTTGAGCTGCGTCCTCAGCAGCGACAACTGGGCTTCGGCGAGCTGGGCATTGAGCTCGGCGGCCTGGGCCTGGAGCCGCCGCGTGTCCATCAACCGCACCTGCGACTGCAGGAAATAATTCCGAGCGAGCGCGGCACCCAGGATGGCGAAGTAGACGATGAGGTCGCCGACGAACTCGCCACGCAGGATGCTGCTCGTGCGACTGAGCCGGGCGCCGTTGGGAAAGGGGAGCAGGTGGGCGCGAAACGTCGCCAGAATGGCACTGACGCCGATTGCGATGCCCAATCCGAGGGCCACGAGAAGCACGCCGCGGCCCACACGCCGCGCCCCGTCTGCCGTGAGCCGGCTGACGAGCCAGATGATGGGCACGGTGAGCGCCGCCCAGATCGAATACTCGATGAAGGCGAGCGAGATGACGGCCGAGCTGATCTCCGGGCGGAGCTCGGGGATGCGCGGATCGAGCAGCCGGCCGGTCGCGGTCAGCGTGGCGAGGAACGCCCAGAAGAGCACGATGCCGAGCAACTCGCCCGGGCGCAGTCGAAACCGGTTCGGGCTGCTGGGCCCGGCCTGCAATTCATCTCGTGATTCGCGCATTTCGTGACGCCGGCGTGCAGGTCGGAACAAAGCCAGAACATCGCCCCAGCGGGCGGCGTCTCATCTATGGAGCCGATAGCGATGGCCGACAGTGAGGTCGCCATTCGATCGTTGGCTTCCCGCAGTGTGGCGTGTCGCCCCGCACCCGGTCACCCAGACGAGGCTGCAATGAACAAGATCAAGTTTACCGCCGTTACGGTCGCGATTGCGATGGTCGGCGGCACCGCATGGCTCTACCGGCGCGCCGACGGCAAGGAAGCGCCGTCGTACAAGACCGCTCCGATCGTGCGCACGTCGCTCAAGTCGACGGTGACCGCGACGGGCGCGCTGCAGGCTGTCCGGACGGTTCAGGTCGGCACGCAGGTGTCCGGTCAGGTGGCGCAGCTCTATGTCGACTTCAACGACAAGGTGAAGAAGGGCCAACTGCTCGCCCGCATCGATCCGACGCTGCAACAGGCGGCCGTCGAGGACGCCCAGGCGCAGCTCGAGAAGGCGCAGGCGCAGCTGACCCAGGCGCAGGACGAGTACACGCGCAACAAGCAGCTGTTCGACGCCAAAGTGATCACGGCGATCGAGTTCGGCACCTATCAATCGAACTTCTCGGTCGATCAGGCCGCGGTGAAGTCGGCGCAGATTGCGCTCGACCGCGCCAAGCAGAATCTGGGATACACGAACATCTACTCGCCGATCGACGGTGTGGTGGTAGCGCGCGACGTCGACGTCGGGCAGACGGTGGCGGCGAGCCTGTCCGCGCCCGAGCTGTTCCTGCTCGCAAATGATATGTCGACCATGCAGATCCTGGCGTCGGTCGACGAGAGCGACATCGGCCAGATCAAGAACGGCCAATCGGTGGAGTTCACCGTCCAGTCCTATCCGAATCAGACCTTCACGGGCACGGTCGAACAGGTGCGTCTGCAGTCGACGACGGCGGACAACGTCGTGAACTACACGGCGGTGATCAAGGTCAAGAATCCGGACGGCAAGCTGCTGCCCGGCATGACGGCGACCGTAGAGTTCCTCACATCGAGCGCATCCAACGTGCTCGCTGTGCCGAACGCCGCGCTTCGCCTTCGGCCGACGCCCGAGATGCTGGCCGCGGTTGGCATGGCGAACGGCGGCCGCACGGCTGGCGACAGCACGAAGCGGGGCGCCGCGCCGGCGACCGCGGCGGACAGTGCCGCGCGCCGCGCTCGATTCGCCGCGGCTGGCGGGGGGCGAGGCGGGCAGGGCGCAGCCGGTGGCGTTCGGGGCAACGCGTGGGGCGGCGGTGCGCACAGCTCATCGGCGCTCATCTGGTACACCGATTCGGCGGGCACGCTGCACGCCGAGCGGGTTCACCTCGGGCTGAGCGACGGCCAGAACACCGCGATCGAAGGCAAGGGGTTGAGCGCGGGCATGCAGGTGATCACGAGCGTCGCCGCGGCCGGAGCACCGGCCGCGGCTCCCGCCGCGTCAAGCCCGTTCCAGCAACAGCGGCGCGGCCGCGGCTTCTAATGAGCATTCGCTGATGGAGACCGACATGTCCACCAATCCCGTCATTCACATCACGAACGTCAAGAAGATCTATACGATGGGCACGAACAAGGTGTTCGCGCTCCGTGGTGTGGATCTCACCGTGATGCCGGGCGAGATGATCGCCATCATGGGAAGCTCCGGCTCCGGCAAGTCGACCCTGATGAACATCCTCGGTTGCCTCGACGTTCCGACCGAAGGGAGCTACACCCTCGACGGCACTCGCGTCGACGGCCTGTCGAAGAATCAGCTCGCCGACCTGCGCAATCAGAAGCTTGGGTTCGTCTTTCAGGGCTTCAACCTGCTGGCGCGCACGACGGCGATCGACAACGTCGAGCTGCCGCTGCTCTACGATCGCAGCGGGCGCAAGCTCGACACGCGCGCCATCGCGGCGCAGGCGCTCGAGCGCGTCGGCCTGGGCGACCGGCTGGACCACCAGCCGAGCGAGCTGTCGGGGGGCCAGCAGCAGCGTGTGGCGATCGCCCGCGCGCTCGTCACCCAGCCGCGGCTCCTGCTCGCCGACGAGCCGACGGGCAACCTCGACAGCCGCATGACGGTCGAGGTGATGGCGCTCTTCCAGGAGTTGAATGAGCAGGGCATCACCGTCGTCCTCGTGACGCACGAACCCGACGTGGCGCAGTACGCCAAGCGCATCGTCGAAGTGCGCGACGGTCACATCCTGCGCGACCACGCCGTCGCGGACCGCCGCCACGCGGCGGACGACCTGCGCGAGCTCGAGTCGCTCGCACCCGATACCGCATCGGAGTTGGAGGCCGCATGAAACAGTCAACGCTGGTCAAGGTCGCGAGCTCCAGCATCCTCAAGAACAAGCTGCGCACGCTGCTGACGATGCTCGGCATCGTCATCGGCGTCGGCGCGGTGATCGTGATGGTCGCCGTCGGCAACGGCGCACAGACGATGATCCAGTCGCAGATCAACGGGCTGGGAACGAACCTGATCATGGTCATGCCCGGCTCGACGACCCCCGGCGGCGTGAACCAGGGCGCCGGGTCTTACAACCGGCTCACCGTGGAGGACGCGGAGAAGCTCAAGCGGGAAGGCACCCTCTACAGCGAGGTGTCGCCCGTCGTGACGACGCGTACCCAAGTGATCGCCGGCGGATCGAACTGGCGCAGCAACATCGAAGGCGTGTCGACCGATTACACGGCGATCCGCAATTGGACGACGAGCTCCGGGGCGTTCTTTTCCGACGCCGACCTCGCCTCCGGCCGAAAGGTCGCCGTGATCGGCGCGACGGTCGCGAAGAACCTCTTTCCGAACGGCGATCCCGTCGGCGCCGAGATGCAGATCGGCCACGTGCCGTTCACGGTGATCGGTGTCATGGTCGCGAAGGGCCAGAACGCCGGCGGCCAGGATCAAGATGACGTGGTGCTCATTCCGTACACGACGGCGCAGACTCGACTGAGCGGAAGAATCCGGCTCGGGCAGATTCTGATCAGCACCACCTCGGCCGACGACATTCCAGCGGCGCAGGAGGAGATCTCGGGCATCATGCGCGAGGCGCACAAGCTTCAGGGCGAGCCCGACGATTTCACCGTGCGCAACCAGACGGAGATAGCCGAGGCCGCGACGAGCACGACGCGCGTGATGTCCGGCTTGCTCGCGGCGATCGCGTCGATCTCGCTGCTCGTCGGCGGCATCGGGATCATGAACATCATGCTCGTGTCGGTCACCGAGCGCACGCGCGAGATCGGCATTCGTATGGCGATCGGCGCGCGCGGGTCGGACGTGCTGACCCAGTTCCTCGTCGAGAGTGTCGTCATGAGCCTTCTGGGCGGGGTCGTCGGCCTGGCCTTTGGATACGGCGGCGCGGCGCTGCTCGGCCATCTCACGGGCTGGGCGACATCGACGCCGGCGTCGGCGGTGGCGATCGCCGTCGGGTTCTCGGCGGCCGTCGGAATTTTCTTCGGCTACTACCCGGCGAGAAAGGCCGCCGGCCTCAATCCAATTCAGGCACTCCGGTACGAGTGACGCTCGCTGGTTGCAGTTCGGCAGGTTCGGTTGGTCGATCATCAAATCATCAGGCGCTTGGAAACGAGCAGCCTTGCACCCATAGATGCTGAGGTCGTGATGTCGAAGTATCCGTATCTTCTCGTTGCCGCGCTGGCGGCGGGCGCGCTCCGCCCGTTGCCGGCGCAGCAGGCGCCATCGCCGCCGGCGGGCCAGCCGATCACGTTCGACGACGCGATCGCGATCGCGCTCAAGCAGAACATCGCCGTGCGGCAGGCGGCGAACGCGGCCGACCTGAGCGACGCCACGGTGAAGCAGCAAAAACTTCAGCTGCTCCCCGATCTCCGCCTCAGCGTCAGCGGCGCGGACAACGTCGGCCGCAACTTCAGCCAGAGCGACGGCGCGATCGTGAATCAGCAGACGCAGTCGTTGAGCTCCGGACTGTCGACGAGCCTGACGCTGTTCGACGGCGGTAGGACCCGCTCGTCGATCAACGCCGCGGAGGCGACGTCGGACGCCAGCGACAAGGATCTGACGCGCGCCAAGCAGACCGCGGTGTTCACCGTCGCGTCAGACTACGTCACGCTGGCCAACCAACAGGAACAGCTTCGCGTGCAGCAGGAGAACCTGACCGCGCAGCAGGCGCAGGAGAAGCTGATCAAGCAGCTCGTCGATGCAGGTACGCGGCCGGTGTCGGATCTCTACCAGCAGCAGGCAACGGTGGCCAGCGCGCAACTCGCCGTGACGCAGGCCAACACGAATGTGGAATTGGCGAAAGTCGACCTGATCCAAGCGCTGCAGCTCGATCCGGCGGGCACCTATGATTTCGTTGCGCCGAAAGTGGCGGTGACGGATACGAGCCGCACGTACAGCCTCGACAGTCTGATGGCCACGGCGTATGCCAGTCGAGCCGACCTCGGCGCGGAGGCCGCACGGGTCGACGCGTCGCAGCAGTCGGTCAAAGCCGCGGCGGCGAGCAAGCTTCCATCCATCTCGGTCACCGGCAGCTACAGCAGTGCCTACAGCAGCGCGGCCGACCTAGGCATCGCCGACCAGCTCAACCAGCGTCGAGGCGGTTCGATCGGTCTCGGTATCTCGATCCCGATCTTCGATCGTGGGGCGGCGAGCATCGCCGAACAGCGGGCGCAGATCGATGCCGACAACGAGAAGCTCGCCCTGGACAACGAGAAGCAGACGATCGCCCTCGAGGTGCGACGCGCCTATCTGGGCCAACAGTCAGCCAAGGATCAACTGACCGCGGCACAGGCGCAGCTCGACGCGGCCACGCAGGCCGTGTCGATGACCCAAGCACGATATCAGGCGGGCGCGGCGACGCTCGTCGAGGTCACGCAGGCACGGGCGCAGTACGTTCAGGCGGCGAGTGCCGCGGCGACGGCGAAGAACAATCTCGTGCTGCAACAGGCGGCGATGCAGTACTACACGGGCCAGCTGGACCCTGAGCACGCAAGCCTCGGCGACTGACCGCGCGCCCGCAGGGTGAGTTGGTAGATTGTAGATGTAGATTGTAGATGATGAAACCGGCGGCGCCGCGGCAATTGCCGCGGCGCCGCTTCCTGCCGACACGCTGGAGGTCTCTGATGCCGACGTGCTGACAGCGGAGCCCTTTGCCACCGGACTCATATTCGCGGGAGTCGGTGCGCTGCTGACGATCAGCGTGATGTCGAGCCGCGCTTCCGCGCGGCTCGGCGTTCCCTTGGCGCTGCTGTTCCTCGTCGTTGGAATGCTGGCCGGCTCCGAAGGCATTGGCGGCATCCCGTTCGAGGACTACTCGCGCACCTACCGACTCGGCACGGG
>DATNAT010000185.1:0-8028 GCA_035572355.1 Gemmatimonadaceae bacterium
AGTGGCCGGCGCCGACGCCCGCCGCGCACCTCCGCTGACCGTCGGCGGGGACGACGCGCTGTTCGTCCCCGCCGCGCCGCTGCTCGACGCGCTGACCTCCACCGGCGCCGACGGACAGCCGCGCCACGTGCTGCTCGGCGATGCGCCCGACCGTCGCGTCGACATTTCGCTCTGCCGCGACGCCGACGGGCGCGTGCTCCTCGCCGTTGCCCCTCCCGTCGTCAGCGACGACGGTGAGCCGCTTCGACGCCTCGCCCGCCAGATGGCCGGCGAGACGGACACCTCGCTTCTCCTCGAGATCCTCTGCAACGCCGGCGCCGAGCAGGCGGCGGGAAGCGGCGCCGGTGTGCTCAAGGCCGTGACGAACGAAGGCGAGGTCGTCGCTGCGATCGGCGGTCTCGCCCACGCGCGTGGGCGGCGCTTCTCGCTGCGCGGATCGCTCGCCCGCGAAGTGCTGCGCACGCGCGACGTCGTTGCCGTCGCCGATTTCAGCGGCTCGACACGGCCGCTGATGCGCGTCGCCCCCGAGGTCCAGGTCGGACCGATGCTCCTTGCCCCGCTCATCGCGCACGACGTCATCCTCGGCGTCCTCGCCGTGACGCGCGACGTCGGCGCGCCGGAGTTTTCCGAACGCGAAGCGCGCCGGCTTCGCGCCGTTGCCGATCACGCCGCGCTCGCGCTCTGGAAAGCCGAGTTGCTCGATCAGGCGCAGGCCGCCGACCGCGCGAAGAGTCGCTTTCTCGCCACCGTCTCGCACGAGCTGCGGACGCCGCTCACCGCGCTCGCCGGCTATGAGGAGCTGCTCGTCGATCAGGTGATCGGCCCGCTCTCGGAGAACCAGCTCGACGTGCTGGACCGCATGCGGTCCGTCACCCAACACCTGGCGTCGGTGATCGAAGAGCTCCTCGCGTTCTCGAACCTCGACGAAGGCCGCGAAACGATTCGCCCCACTGACTTCCTCGCCGCCGACCTGCTGCGCGCCACCGCCGCGCTCATCGAGCCGCTCGCGCGGCAGAAGCGATTGACCTTCGAGTACGTCGTGCCCGACGCGCCGATCCGCATGACGAGCGACACCGACAAGATCCGACAGATTCTCGTCGCCCTCGCCGGCAACGCCGTCAAATTCACCGACGCCGGCTCGATCCGGCTCGAGCTCTCGCAGCACGCCGGCGACGTCTGCTACACGGTGCGCGACAGCGGCATCGGCATTAACAAGGCCGACATCGAGCGGTTGTTCCAACCGTTCGCACAGCTCGACACGGGCCTCACGCGGCGACACGGCGGCACTGGCCTCGGTCTCTACATCTCGCGTGGGCTGGCCGAGCTGCTCGGCGGTCACATCGACGTCGAATCGGAGCTCGGCAAGGGCTCGGCGTTCACGCTCGTGCTGCCGGCAGACGAGGACCGCCAGTAGGGCGCTCGCCCGTGCCGCAAGGTTCCTCGGCCTCTCCGAGCCGCGTTAGATTTCTCGTTATGTCCTCCCTTCCCATCGCGAGCGCCTTCAACGACGGGTACGTCGCCGAACAGTACGACGCGTACCGCCGCGATCCGACGTCGGTGGATGAGTCCTGGCGGCAGTTCTTCCGTTTTGCCGAGCAGCTCCCGGGTTCGCCGGCGGCGTCAACCGGGCCGGGTGCCGTCGATGCCTCGATGCTTCGCAAAGCCGCCGCGGCCGCCGATCTGGTCGGGGCGATCCAGCGGTATGGCCACCTCGCCGTCCAGCTCGATCCGCTCGGCACTCCGCCTCCAGGCGCGGCGGAGCTCAAGGCCGAATTCCACGGCGTGACCACCGCCGATCTCGAGCGACTGCCGGCCGCGGCGCTGGGCCGCGATGGCGGATCGGCCGCCGACGTCGTGCAGCGCACGCGCGACCTCTATTGTGGCGCGCTCGGCTACGAGTTCGAGCACCTCGGGGACGAGAGCGAGCGCGAATGGTTCCGCTCGACGATCGAGTCCGGTAGCGCGACCGCAACGCTAGCGGCGTCGGAGCGCAAGGCGCTGCTCGAGCGGCTGACCGCAGTCGATGGGCTCGAGCGGTTTCTCGGATTGGCATACGTCAGCGTGAAGCGCTTCTCGATCGAGGGCGTCGACGCGCTCGTGCCCATGCTCGACGAAGCGATCGACCGCGGGGCGCGCGCCGGCGCCAAGCACGTCGTGATCGGCATGGCGCATCGCGGCCGGCTCAACGTGCTCACCCACGTCATGGGCAAGTCGTATCGCGCGCTGCTCGAGGAGTTCGAGGGACACCATCCGGCCACGAACGCCGAGAGTGACACCGGCGACGTGAAGTATCACAAAGGCTATCGCGGCGAACGCGACGTCACCGGCGTCGGGGTCGTCGCGCTCGAGCTGGTACCGAACCCGAGCCATCTCGAGGTCGTGAACCCGGTCGTCGCCGGCGTGGCGCGCGCGCGCCAGCGCATCGCCGGTGCGGCGCCGAACGCGCGCGACGAAGCGAGCGTGCTGCCGCTCGTCGTGCACGGCGACGCGTCGTTCCCGGGCGAGGGCGTCGTGTCGGAAACCCTCAACATGTCGCTCCTCGCCGGCTACCGGGTTGGCGGCACGCTGCACATCATCGCCAACAACCAGATCGGTTTCACGACCGATCCGGTGGACGCGCGGTCGACGCACTACGCGAGCGACCTGGCGAAGGGGTTCGACATCCCGATCGTGCACGTCAACGCCGACGACGCCGACGCCTGCATCCAGGCGGTGCGGCTCGGCATCGCCTATCGCCAGCGCTTCAATAAGGATTTTCTCATCGACGTCGTCGGCTACCGGCGGCACGGCCACAACGAGGCCGACCAGCCGGCGTTCACCCAGCCGACGATGTACAAAGCGATCGCCGAGCATCCGACGCCGCGCGAGGTGTACGGCGCGCGCCTCGTGCGCGAGCGCGTCGCCACCGAAGACGAGGTGAAGGCGCTCGACCAGGCGCTCACCCAAAAACTGCAAGCGCTCTACCAGGAGATGAAGAAGGAGGGCGCGGCGGACGACACAGCCGAGCGCCGAGTGCCGCCCGCGCCGCCCGCTCAGCCGCCGGAGACGGCGGTCCGCGCCGAGCGGCTGGTCGCGCTCAACGAGCAGCTCCTCAGCTGGCCGTCGACGTTCAAGCTGCACCCGACGATCCAGCGCACGCTGCCGCGCCGCCGCGACGCGATCAATGCGGGCGCCATCGACTGGGGCCACGCCGAGGCGCTCGCCTTCGCGTCGCTGCTCACCGACGGCACGAGCATCCGCCTCACCGGGCAGGACGCCGAGCGCGGGACCTTCTCGCACCGCCAGGCCGTGCTGCACGACGTCAACACCGGCGAGATCTATACGCCGCTTTCCCGGCTGCCGCAGGCGAGCGGGGCATTCGAGATCTACAATAGCCCGCTGTCGGAGACCGCGGTCCTCGGCTTCGAGTACGGGTTCAGCGTCGCTGCCGAGCACGAGCTCGTGCTCTGGGAAGCGCAGTACGGCGACTTCGCCAACGTCGCGCAACCGGTCGTCGACCAGTTCGTGTCAGCCGGCCGCGCCAAGTGGCGCCAGGAATCGGGGATCGTGCTGCTCCTGCCGCATGGCTACGAGGGGCAGGGACCGGAACACTCGAGCGCCCGCCTCGAGCGCTACCTCCAGCTCGCCGCCGAAGACAACATCGTCGTTGCCTATCCGTCGACGCCGGCGCAGTACTTTCACGTGCTGCGGCGACAAGCGGCGCGGCGTCCGATGCGTCCGCTCGTGCTGATGCAGCCCAAGTCGCTCCTCCGCCTGCCCGCAGCGACGTCGACGCTCGACGAGCTCGCGACGGGCGCGTTCAAGCCGGTGATCGACGATCCGGCCGCCGTCGAACGGCGCGAGCAGGTGCAGCGGTTGGTCTTCTGCACGGGCAAGATCTATTACGATCTGCTCGCCGCGGGCGAGCGGCCGGCGAACGTGGCGCTCATTCGGATTGAGGAGCTCGCGCCGTGGCCGCGCACGATCGGCGAGCTCGTCGACCTGTACCCCAATGTCGAAGAAGTGGCGTGGGCGCAGGAAGAGCCGAAGAACATGGGAGCCTGGACCTACATTCACCCGCGGCTGCGCGCGTCGATCGGCACGATGACCACGCTGCGCTACATCGGCCGGCCCGAGCGATCGAGTCCGGCCGAAGGCTACAAGGCGACGCACGACACGGAGCAGGCGCGCATCGTTCGCGAGACTCTGACCTACGCGCCCGCGTCCAAGCGCAGGGCGGGAGCGGCTCGCTGAGCCGCACCACCCGCCGAACCTCGAGAGGAACACGAGTGACGAAGCGAGCAATCGTATTCTGCGGTCTGATTGGGCTGCAGCTCGCGCCTGCCCCGCGCCTGGAGTCTCAAGCCACACGGACTCCAGGCGCGGCTGCGTTGGGCGAGCTCGTCGAAGGACTCGGCACTACGGCGCGCGTGCTCGTGATCGGCGCGCATCCGGACGACGAGGACACGCGCCTCATCGCCTGGCTGGCCAAAGGGCGCCACGTCGAGACGGCGTATCTCTCGCTCACGCGCGGCGACGGCGGCCAGAATCTGATCGGCGACGAGCTCGGCCCCGAGCTCGGAATGATCCGCACCGAGGAGCTGCTCGCGGCGCGCCGCATCGACGGCGGTCGGCAATTCTTCACGCGCGCGTACGACTTCGGCTTCACGAAGACGCTCGCTGAAACCGAGCGTCTCTGGCCCCAGGACTCGATTCTCGAAGACATGGTGGCGATCGTGCGCGCCTATCGCCCGCACGTCATCATCTCGATCTGGAGCGGCACGCCGAGCGACGGACATGGGCAGCATCAGTACGCGGGCGTGGTGGCGCGCGAGGTGTTCGACGCGGCGGCGGACACCGTGCGCTTTCCACCGTCCAAGCTCGGCGGACTTCCTCCCTGGCAGGCGATGAAGTTCTACCGCGCGCGCGGCTTCCGCGGTGGACCGACGTCGTACGCGTTCAACACCGGCGAGTACGATCCGCTGCTCGGCGAAAGCTACGCCGAGATCGCGTCGGTGAGCCGGTCGCAGCACCGGTCGCAGGGGCAGGGAAGCGTGCCGCAGCTCGGTCCGGCGATGGACGGCGTGAAGCTCGAGGTCTCGAAGGTGTCGACTGTTGGCGGACAGGAGCGCACGCTGTTCGACGGGATCGACACGAGCTGGGCGCGATTCAAGAACGTGAATGTCGCCGATTCGGTGCGGAGCGCGCTCGACTCGTTGGCGGGTGCCGAGCGTGTGGTGGACGCGGCGCGCGATCTCGCGCACCCGGCGCGGATGGTGGCGCCATTGGCGGCGTACGTGCGGCTGGCAACGCGAGCGCGTGCCGGCGTCGCTTGTTCGCTGCTCGAGCCCACCGGTGTGATGCCCGCCTGTCGCGGCGCGATGGGAGATCTCGTGGCATCGCTCGAGACGACGCTGCGCCGGGCGTCGAATGCGCTGCTCGACGCGAGTGGTGTGCTGATCGAGGCGACAGCGCCGCGCGAAGTCGTCGCCGAGTCGGATACGATGACGGTCACCGTCGCCGTGCATAACGAAGGAAC
Source organism: Gemmatimonadaceae bacterium (assembly GCA_035572355.1). Lineage (GTDB taxonomy): Bacteria > Gemmatimonadota > Gemmatimonadetes > Gemmatimonadales > Gemmatimonadaceae > JAQBQB01. The sequence goes on from DATNAT010000185.1 coordinate 5,519, forward strand.
GGCGCCCGTCCGCCTTGATTTTGTCGCGTCTGGGGGCGCGCAGGCCGTAGTGTCGAGCCCCATGCGCACTATCGAGCCGGACAGCGCGGCTCGCGTCGGACTGTCGTACAAGGCCTTTCCCGAGCCAACGCAATCCTGGTGGCTCACGCGGCCGCTTGTTGGCGACATGTTCAACATCAGCGTTGCGGGCGGGGTGGATCCTTCGCTCATTCGGGGCGAGGACCGGCTCGGCGAGTCGGATGTGCGTGTCGTGCTGACGATCGACGGGACGAGCGTGACCGTCGCTGCCGGCCCGATCATCCGCCGCTTCGCCGATCGCGCGCGCGGCGAGGTCGATCGCCCGCTCGCGACCGTCCCGGCGATCACAGTTCTATTACAGCACGAAGTCGAGTACGCGCTGGCGAATCGTCCGTTCGACCGGACCATGGTCGTGCACGTCCGGTCGGCGGCCACCACGCCGCGCGACGTCGATGTCTCCCTCTCGCTGCCGCACGGACTCGCCGCCGACACGGCGACCCGCCGCGTCACCCTCTCGCCGTTCGGCGACGCCGATCTCTATTTCCGCGTGCACGGCACGATGAAGGCGGGCCGCGACTCGATCACGGCCGTCGCGACGAGCCAAGGTCAACGATTCGCCGAAGGCTACGTCCCGATCGAGTACGAGCACATTCGCCCGCTCCGCTACTATCGTCCGTCGACGGTGCGCATCGAAGCCGTTCCCGCGACGTACGCCAAGCTCAAGATCGGCTACGTTCGCGGGGTTGGCGACAACGTGCTCCCGATGCTCCAGGAGCTCGGCCTCGACGTCACCGAGCTCGATCCGGCACGCCTGGCGCAGACCAACCTCGCGGCGTTCACGACGATCGTCCTCGGCACGCGCGCCTACGAGTCCAATCCGGAGCTCGTCCGGAACAACGGCGCGCTGATGCGCTTCACACGCGACGGCGGCACGCTCGTCGTGCAGTACAGCCAGGCGGCGATCGAGCGTCTCGGCGTGCTCCCGTATCCGGTGACCTTCGCCAATCCGGCCGATCGCGTGACCGACGAAACCGCGCCCGTGCGCGTGGTCGACCCCGGCTCGCCGCTGCTCGCGACACCGAACAGGATCGGTGAATCCGACTTTGCGAATTGGGTGCAGGAGCGCGCGCTCTACATGCCGCGGACCTTCGACAAAGCCTACCGCCCGGTGTTCTCGATGAACGATCCGGGCGAGCCGCCGAACGATGCAGCGGTGCTCGTCGCGCCGCTCGGCAAGGGCACATACGTGTACACGACGATGTCGTTCTTCCGCCAGCTGCCGGCGGGCAATTCCGGTGCGGCGCGGCTGTTCATCAACCTGCTCTCGGCGACCCCGGCCGCGGCGCATCGTCCGCCGGTGCCGCCCTCGGGCGCGGTCCGTCCATGACCGAATCATGACCGACGAGGTCGACGAAGCACCCGAATCGCGTCAGGCCGCCGGCGCTCACTTTCGACGCACGCTGGTGCGCGTCATGACGGTGCAGGTCGTGACGCTGCTCCTCCTCTGGTGGCTGCAGAAGCACTTCTCTCCCTGACGGCCGCTCGGGCCCTCACGGCCGCTCGGGATGCTCCACAGAGTTTGAACTACAGATGTGACGGATGTAGCCGAAAACAGCACGGACTAATTGACCAGGGATCGAGGGTAGCGTAGCGGATCCGGGAATTGTTGGTTGCCGTGATGGTGGTGCGCGCAGGAACGGCTAATAGGCGGGTCGTCTTCGATCCACGATCCACGATCTTCGATCCACGATCCACGATCCACGTCCAACGTCCAACATCCAACAGTTCCCCCCACATGCATCCACTGAACTGGGCGATCGTCATCGTGTGGATCGCGTACGTGGTGATCGACGGCGTGCGTCGGGCGCGGGGAACGAACAAGATCGAGGGCTACTTCCTCGCCAACCGAAGCCTGCCCTGGTGGGCGGTCGGGCTGTCGGTGATGGCGACGCAGCTCTCCGCGGTGACGATGATCGGCACCACGGGGCAGGGTGCAACGGACGGGATGCGGTTCATCCAGTTCTACTTCGGGCTGCCGCTGGCGATGGTGATCTTGGGCGTCACGATCGTGCCCTATCTACGCCGAGCCAAGGTCTACACGGCGTATGAGTTCCTCGAGCGGCGGTTCGACGCCAAGACGCGTTCGCTCACCGCGTTCCTCTTTCTCGTGTCGCGCGGCATGTCGTGCGGCACGATCATCGCCGCGCCGGCCATTGTCTTCTCGGCGATCTTCGGCTGGAACATCGGCTGGTGTGTGGCGTTGATCGGTGTGCCGGCGGTGTTGTACACGATGATCGGCGGTGTACAGGCGGTCACCTGGGTCGACGTCAAGCAGATGTTCCTGATCATCGGCGCGCTCGTCGCCGTCGTGATCGCGTTGCTCGTGCAGATTCCCGTCTCGCCGTCCGACGCGCTGCATCTGGCCGGACAGACGGGGCGGCTTCGCGTCTTCGACTTCTCGTTCAGCCTCACCAACACCTACACCTTCTGGT
>DATNAT010000186.1:0-22651 GCA_035572355.1 Gemmatimonadaceae bacterium
GATCCCGGTGTGCACGATCACGCTCACGGCGCTGAATGCCGCGACGGCAGCCGCGGATCTTCGAGCGTACGTGTTGAGCCATAAGCGCATCATCTGCCCATACCCCCTTGGCGGCCGGCGACGCGAGCATCATGCGCCGCCCGGGTCGCGCCTACTTCAAGTACCGCTCGCGAAGCAACTCCGCGTGGTGCACCTCGTGGCCCGCGATGATGTAGAAGAGCGCGCGCACGCTCACCGGCGTGTTGTTCGCCGCGCCGCGGCGCGCGAACGCGTCCGGTTCGAGATGCGACACGAGTTGCACCGTCGCGGCGCGGACCGCACGAAACTCTTCGGCGAGATCGGCCAGCGTGCGACGCCCGAAGCTGCCGGCCGGCACCCACGCGTTCTCGTCGAATCCCGGAAGCGGCGTCGCGTCGCCCCGCGCGAAGGTGAGTGCGCGGTAGCCCATTACGCGCTCGACGTCGGACAGGTGGCCGACTACTTCCTTCACGGTCCACTTGCCGGGCGCGTAGGCGTAGTCCGCGCGGTCGGCCGGCACGCTCGCCAGCAGATCGAGGGTGCGGCCGATCTGCGCGCGCAGGATCGACGCCAGATCCCCGTCGGGGACGAGTGCGATGTACTTGCCGTAATACGGCGAGTGTTCGTCGGCCTGCGGGCGCCCGATCACCGGGCGGCTGGGCATTGTCGTTGTGCTCATAAGAGTTCGTTGATGGGCTGATGCGGGCCGCCGGGGTTCGACGCGCCGGCGCCGGTCTGCTTCGCTTTCCAATCGGCTAGCACCTTGGCTTCGATCGCCGGATCGAGACCGTTCGTCCCGCCGACGGCGAGGTTCGCCAGCTCGGCAGCCGGGCGCGTCTTGTTCCAGTCGAGCGTCTCTTTGGCCGTGACGGCGAGGGGGCGAAAGGTGAGCCCGGCGGCGATCGCCTTGGCGTTGCTGCGCTCGTGAAAGCCGACGTTGCGTCCGGTCGGCGGCATCCACACGGTCATGTGCCGCCACGGACGAACTTTCTCCTCGCTGAGAAGCTCCGCCGGCACCCAGGTGAACTGCGCGCCGGCGGTCGTGACGGCTTTGATGCCGTACAGCATCTCCGCGATCGAAAGCCGCGCGCTCGGACCCATCGCGTTGTACGTGCCGAGCGTGTGGTTCTCCGCGTTGCGAACCGTCCACTCGGCCAGGTCGCGCGAGTCGATGAACTGAACGGGATCGGTCGGGTTCCCGGGCGCCAGCACCTCGCCGCCCTTGTCGATGCGATAGGGCCAATAGGTGAACCGGTCGGTCGGATCGAGCGGACCGACGATCAATCCCGGGCGAATGATCGTGTTCATCCCGGGATAGAGGCGCTGCACTTCGTCTTCCGACACCGTCTTGAGGGCGCCGTAGTACGAGCGCGCCTTCGCGACCGGCACCGTGAATGGATCCAGGCCGGCGGGAAGCGGCGTGCGCGCGTCGCTCTCGTCCTTGCCCGGCACGCTGTTGTCCGGGTAGACCGACAGCGTCGAGATGAAGATGTAATGCTTCGTGTTCCCCTGCATGTACTGCGCGACGTTCCGCACCCAGGCCGGCAAGGTGGTCGGATTGTCGATCACGACGTCGAACTTTCGGCCCTTGAGGGCGCTCATGTCGCCGTTCAAATCGCCGATCAGCTGCTCGACACGTCCCTTGAAGAAGTTCGGTCGCGTCTGATTCCGGTTGATGAGCGTGACTCTGTGGCCGCGGGCAATTGCATATTCGACCTGCTCGGGACCGGTGAAGCCGGTGCCGCCGAGGATCAGAATGTCGAGCGGCGTGCCGGCGCGTTCGATAGGTGCCCGACGCTCATCGTCCGGGATAACGCTGCCGAACGCCAGCTTTGGCGCGGCGCCAAGTCCGGTCGCGCCAAAGGCACCCGCCCCGGCCACGGCGGCGGAAACCTTGAGGAATGTCCGGCGGTCAGTCGACACGAACGATCTCCCAGGTGGGGGAGGACTGGATGGCAACCCGTTGGCCTGTTCGCTTCGGGCGGCCAGGCCACGGTCGCGACCGCGAGCGCCGAAGGCCCGACGCCCTCTCCAACTACTTCAGTCTAGTATGGGGTCACGCCCACGGATTCAACAGGTAGACGACCCGGGGAGGCTGTATGGAAACTGTTTTCTGACAATTAGGCACGCCAAGGGCGGCCGGCGAGGGCCGCGGGCGGCGACGGCGGGCTCGGAGGACGTCGATCCCCGCTACTTCTTTTTCTCGTCGAGCTGCAGCGAGGCGCTGTTGAGGCAGTAGCGCAGCCCTGTCGGCTCTGGCCCATCGTCGAACAGGTGGCCGAGGTGGCAGCCGCACTTGGCGCAGTGAACCTCGGTCCGACGCATGTGGTGGCTCGTGTCGACGTCGGTTTCCACGGCATCGGCTCGCAGCGGAGCGAAGAAGCTCGGCCAGCCCGTACCGGAATCGAACTTCGTGTTCGCGTCGAACAGCGGCTCGCCGCAGCACACGCACTTGTACACGCCGTCCTTCTTGGCGTCCCAGTACTTGCCGGTGAAGGCCCGTTCGGTGCCCTTCTGGCGGGTGATTCGGAACTGTTCGGGGGTGAGCTCCTTGGCCCACTCGTCGTCGGACTTCGCGATCTTGTCGGTCATGTCGGCCATCAGAACTCGCGCTTCTTCATGATCTCGAACAGCTCGGCCGCCTCCGTATCCTTGTCGTTCTCGGGCCGTCGCGTGACGTCGAGGGTGGCGTCGTAGGTTCGGCGCTGCGCTCCTTTGGGGCGCGACGCCTTCTCCACAGTCTTGCGAACCAGCTTTGCGAGCTGTTTGTCGTCCATGGGCGGTGAGTCTCCAGCGCGGGGAGCGTGCGATCGGAGCGTGCGGTGTGAGCGGCCGGTCGGCAGCCGAAAGCTGTCCGCAAGTGCACTCTCTAGCAAGCGCGACGGCAGAACGGTCGAACGCGGCGGCCCGTTCACGCTTCCAGTGGTTGAATGGCGCCGCCATGTTTCTCCAGTCCTCGTACGAGAGCCCGATAATTACATCGCCCGACAACACCGACTCCGCCGATCGGCCGGTCGGTTCAGCCCGCGCACACCTCGATCACGGGCTGCGCTTGGAGCGGACCGGGATCACCGCGCGCGCGCTCGAAGCGTTTCGTGAAGGATTGGCCGCGGCAACCACGCCTGGCGACCAGGCGCTCGCGAAGCTGTACATCGCGCGCGCGCTGCGGACCTTGGCCGAATGGCCCGCGTCGCGCGATGAAGCGCGCGAAGCGGTACGGTTGGCGCTCGAGATCGGAGACCGTGACCTCGCCGCCGAAGCGATGAACATCGAAGTCGGCGCGCTCCAGGTGCAGGGCTTTTTCGAGGAGGCGGACGTGCTGGCCGGCCGTGCAATCGAGTATGCAACGTCGCCTCGCGTGCGAGGCATCACGCTGCAGAATCTCGGACGCGGGGCGGCGGAACGCGGAGACTTCGAGACGTCCGACCGCTATTTCAGCGAATCGATCGCATCGTTCCGCCAGGCCGGCTACGAGATTGGGCTCGCGATCGCGCTGACCAACGCAGCGAAAGCGGCGCTCGACCGCAACGATCCGGCGCGCTCGATCGAGATCGGCAAGGAAGCGATCGCCCTCGCGCGGCGCCTCGGCGTGCTCGACGTGCTCCTCACCACCGTACAGAATCAGGCGGCGGCGTACGTGGCGGAAGGGAATCTCGAATCCGCCGAGGGACTGCTCACCGAGGCGCTCGGCCATTTCACGAGCGCCGGCAATCTCGTGCGGCAGGCGGAATGCCTGGAGATCATGGGCGAGATCAGCGAGCGTCGACCGGATCGGGACACGGCAGCGCGGTGCTACACGCGGGCCCGCGACCTGGCGCAGGCCGCGGGCGATCGACCGCTGGCTGAACGACTAACGCGCCGGCTGGGCGACATCGCCGGAGCAGCGCGAGAAAAGAAGAGCGGCGCGTGAGGCGCCGCTCTCGAAACTACCGTGTCGTCAGGGCGTCGGACGAGCCGCCGTCTGCCCAGTGGGCGTCGCGGTGGCTCCGCCGGCAACGACCTGCTGATTGGGATCTGGCGCGCAGTACGGATTGCCGTTTTCATCGTAGGCGATCACGTAGCCGCTGCGGCACGTGATGTCGTTGCTCGGCCGGACGGACGGGGCGCGTTTCGCCGCGGCGGGCGCCGTGGGCGCCTCGGAACAACCGACCATGACCAGTGCAGCGCCAGCGAACAACAGTAGCTTTTTCACACCAACCTCCGCGGATATCTCCGCCCAGAGCACGACGTGCTCATTCGACGAGTCGTGCGTCTAACATGATACAATCAAGCTGGCGCACGGGCCAGCGAGCGAGTGTATTCTTTATGCGGCAACCGCGTCGAGATCGGAGCACCATGGCCCGACAGGCACGCAAAGGGAAGGCAACAAGCAAGAAGCGGGCACAGAGCTCGGACTACTTCACGCAGCCCGGTAAACGGGGGGCGGTGATCGTTCTCCGAAAGCCAATTGGCAATCGCGCCACCGCGAAGATCTGCGGCGTGATGCCAACGCGCGTGCATGCCAAGATGTTGATCAATCAGCTGGAACGCGCGGAATCCGTGGTTAAAGATCTCTTTCTCGAAGCGACGGACGACGGAATCGAGGCGCTCGAAGCGGTCCTCGCGGCCTGCTGCAAGGAAGTAATGGCAAAAGGACCGAAAGTTCGCGAGCCTCGCTCCGAGACCGATCGCGCTCCGAACGCCGAGCTCGGCCGTAGCACCGACGCGAATGACGACGAAGGTACTGCCAAGCTCGCCAGCGACGAGTCGTAGCAGTTCGGCTCGCGGCGCTGCGAAACACAGCAGCCGCGGCAACGGCGGCGTTCAGCGACGCGGCGGTGCGTAACCGGCGAAGTGTCCGGTGTGTTGCCAGGCCCCGGTGTGCGTCATGTCGCCAGCGGCGGGCTCGGTGTCACTCAACCGGCGCACGTCGATGCTGACGATTCCCGCTGCATCGACCGGATTATAGACGCTCACGAACTTGTGGCCGTAGACGATCTCGTCCGGCTTGTACGACGAGCGCGCGTGCACCGTCTGCGAGAAGGTCTCGTCGATGCCGGTGATGAGAATCATGAACTCCGCGTCTTTGGCGGTGAGCTCCTCGTGTGTGACGCCGTGGAGCGGGCTCGCTTCGTCGATCGGATGCACGACGGTCCAGCTGAGCGGAAAGAAGGTGACGCGCGAGCGCTCGAGGCGCAGCTCGTCGTAGCGGCGAGCCGAGCCTTCGATCCGGCTGAACAGCATCTTGGCCTCGAGCTCGACGAGCTGATTGCTGCGCGCATTGGCGACGCGGAACATGAACGCCGTCACATTGCGGTAGGGCGTGACGACGGCGCGTTCGCTGAAGCGGAGCGCCGCCGTCGGCCGGGAGAAGCGCGCGAACAGGATTCCCGTCGCCATCGCGAAGAAGAGCAGGCCGGCCAGCGACTCGGCCGTCATCACGATGTGCGCGGGAAACCCGTTCGGCGTGACGTTGCCGTAGCCGATCGTGGCCAGCGTCTCGACGCTGAAGAAGAAAGCGCGCCAGAACTCGTTGCCCATGGCCGTCGGCACCGTGCCGACGAGCGCGCCGGCGCCGCAGGCGAGATAGGCGAGCGCGAACGCGCCGTTCGCCGCGACGTACGCGCCGATGACGACCGCAAAGAAGCGCGGCCAGGTCAGCGTGAGGAAATAGTGATAGAGGCTGAGTGACGAGAGAAACGGCAGGCCGTCGCGACGGGGGTTGAAGGTCCCGTCGCGATTGAGCAGCCGTCGCTCGTTGGCGCCACCGACGATCGTCCCGAAGCCGAGGTCTTTCGGCTCCTCGACGACTTCGAGCCGTGGGGCCGTCACGGGACGATCGCCGCCCCCTGGGCGCCGGCCTGCTGCGCCTTCAGCTGGCTCCAGTACTCGTCCATCTTGATCCGCGGAATGCCCTTCGTCATCCAATCCGGCGCCGGCGCGCCCTTGAGGTAGTGGTCGAACCAGTCCTTCTGCCGCATCGCGTAGTCCTTCTGATTGATCGGGCGCGCCAATCCGTGGTTCTCGCCGACGTACTCGAGCAGGATCACGTCTTTGCCCAGCTGCCGCAGCGTGTTGAAGTAGGTGATCCCCTGGTTGAAGTCGACCGCCCCATCCTTGTCGTCGGAGAGAATGACGAGCGGCGTCTTCACATTCTTGGCATGAAAGTTCGGTGAATTGCGGATGTAGGCGTCGTAGTTGTCGGCGTAGTTCCCCTTGAATCTGCCTTGACTCGATTCGAAGATCGCCTGGTCGGCCCCGCCCGTGTTCCAGTAGATCGAGCCGTACATGCTCACCATGTCGGTGAGCGGCGCGCCGGCGATCGCCGCCTTGAAGATGTTCGTCTGGGTGACGAGAAACGCCGTCTGGTAGCCTCCCCACGAGTGGCCCCACAGGCCGACGTTCGCCGAGTCGATCATCCCCGTCGCGATCGCCGCCTTGACCGCCGGCACCACGCACCAGACCGCCGACATTCCCGGATCGTTCACGCGATACACGATGTCCGGATCGAGCACCGCGTAGCCGCGGCTCGTGTAGATGCTCCGGTTCGGCGTGCTCGTCTCGTTCACGTTGACGTACGTGTTGGCGAGGTTCGAGCGCTTCTCGTAGATCGTCACCAGCAGCGGGTACTTCTTCCCCGGCTGATAGTTGGCTGGCAGGTACAGCGCGCCCTGCAGCTTGTCGCCCTTGGCGCTGGTGTAGTTGATCAACCGCACGCCGCTCGTCCAGGCGAACTCCTTCTGCTGCGGATCGACGTCGGTGATCTGACGCCCGCCTTTCAGATCGGTGTTCGCCACGAAATAGTTCGGGAAGTCGCGCGACGTCTGCCGAGTGTAGAGATAGACGTCGGCGTCTTTCGCCTTCTCAAACGAGAAGCTCGCGTCGTCCCACATCAGACGCACCGCGCCCGGCTTCGACGGATCGACGCGCGAGAGGCCCGCCTTCTTCGTCCACTCGCCGTAGGTCGCGAAGTAGAGCGGCTGTGAGAGATCCACGCCGCCTGGCGCACCGCCCCGTCCCCCACGCCCGCCGCCAGCGCCGGGTCCACCTGTGCCGGCCCGCTCGCCCGAAAAATCATACAAACGCTGATAGCGGATCTGGTCGCGCTTTCCGTCGACCGTCAGGTTCGTCGCCGCGCCGCCCCGCACAGGCACCGTCCACACGTCGAACCCGTCGGACAGGAGCACCGCGCTCCCGTCCTTCGACCAGCCGAGGGCCTGGTCGGGCGGCGTGACGATGTTGTTGTGATCGTCGGAGGTATCGGCGAAGACCGTCGGCACACCCTTCGTCAGCTCGCGCTTGCCCCCCGTCGCCACGTCGAGCACCCACCACTGCGCGTCGTCGCCCCAGTAGAGCATGTTCTGACCGTTCGGCGACGGCACCATCGCCGACGCGAGATGCTTCTTGAGCAGCAGCGTCCGCGCGCCGGTCGTCAGGTCGACGCCGTACACGTCCTGGAAGTTGCGGCCGTTGTAGCTCTCCGCGTTGTCGTACTCGCGCGTGTCGACGCCGTACGCCGCGTGGTCGTGGCCGACGACGTTCACCGTGCGCAGCGCGTCGTCCGCCAGGCGAACGACTTTGTGCTCGGCGATGCGATACTCGGTGAGATAGTTGTATGCTCGATCCTGCGCCTCCTGCACGATCTGCTGCGACTGGAGGCGGGAGTCCTTGGCGTTCCAGATGACGAGCGACGGATTCTCCTGCTGCGCTTCGTTCACTCGGGGTTGATTGATCGTGCCGCCCATTCCCGGCGCGCCGGCCTGCACGATCGAGGCGCTACGCGAGGCGAGCATGCGCTCGGCAGGCGACGGCGCGGCGCGAATGCCGAACAGCAGCGCCGACAGATCTTCCGTGAAGCGCGGCGCGCGATCGACGGCGACCGTCATGCCCGTCGGAAAACCGGTGTACTGCGACGGATCGAGAATCGTTCTGGTCGGCGTGGAAGCCGCAATATTGGTGAAGCCGAGTACCGAATAGACCGTGTCGTGCGCCGCGGAGTCGGGGCGCCCGCGAAGCACGGCGAGCGCGTCGACACTGTCCGCCCACGCGAGATGCCGATACAGCGCGCGATCGGAATCGATCGCCCGGACGACGTCGGTGCGCATGTTGCGCAGTTGTACGCCGTTGCCGATCTGATCGTGCGCGTCGATCGAATAGGCGAGCCAGTCGCCGGAATGATCGAAGCCAAAGTCGGCAACGTTGCCGACGTTCACCAGTTCACCGCTCGAAAGCTTGTACAGCACGAGATCGCTGCCGAGGTCGCGCGCCGCGCCGGCGGCCGCCGGTGCGTCGGCGATTTGCATCGCGATCCAGGTCGGGCGGTCGCCGTTGAAGGCGAAGCGCCGAACGCCGTCGAACTCCCTCTTCGCGCCCGTGCCGAGATCGACGAGCCCGAGCTTGTTCTGCGCGGGCGCGGCGCCGCGCGCGCTGTCCGCCCCGGCCGGGGCACCACCACGACCAGCGCCGCCGCGACCGCCGCGTGCACTGCGGCCGTTCGCATTCGGCGACGCCGGAGATGCAGGCGGATAGATGGTGTAGGCGAGCCAGCGTGAGTCGCCACTGATCTCGAGCGACGCGCTCGCGCCGGCGCCCTCCGCGCCACCGCGACCCGCGGCGCCCGGGAGCTGCCCGATCGGGTACGTGGTCTCTTTGCCGTCCGGCGCTGTGCTGCGCACGACGAGCGAGGCTGCGCCGTCGTTCGGCGCGACGACGTAGGCGAACCACTTGCCGTCGTCGGACAGCGCGGTTTGGCGGATCGACTTCCACGCCTTGAGATCGGCAGGCTGGAGCTGCTTCGTGGGCCCGTTCGCGGGCGCCGGCTGCTGCGCGCCGACAGCGGAGGCGAGTATCAGAATGAGGGCTGCCGCGACGACGCGCGACCGATCGGGAGCAAGACGCATGGCGGACTCCTCGTCCCTCGCGAGACGATGCAGCGGAAGAGGGCTGGTGTGGAGTCAAGAAGCTACGGATGGTGCGCGAACCTGTCCATCGAATCGCAGGCCGCCGCGCCGTCACGCCGACCCGCCGTGTCGTCACGGCGTACTTGCCGATCTATATCCGTCACGGATATAGTCAGGCATGCCTCGTCCGGATCCGCGCGACTTTCTGCCGTTGTCGCCCGTCGTGCTGCACGTCCTGCTCGCCCTCGCCGCCGGCGAGCGGCACGGCTACGCGATCGCGCGCGAAGTCGAGGAGACGACGGGCGGACAGGTCCGTATGGGGCCGGGGACGCTCTACGGATCGATCCAGCGCATGCTCGCCGCGGGGCTGATCGATGCCGCCCGCCGGCGCCACGCCGAGTCCGATGACGAACGCCGGCGTTACTATCGCATCACTCCGCTTGGACGACGCGCCCTCGAGCTGGAGGTGGAGCGCCTCGCGCGTGTCGTGCGTCAAGCACGGGCGAGCCACCTCCTGCCCGATCCGGAGCCGACATGAGCCGCGGCGATTCACTCGCGCTGCGCTGCTACCGCGCCGGCGTCGCCCTCTACCCGCGCGACTTCCGCCGACGGTTCGGCGACGAGCTCGTCGAGTTCGCGCGCGCCCGGCTGGATGCGGCTCGGTCGCGAGGACGAGTTGCCGTCGCCGGCCGGTGCGCGCAGCTCGCCTTGGACCTCGCACGCACGCTCCCCGCGCAATGGCTCGCCGCCGCGCACGGCGGGCTGCCCGCCGCCCGATTCGCCGCCGAACGGTTGCAGGCCCCGCCATCGTCCGCCTACCCGAGACACAACATGGACATTCTCGCGAACGACCTCCGCTTCGCGCTGCGCAGCCTCGCCCGGCGGCCGGCGTTCACCGTCGTCGCCGCGATCACGCTCGCGCTGGGCATCGGTGCGAACACGGCGATCTTCTCGGTGGTGAACGCGGTGCTCATCCGCCCGCTCCCGTTCGACGATCCGGGCCGCTTGACGATGATCTGGGGGACGCAGGGGACGCAGAGCAATCTCGGCGTCTCGTACGCGGACTACGTCGACTGGCGCCAGCTCAACCACACGTTCGCCGACATGGGCGTGTTGCGGGCGCAGAGCGTGAACATCACCGGCCGCGACACTCCCGACCGCCTGATCGGCGCGTTCGTCACGGCGAGCCTGCTGCACACGGTCGGTGTGAACGTCGCCAGAGGACGCTCATTCACGGATGCTGAAACCGACGTCGCCACGACGGCGCCGGTCGCCGTCGTCTCCGACGAGGCATGGCGGACGCGGTTCGGGAGCGATTCGTCGCTCGTCGGCCGGACGCTGACGATCAACGGCACGCCGGTCACCGTCATCGGGATCATGGCGCCGAACACTCACCTACCGCTCGGCTTCTCGGTCGACGTGATGGTACCGATCGGCTACTACCCGAACGCGCATGGTCTCGACCGCGGCAATCGCGGCGTGTGGGTCGTCGGCCGCCTCGCGCGGGGCGTGACGCTCGACGCAGCGCGGCGCGATCTGGCGACGATCGAGAAGCGCCTGGCCGCGATGTACCCGTCGACGAACGCCGGCACCGGAACCGACGTCCATTCACTCGCCGACGACACGCTCGGCCCGGTGCGCCCGAGGCTGCTGCTCATCCTCGGCGCGGTTGGGCTCGTGCTCCTCATCGCCTGCGCCAACGTGGCGAACCTTCAGCTCGCGCGCGGCGCGATGCGGTCGCGCGAGCTGTCGGTGCGCGCGGCGCTCGGCGCTGGCCGCGGTCGCATCGCGCAGCAGCTCCTCACTGAAAGTCTCGTGCTCGCGGTGGTGGGAGGAACGGCGGGCATCCTGCTCGCCATGGCGCTCGTGCCCGCGCTCACCGCGCTCCTTGGCCCGCAACTGCCGGTCGACGATCCGTCGTCGATCCATCTCGACGCGCGCGTGCTGTTGTTCGCGCTTGCCGCGTCGATCGGGAGCGGGCTGCTGTTTGGCCTCGTGCCCGCATGGAAGACGTCGCGCACCGACTACAGTGCCGCGTTGCGCACGCGCGTCGGCGGCGGCCTGCGCCATGCGGCGACGCGAAGCACGCTCGTCGTCGCGCAGCTCGCGCTGTCGCTCGCGTTGCTCGCCTCGGCCGGCCTGCTCGTGCGCTCGCTCGTTGCGCTCGTGCACGTCGACCCCGGCTTCGACGGGTCGCACCTGCTCACGGCACAGTTCCGCCTCGCACCGAGCAAATACGACACGCCGGCCAAGATCTGGTCGATGTTCGACCGAACCATCGCCGAGATCCGCTCGCTCCCCGGCGTCGAGTCGGCCGCCCTCGTCCGCGCGTCGCCGCTCAGCGGCAACGGCGAGACGTACCCGGCGACGGTCCTGGGAGGTAGCGCCGGAAACCGGACCGATTCTGTTGCGCTCCAACTCAACGGCGTGACGACGGGCTACTTCGCGACGATGCACATTCCGATCGTCGCCGGCCGCGACGTGGCGACTACCGATCGCATTGGTACGCAGCCGGTGATCGTCGTCAACCGGTCGTTCGCCGAACATAGCTGGCCAAACGAGTCAGCGATCGGGAAGCAGATTCACGTCGGCTCGATCGACGGGCCGCTGACCGTTGTTGGAGTCGTGGGCGACGCGCGACACTTCACCCTCAACGAGCAGCCGCTGTTGCAAGGCTACATCCCGTACGCACAATTGCCGCAGGTGTTCACGAGCGTCGTCGTGCGCACGCGCGGCGATCCGTTGACGTACACCAAGTCGGTGCGCGACGCGATCTGGCGCGTCGATCGCGACCAGCCGGTCTGGCGCTTCCGCTCGATGGAGCAGGATCTCGACGCTGCGGTGAGATCGTCGAAGACGACGATGGTGCTAGTGCTGCTGTTTGCCGCGGTCGCGCTGGCAGTCGCAGCGGCGGGCGTATACGGCGTGATGAGCTACACGATGTCGCAGCGTACGCAGGAAGTCGGCATCCGGATGGCGCTCGGCGCGAATGCACGGCAGGTCGCACGCATGGTCCTCGGCGAGGGCGCGCGGCTGATTGGAATAGCGGTCGTCGTCGGTCTCGGCGCATCGGCCGGAGCGGCGCGGCTTCTTCAGAGCCAGCTCTATGGCGTGGGCGCGAACGACATCGTGACGTTCGTCCTGGTGACGGTGGTGCTCACGGGAATCGCGGTGCTCGCCTGCTATCTGCCGGCGCGGCGGGCGAGCCGAGTGGATCCCATGGTAGCGCTGCGATCGGAGTGAGGACGACGTGAACGGCCTCGAGCTGGCCCCAACGACGAAGGGTGATCCGGATGCAGCGGATGCAGCGGATCATTCGGATCGGTCCACAGGCGACGAGAGCGCGTCGTGGCGGGAAAGGGCGGTGAACTTTCTTGGAACGGCACACCGGTCAAGTTCTGAGCGCCGCGGTCGAGGCGCGCCGGTCTGGACGCTTGCCGGTGTGCTGTTCCAAAAGTCATTCGGGCCTCTCGCGCCACGACGTCCTTTCACAGCCGAGTAGAGCGATCAGAAAAAACCGCGGCATCCGCTTCATCCGGATCCCCCATCGTCGTTGGGGCCAGCCCGAGGCCGTTCACTCGAGCCGATCAGGTCTCGTGAAACACGACCCCGCGCCGCTCATGCCCGACCCAAGCCGCGACAGCGCCCAAGCTGAACACTGACACGGCGGTGATCGCCATGGCGTTGGCGTAGCTGGTGTGTCGCGCGATCAGAGGCTCGATCGTCGTCACCGTGCCGGCGATCATCACGCCGCACTGATAGGCGAAGCCGGGGAAGAAGCCGCGTACCGAGTTGGGGGCGAGCTCGTTGATGTGCGCCGGAATCACGCCCCACGCGCCCTGCACCATGAACTGCATGATGAACGCGCCGACGAGCAGCAGGGGCACGCTCGGCGCAAAGGCCCAGAGCGGGATCGTGACGATGGCGAGCAGCAGCGCGATGACGATCGAGCGCCGGCGACCGATTCGATCCGAGAAGTGGCCGAAGAGAATTCCGCCGATGATCGCGCCGACGTTGCCGATTGCCGTGGCCACGGCGCGGTCGCGCGGCAGGAAGTGCCAGTCGCGCTGCAGGAAGGTCGGATACATGTCCTGCGTCCCGTGCGACACGAAGTTCATCATCGCCATCAGGATCACGAGGTAGATGAAGAGCTTCCAATTCGAGGCGATGCTGCGGCCGTAGGCGCCCCAGTCGCGTTCACGCGACCGCTGCCAGACCTCGGACTCCTTCACGTGCGACCGCACGTAGAGCGCGAGGAGCGCCGGCAGGCCGCCGATGAAGAACATCGGACGCCAGCCCCAGCGCGGAAACACGAAGAAATAGCAGGCGGCGGCGAGCAGATTGCCCAGCGCGTAGCCTTCCTGAAGGAAGCCGGAGAGAATGCCGCGCCGGTTCGACGGCGCCTTCTCCATCGCCAGCGACGCGCCGACACCCCACTCGCCGCCCATGCCGATGCCGAACAGCGCGCGCAGCACGATGAACGACGTGTAGCTGTGCGTGAAGCCGGTGGCGACCTCGATCACCGAATAGAACACGAGGTCGATCATCAGCGGGATGCGCCGGCCGTAGCGGTCGGCCATCAGCCCGAAGATGAACGCACCGACGGGGCGAAAGGCGAGCGTGGTCGCGATCGTGGCGCCCATCGCGACGTCGGACTCGCCGAACTCCTTGCCGATCGCGGTCAGCGCGAAGGTGACGAGGAAAAAATCGAATGCGTCGAGCGTCCAGCCGAGGAAGCTGGCGATGACGGCGGCGCGGTGCCCTTCGATTGCGGGACTGGCCCCGGCCGGTGCGTCGAGTGCCTGCTCCATGCGAGTGCGGTTCTCGAGAGGAAGGTGGGTCGGCGCGGGGAATATGCCGTGACGCAGTCCGCGCCGCCACCGTCCGCTCGGTCACGCTTCATCGCAGCGACAGCACCTGCCCGACCCGGATGCGTGAGCTGAGCAGATGATTCAACTTCTCGAGCGCGTCCGACGTCGTCCCGTATCGGCGCGCGATCGTCCACAGATTGTCGCCGGCCCGCACGGTGTAGTTATGAACGTCGGCGAGATCCCCCGACGCCGAACCGGTACGGCTGGCCGTCGAGTCGACCGATCGGAGGTTCGTCGCGACCCGCACTGGCTCGGGCTGTTGATGCAATACCGCGACGTGGAAGTGCGCCGGATGATGCTCCTCGGTCGCCTCGATCACGTGGGCGTCCTCGAGCTGCACGAGATTTTTCCGCAGCCACGCGAGGCACACCGGATTGCGCGGCTTCCGGAAGTCGACCGCCATGCCAGTCGGGTGCACCGATTTCGGCGATGCGTTCCGCGGCTGCTCGTCGATCGGGCGGGCGCCGCTCGTCACGACGATCCGCTCGCCGCAGCCGGCGTGGTAGGCCGCGGCGAGCGAGTCGGCGAAGCGCAGCGTGTTCGGCAGTACGAACGGAAAGGTCGCGCCGTCGAGATCGAGATCGTCAGTGATCGAGATCAGCTTGAGGTCGCCCTCGATGGCGGCCTGATAGATCGACGCCGGCGTAGCGAGAAACGCGAGGTCGATGCCGCGCGCGCTCGTATACATGAGATCGACGCTGGCCGGCGACCCGCGCAGCGATTGCGCATGGGCGACCGGCGCAGCGGCGAGCGCAACCGCGAACGCGGTCGCGACCTTCACAGCCGCAGTGACGGCCGGCCGCGCTCTGGGCGCTGAAGGAATTGATCGATTTGGGCGATGACGAATGCTCCACATGCCCAATCCTCATTGCACCAGCCGTTCCCCCGCGCGAGGTACGGCTCGCTCAGTATCCCGCGGCGTGCCCGTCCTTTCGCGGGTCCGAGCCGGCGACGTAGCCGCGCGGCAGTTTGATGATCGCCTGGCTGCCGCCGAACTGGGATGCCCGCGCAATGCTCACGTCGTGACCCATCGCCTTCAGCTGTGCGATCACGCTGTCGGCGATCACGGGCTCGACGATGACGCGAGTGCCGCTCTCGTGGCGGAAGCGGCCGGCGTCCATCGCCTGCTGAATATTCATCCCGAATACGAGCATGTTGATGAGGAATTGCGCATGCCCCTGCGCCTGCATCGCGCCGCCCATCAGGCCAAAGCTCATGTAGGGCTCGTCGCCCGTGCCGTCGGGCGCGCTGTTGGGCCCGGGCTTCGTCACGAACCCGGGGATGAGCGTGTGGAAGGGCCGTTTCCCGGGCGCCACGGTGTTGGGCAGTCCCGGGTCCATCGTGAAGCCAAGCCCGCGGTCCTGCAGCGCGAAGCCGGTGCCGGGCACGATGACGCCCGATCCGAATTCGTCGAACAGACTGTTGATGAACGACACCATGTTGCCGTCCTTGTCAGCCACGGTGAGGTAGATCGTCTCGCTCGACGTCCGCTCCGGCCCGGGCTCGACGCGCGTCGCCGCGTGATGCTCGTCGAGATGACTGCGCCGCTCGTTGATGAAGGCGTCGGATAGCATCTGTTGCGGCGTGATGTCGAGATGGTCGGCGTCGCCGACGTACCGCGCGAGATCGGCGTAGGCGAGCTTTTTCGCCTCGATCAGATGGTGCAGATAGGGCGCGCTGTTCTGGCCCATCGACTTCAAGTCGAACGGATCGAGGATGCGCAGCATCTCGAGCGTGGCGATGCCCTGGTTGTTCGGCGGCAGCTCCCAGATCCGGTAGCCCTTGAACGTCGTCGAGATCGGCGTGACCCAATTCGGCTGGTTCTTTTTCAGGTCGTCGATCGTGAGGAAGCCGCCGAGCTCGTGCAGCCGCGCGACGATCTTCTGGCCCAGCGGGCCGCCATAGAGCGCGGCGGGTCCTTCCTTGGCGATCTCGCGCAGCGTGTTCGCGTAGTCGGGGTTGCGGAACCACTCCCCCGGTTTCGGCGTGTGGCCGTCGATGAGGAAAGTCGTACGGCCGCCGTCGTCGCGCGCGAGCAGCCGCTCCTCAGGCGCCCAGTCGCCGGAGATGACCGGCGTGACCGGGAATCCATTCTCGGCGTATCCAATCGCCGGCTGCACCGCTTGGGCGAGCGTGATCGTGCCGTACTTCTGGAGGAGCATGTTCCACCCGGCGAGGGCGCCGGGCACCGTCACCGATTCCGCGCCGCGCTGGATGCGCGTGCGGCCCCGCTTCACCAGCTCCTCGCGCGTCATCAGCGATCCGGCGCGCCCGCTCGCATTGAGCGCGACGAGGTGCTTCTCCTTGGCGCTCCAGACGATCGCGAACATGTCGCCGCCGACGCCCGTCATCATCGGCTCGACCACGGACAGAACCGCGGCGGCCGTGACGGCCGCGTCGATCGCATTGCCCCCGTTCTCCAGCACGCGCAGCGCGGCCGACGTGGCGAGCGGCTGGCTCGTCGCGGCGACGCCGTTCGGCGCGTAG
Organism: Gemmatimonadaceae bacterium; assembly: GCA_035572355.1. Lineage (GTDB taxonomy): Bacteria > Gemmatimonadota > Gemmatimonadetes > Gemmatimonadales > Gemmatimonadaceae > JAQBQB01. Next base: position 16,256 of record DATNAT010000186.1, read on the forward strand.
ACCGGAGACCGTCCCGCCATCGTCGCGGCGCGCTGCGCGTCAGCGCGAAGAGAAACGACGGCCAGCGCGAGCGTCGCGCCGCCGAGCATGGCGCGAGTCAGCGATCGAAGCATTCGACATCTCCGAATGGTGAAGTGATGCCACGCCGAGGGACCGAACGTGCCTGGTCTGGATCAGACTACGGATTCGACGGAGAACGGCACTCATTCTACGGAAGAATTCCATCGAGCGCGAGCAGCGGCGCGCCGATCGTTCAACCTTGCCGCCGATGCGGCGCGCCGCCATCGAGAGCCGCCGCATCGGCCACCGTGTCGACGTCGCGCGGCATCGGCGCGTCGACGTCGACGTATGCCACGCGGGCCGGAGTGCGCTCGATCACCGCCTTGGCGCCATGGTCGCCGGCAAGATCGGCGAGCTCAACGAACACCGAACGCGCGAACAGCACGGGATGCCCCTGCTCCCCGCGATACCGAGGCGCCACGATCGCGCGCCCCGTCGAGCGCCATTGGTGCAGCACGGTCTCCATCACCCGCGGGTCGAGCGTCGGTTGGTCGCCAAGCGCAATCAGCACGGCGGTTGCACGCGCATCGAGCGCGGCGATACCGGCGCGCACCGAGCCCGCCAGCCCCAGCGTCCATTGGTCGTTCGGAACGATGCGCGCGTCGACGCCAGCCAACGCGTCGCGCACCGCAGCCGCCTCGCTCCCCACGACGACGATCAGCGTGTCGGTCGCCGCCGCGAGCGTCGCGGCCGCACGCCTCACGAGCGGCTCGCCGTTCACACGCGCGAGGAGCTTCTGCGAGCCGAAGCGCCGCGCACCACCGGCGGCGAGCAGCAACCCGGCGATCATCGCCCGCTCGCGCCAACAGCGACCAGCGCGCGCTTGAACGTGTCGAGCGGCAGCAGCGCACAGCGCCGGCGCGCCGACGGCGGCTCGCCTTCCAACGCGCCGAACACCCAGGTCGCGTCGACTGCCGCCGCCTCGCCGAGCGACAGTCCGCGCACATGGTCGGTGAGCACCGACGCCGCAGCGACGCAGATCGCGCAGGCATCGGCCGTGAAGCGCGCGTCGGTCACCACGCTGCCCTCGACGACGAGCTGCACGCGCACGCGGTCGCCGCACAGCGGATTCGCCCCATCGGCCTGCCCACTCGGCGCATCGAACGCTCCGCGATTCCGCGGGCGGCGAAAATGCTCGAGCACCGCGGCGCGAAAGGCGGAGCTCCCGCCGCTCACGCGCGCTTGCCGTACTGGACGGCCACGATCTCGGAGAGGATCGCCAGCGCCACTTCAGCGCTGCCTCGTCCGCCGAGATCGAAGCCGATCGGCGAGTGCAGGCGCGCGATCTCGTCGCCGGAATACCCTTCGTCACGGAGCATGTCGCGCACCGCGCTGCCTCGTTTCTTGCTCCCCAACATTCCGATGTATCCGACCGGAGAGCGCAGCAGCGCGCGCAGCACCGGCAGATCGTACTTGTAATCGTGCGCGACGAGCACCACGGCCACTCGCTTCGTGTGGCGAATTTCGGCGACGACCTCCGACGGCATGCCGACGCGAATGTCGTCGGCGCACGGAAAGCGCTCGCGCGTCGCGTAGCGCTCGCGCCCGTCGACGACGATGGTGCGCATCTCGAGCTCCCGCGCCAGGGCCGTGAGCGACATCGCGATCTGGCCGGCGCCAACGATGACGAGCGTCGTCGGCGGCGCAACTCGGTCGAGAAACACACCTGCGGACGGGGCCGGCGCCTCGGCCTCGACGACGGTGCGCGGATCGCCGCCGTCGAGCGGCGTCACGATCACCGCGGCCTCGCCATCGTCGACGAGCGCCGCGGCACGCCGGTGCGCGGCGACCAGTGGATCGCGCGCATCGCGCGGACGAACGCGCTGGAGCAGCACGTCGACGGTGCCGCCGCAGGTCAGCCCAATCTCCCAAGCTTCGTCATCATCGAGCGAGATCGAGAGAAAGCGCTTCGCTTCGCCGCCGGCGACGAGCGCGTCGGCCGCCTCGATCACCTGCGCGTCGACGCAGCCGCCGATCGTCACGCCGCCGACGAGCCGACCGCTGGCGCCGACGATCATCTTGGCGCCAAGCTTCTTGGACGTGCTGCCGGTCGCGCCGACGAGCGTGGCGACCGCCACGACCGGTTCGTCGTGCAGCGCTGGATCGTCGGGACGGATCAGATTGGTCGGCATCGGCGCGTTGGGTGCTGATCTAGTCTCGCCGATCTCTCATCCGGAGTAAAGCCGACGAGAGGCGGCACGGGAAGCGAGCGTCAGTCGATCGCGCCGCCCGCCCGCAGGGCCGCCAGCCAAACGTCGCGCAGCTCGCTCGCCCCCCGCGCGTTGAGCTCGACGAGCGACCGTTTCCAGTACCACTGCTCGTCGTCGGCCACCGACACGCCGTGACCGAGAAAATGCGCATATGCATCGGCCACGATGACGTTCGCCGCGCCCTGGGCGAAGCCGCGCACATGGTCGTTCACCAGATCGAGCATGTCGAGCGGCAACCGCGCGCCATCGTGCACGCCGGGGATGCGCCCCGATCGGTCCGACGGGTCGCAGACGGTCGTCAGCACGATCGTTGCCGCCGGCAGTCGCTCGCGCAGCGACTCGACGACGAAGTCGTACGCGGCCATCACGTCGCGGGCGATTCGGTCGAGGAGCGCGCGGCGCGGCTTGCTCCCCACCGCGGTCCACAGGTCGGTGCTCCCGATGGTGAGCGTGACCAGCGCGGGCTCGTCGCTCGCCTCGACCGCGTCGAGCTGCTCGCCGAACACGTCGCCGATCGTCGCGCCGTCGGCGGCGAGATTGGTGTATGCGATGCCCGGCACGAGCGACATCAGGTCGTCGCCGATGTGCTCGGGCCACCGCTCTTCAGCATTCTGATACAACAGCGACGCCGCGCCGAGCGGGGCGACGCGTCCCGCTGACGCGATGCGCTCGAGCGCCACGGCGACGTCGACCTCACCGGCGTCGAGCGCGGGATAGAGGTCGATCGACAGCGAGTCGCCGAGGCCGAAGTAGTGTCTGAAGCGTCGATCGTCCATGCGCGGCCGGGCTAGACCGGCGCCTCGAGGCCTCGCGTGGCGAGAATGCGCGCCACCACTTCGCCGATCTTGTTGTTCGGCGTGCTCGCGCCCGCCGTGACGCCGACCCGCACCGGTCCCGCCGGAAGCCAGTCGAGCGCATCGGCTTCGCTGTGCGTCACGCGCGCCGGCCGGAAGTGAATCGAGTGTGCGTCCGGATCGATCGCCTGCACGCTCTCGATGTGATAGGTCGGCACGCGCTCGGCGCAGAGCGCGGCGAGCGAGATCGTGTTGCTGGAGTTGAAGCCGCCGATCACGACCATCAGATCGACGCTCGTGTCGAGCAGCTCGCGCACCGCGTCCTGCCGCTCCTGAGTGGCGCTGCAGATCGTGTCGAAGCTGCGAAACTCGGTGGCGCGCGCCTCGGCGCCGCGCGCCTGCTCGATCGCCGCGCCGATCTCGTCGGCGATGGCGAGCGACTCGCGCGCCAGCATCGTCGTCTGATTCGCGACACCGATGCGGCGGAGATCGCGCACCGGATCGAAACCGTCCGACACGGCGTGGCTGAACGTGGCGAGCAGCGCGGCGGCCGACGTCTTGCCCTCGATGAAATCGCAGACGACGCGCGCTTCGTCGAGATTGCGGACGACCAGATAGTGCCCGCTCCCCTGCTTGCGCACTTGCGACGCCGTGGCCCGCGTCTCCTCGTGGTAGTACTTGCCGTGAATGACCGCGGTGAATCCGTCGCGCGCGTAGCTCTCGACGCGCTTCCAGACGTTGAGCACCGAACCGCAGGTCGTGTCGACGAGCACACAGCCCTTGTCGCGCAGCGCGGTAAAGTCGTCGATCGTGACGCCGAAGGCGGGAAGAATGACGACGTCCTCCGGCGCGATCGCGCCGAAGTCGAACGCGCCGGTGGGATCGGGCCGCGACAGAATCTCGACGCCCATGTCGCGCAGGCGTCCGTTCACCACCGGGTTGTGGATGATCTCGCCGACGAGATAGATGCGCCGATCGGGAAACTTGCGACGCGCCTGGTAGGCGTACTCGACCGCGCGCTCCACGCCGTAGCAGAAGCCGAATTCGCGAGCCAGCCGGACCGTGACGTCGCCGACCTCGAGCGTGAAGTCGCGCGACTTGAGCAGGTCGACGATCCGCCCGTCGTAGTCGGCGGCGAGCTCGCCCTGGACCTCGGCCTTGAGCCCGAATCCCTTGCGGAAATAGGTCGAATCGGGGGCCGACGACATGGTTGTAAATCTAGTCCCGCGCGGGTAGGATGGGGCCATGTCCGAGCGCCGGCCGCTGCTCCGCCCTCCCGCCATCGTGAAGGGCGACACGATCGGCGTCGTCTCCCCGTCCTATGCCCCGAAGCTCGGGTGGCTGCAGCGCGGCGTACGCGCGCTCGAGCGGGCCGGCTTCACGGTGCTGCTTGATCCAGAGATCGATCACCTGCCGCGCTTCACCCGCGCCGAGGACGAGCGACGGGCCGAGAACCTGATGGGGATGTGGCTCAATCCGCAGGTGAAAGCCGTGATTGCGAGCACGGGAGGTTACGGTGCCGTGCGACTGCTCCCCCACCTCGACCCGGCAATCTTCAAGAACAACCCCAAATCGCTCGTCGGATATTCCGACATCACGGCGCTGCACCTCTGGCTGATGCGCCGCGCCAACCTGCGAAGCTTTCACGGTCCCACGGTCGACGACCTGATCCCGAGCTCGCGCGACCCGACGATGTCGTCGCTCATCACGGCGCTCACCGTCGCCTGCCCCACGGCGCGCATCGGCCGCGACCTGTCGCGCGCCGTGGTGCCCGGCACGGCGAAGGGCCGTCTGGTCGGCGGGAATCTGTCGCTCGTGCAGCAGACGATCGGCACGTCGTATCAGGTCGACATGGACGGCGCCATTCTCTTCATCGAGGAGACGCGTGATCCGATGTCGGTCGTCGACGAGCGGCTGGTGCATCTGCGCGCAGCCGGTCTGTTGGAGACGGTCGCCGGCATCATCTTCGGCCAGCTGTCGCTCGACCGCTCGGAAGAGGACGAGTTCGAAGACTTTCTGCTCGACCTCATCTCCGATCTCGACGTGCCGGTGCTGATGGACTTTCCGGCAGGACACGAGAATCCGAACCTCACGATTCCGTTTGGAACGGAGATCGAGCTCGTGGTGGAGGATCAGCGCGGGTGGATCACGTATCAGGAAGACGCGCTGTGCGTGTGAGGGGCGCGGGACACAACAGCTCAATGATGAGGCGTGAGGGGTGTTCCAAGCCGACGTGGCGCATTGAACCCAGGATGCACGCCGGCCAGACTCTGAGAGAGAGACTGGCGCGTGCTCGCTGCGTTCTGCTGCTGCCACGAGAACAACCGCTCGGGACGTCTCAACAATTGTTGAACACGAATTCCGCGAATGCCACGGGCTGCGGGCCGGCGCCTGTTCGCCGCTCACAATTCATCGCTGAACCGTCACGACCCACGACCTTCAGTCGAACAGCTCGGGATTGATGAATGGCGCCAACGCGTAGCTCACCAACGTCTCGTACGCTCCTTGGCGGTCGACGAGTCCGTTCGTGAGGATCCCGACCGCGCCCGCGCCGCGCTTGGTGTCCTGCCCTCCGGTCAGCCGATCCATCGCGTGGCCAAGCTCGAGGCCGTCGCGGATCATCGCCGCGACGCGCGCAGGAAGCGGCATCGCCAACGACCCGCCGACGCCGGAACGCCCCGACGCGTCGACGACGACCGCCCACGCGCAGCTGCGCATCGAACCATCTGCCTCCTCGACGATCCCTCCCTCGATGCCGATGCCAAGCTCCGCGTCGAGCGCGCCGCGCGCTCCAATCGCACGAGCCCGAGCGCCGCGAATCGTTTCCTCGTCACCACGCGGCTGATCGGGAACGCCCGACGGCACGGCCACGCCGTCCACGACCGCATGCGGCGCGACCCGTGCCAACACCGCGCGCGCGGCGCCGATCTTCACTGGATTCGTCGAGCCGACGGCGACGCGTCGCAGGGTGCCGAACGGCGCATCAATGGAAACGGGAGCCACGGCGGCGAATAATTGTCGAAAAGGTAATAATTCTGTTGCGAAGCGCGGCAAATGTACGCGCCGCGGCACACGCGGGTTAGAGCGTCACAAAAACGCTGAACACGGCCGCGTTGGAAATGCGCTGCGTCGGGTGTGACGCGGTCGCTTGCTGCCTTCCGTGCCGCGGGGTATGCTTGTCGTCCCACGCCGCGACCGATGCTCACACTCACCTCGTCTTCCGACTCTGCGCTCCCGGCATACGTGCCGCCGCGCGCTTCGACCGAACGGTCGCCCTTCGTGTTCGTCGGCGAGCGACTGTGGTTGGATTTCGTGAACTCCGAGCACGGCGT
>DATNAT010000187.1:0-3941 GCA_035572355.1 Gemmatimonadaceae bacterium
CGCACAGTCCGAGCGAGCGAAGGCTCACTGCCATGCCGCGAGCACTGCCCCCATGATCACGAGGGCAACGAGGTTGGCGCCCGCGTTGATCACGAGGAGCTTGACCGGCCGCCTCGCCGCCGCCCAATCGTCGAGCAGCACGACGAGAATGAAACCCAGCCAGTTGAAGAATCCGACCGCCGCCCCGGTCCCGATGCCCCTGGCGCCCGCGTAGAACACCGCGTGCGCCAGCACGAACGCCATGAGCAGCGCGCCGATGATCCACGTCGTCATGGCCTTGGCCATCCCGCCTTGCATCTGCTCCTCCAAGATGCCCTGAAGCCGCTGCCATTCTTTCAGGAACAGCGCCGGCGAATACCACAGTGCGCCGACGACGATCTTCACCAACACCGCGACGATGAATGGTCCCGCGTGAATCGGCACAGGTTGCATGGTCCGCGCTCCGGGAAGGATTGGAGGGATGACGGCGACGGCCCGAGCTGCCGGGAATCAATACAACAAGAGTTCCAAATGGCCAAGTTCGGAATGACGACGCCGGATGGCGAGGCGCTCGCGGCGCGGGACCGAGGCCCCGCGTTCGACCGCGCCGAGACTAGCGCGCCAACCGAGTCGCCGCGGCCGGCATGGTCAGGCCCTGTAAGAGAAGCGACACGACGACCACGCCGAATGTCATGTCGACGAGCAGCTCTCGGTGATCGAAGCTTGCCGGTAGGGCCAGCGCCAATACCATCGCCAGCGCGCCTCGAAGGCCGCCCCACGTGACGAGCGCGGCCCACCGCGCTGGTATTCGCTCGCGCGTGCGGCCGAATGCCGCGGCCACTCCATACACGACGCCCGCGCGCGCGGCGAGCACCGCGACGTACGCCACGGCGATGATCCCCGCTGCGGCGATGAGCATTGTCGGCCTCACCGCGAACCCGATGAGCAGAAAGACGATCGAGTTGAGGGCGAACGCCAGGTACCGCCAGAACACGTCGGCCGTCGTTCGCGTGTCGATGGAAAACGCCGACTCACGCGCGATCGTCCCGAACACCATGCCGGCCACCACGGTCGCGATCACGCCGGAGAGACCAAGATCTTCGGCGACGACGAACGATCCGTATGCCGCGATCGTCGTCAGCGTGATCTCGATCATCGGATCGTCGATGTGCCGCGTGATCCGGATGATGACATAGGCGATGATGCCGCCGACCACGCCGCCGCCGCATACGACCAGCACGAATCGGCCGGCCAGCGCCAGCGCGCTCGTCGACTCGCCGTCGACGTACGCCAGCACGAGCGTGAGCGCGACGATGGACGTGCCGTCGTTGAACAGGCTTTCCGCCTCGACGAGCGTCGTCAGCCGCGGCGCCACCCCGAGCTTACGGAAGAGACTCACGACGGCGATCGGGTCGGTCGCCGACACGAGCGACGCAAACACGACCCCATCGGTCCAGGTGAAGTCGCGCGCCAGCCCCAAGGCGTGGAGCGGCCACACGGTGAGCAGTGCGGTGAGCGCGATGGCGAGCAACAGTCCCGGTCCGGCGAGCGCCGCCACCGTGCCCCAGCTCTCCCGCAGCTCGCGGGTGTGCATGTTGTACGCTGCCTCGAACACGAGTCCCGGCAGAAAGATCGAGAACAGCAGATCCTTGGTCAGATGCGGCGGCTCGACGATGCGCAGCGAACCGACCGCGAGTCCCACCGCGACCAACGCCACGGTGTAGGGGACTCGCGTTCGGCTCACCGCGATCGCCACGGCCGTGGCGATCGCGAACAGGATGATGAACGTGTGTTCCACGCGCGCCGGCTCCCTCGGTCGACGGTCGGACGTCCGGCCGTCAGGCGAAGGGTAGCGCGGCCCCTGTCTCAAGACTACCAGTGATGGGCTGGGGGTAGCCGCGCCGTGGCGGGTCATTGGGCTGAATGCGCGTACGACCAGTCCTCATGGAGGCGCGAATGACGCGAGCCGAATTATCGATCGCCGCGGGGAAGCATCTCCTCGAAGGGATCACACGCGACGCCAGGCTCGCGCTGCGCGCCGACTGACCGCGCGCGGCGCCCGACGATAGTAAATCTAGAATTAGGATGTCATTAAGCGCCGCCGGGGCCGCGACCCCTCCCGCCGCCGCTGCCGGGCTTTCCCCCGGGATGCCCCGCCGGCGGCCCATGCGGCGCCTTCGGCGCTTCGACGTGCGGCGCGGCTTGCGGGGCTCGATGCGCCGGCGGCGCGTTGCGCGTGATGATCGGCCGCGGAGCACTCGGCGCATGCGACAGGTGCGAAGCCGGCGGTCCGTGCTCGACGCGTGGCGCCGGTGCGGCGTGTGCGCGGTCCGCCGGGGGAGGCGTACCTGCCAGCGGACGTCCGACTTCACCCGGCGCCGAGTGCGCCATTGGTGCTGGGGCAATGCCGCCATGCCGGGCGGCGACGGGACCGGTCGCGCGCCTCACCTGTCCCGGCGGCGCCACCGGCCCATGGTCGAACTTGTCCGGCGCGCCGCGCGTCACGACATACTGCGGTCGCGCTGCGACGGGCGGACGCGGTGCCGGTCGGCCGCCGATGATCAGCTCGTGACCGGGCAAGAGCGCCGGCCGCGGCGCGATGCGCGCCGATGCGATCTGCTGCGGGCGCAATCTGAGCTCATGGCGAAGCACCGGTTGACCGGTCACGAACACCGTGGCCGGCACCGCGGTGAGCGCCGCCGTGCGATACGCCCACTGACCGCGATTCGCTTGGCGGTCGCGCAGCAGCGCGTTGACGTCGCGCACCTCGCGCAGGTCGGCAGCGTTGATCGCGCGCAGATAGTCGTTGCTGTAGCGATAGGTCGGATAGAACGGATCGCTCGGCCCCAGCGGGAACCACGCCTCGGCCGCCGGCGGGGCGGCCGACGTCGCGAGGGAGAGCGTCGCGCCGTCGACGAAGGCGACGAGCGCCGGCGCGTACACCGGCGCCACGTTCGTCGGCCCGGGCACCCAGGCCCAGTTGTTAGAGCTCTGGCATGAGGATGTCGTCACGCGCTCCCATCGGCCGTAGTGTGACGTCGTGTATCCCCACGGCGCGTCGTCGACCCAGGTCCAACCCCAGGGCTCGACCCACGACCAGTGGCCGGCGCGGTAGGGAACGAACTCCTTCGTCGTACGCGTCGGACACCAGACCTGCGTGCTCGTCTGATCGGCCACCCAGCTGCCGTTGTCGTCGAGATCCTCCCAGCCCGGAGTCGACGGGTTCACGTAGCGCACGGTCGGACTGCCGGGCTGCCACCGCGCGTCGCGCTCGGCGCGCCACCGGTCGAGCGGCGCGAAGGCGGCGACCGGCTCCGTAACCGCGACGACCTGAATCGGATTCGTGCCGACGAGACGCACGAGCTGGCCGCCGTTCAGGACCTGGCTGATGCCTGGACCCGTGAGGTTCAGCGCTCCGCTCACGACGTTGACCAACGTCGCATCGTCGTTCGGATCGATCGACACGTAGTATGTGCCGGCCGACGTCGGCATCAGTGCGCCGTTCGGTGTGTCGATCTCGACCGAGTCGGCGGGATCGTACTGATACAGGCTCGCGTCGAGCGCACCCTGATCGACGCCAAGCTGCGTGAAGTGGTCGCCGAGATTGGTGACCGTCACATCGGCGTCATCATTGAAGCGCATGGCGGCGCTGCCGAGATCGAGCTCGGCGCGGCCGGTCTTTCCGGTAGCGACGCGGTCGCCCGTCGTAACCGTGTAGTTCGGAGTCGCCTGCACCCAGCTGCTCGTGTCGGCGGTCTGGAGCGAGACGTCGCCGTCGACCGCACTCAGGCGGGCGACGCGGTTCGGCGGATCGGTCGCGACCGTGCCGGCGGCTGAATCGGATGTGGCGGGTGTCGCCGTACCGTGCGAACAAGCGCCGAGTACCGCGAGGACGGCCGCGGCAAGCGCGAGCGATCCATATGGTCGTGATGGTCGTGTGTGTTTGCGCATAAATCCCCCGG
>DATNAT010000188.1:0-2502 GCA_035572355.1 Gemmatimonadaceae bacterium
GGAGAGCGCGTCACGCTCGGCGCTGATCGCGTCGACGCGGGTGCTGATCTCGCCGACGCGCTTGACCTCGCTCGCGGCCTGTTCTTGCGGCGCGATGAGGCGGCTCTGTTCCTCGAACACCCGGAGCGCGTTTTCCGACGCCGTGAGGAGCCGGCGGGTGGAGTCGACCTGGAGCTTGAGCTCGCCGACCGCAGTGGTGTCCTCGGTGCGCTCGGTGGCCGTGGTGTAGGCGACGTAGTTGGCGATGATTTCCTGGACGACCTGCTGGGCGAGCACGCGATCCGGATCTTCGAATGCGACTTCTACTAATCGCGAGCCGCCCTCCTGCCGGGAGATGAGCAGTCGTTTGTCGAGCAGCTTGTGCACTTTGTAGCGCGGCAAGAGCTTGACGACGATCTTGTCCGGGCCGCCGCCGGCGAGAAGGGGGGAAAGCGTGATGAGCCACCCGCCGACGCGAACGGGCACGCCGAGCCTGAACACATGCGGCAATCCCGGCAGGTCGTCGTGGCCGCCGGGGTCAGCGGTGTAGAGTCCACCGGGTTGACGGTGAAACACGATCTCGGCGTCGACGTCCGCGGTCGGATCCACCGTGCGCGCGGTGAGCACGCGAGCGCGGCTGGCCGCGGGCTTGGTGACTCGCACGCCGAGGGCGAGCGAATCGATCATCGCGTCGGAGATGCGGTCGCTCTGGAGGACGGCGACTTCCGTTTCCAGCTCGTCGCGCCCCAAGCTGCCGAGCAACCCGGCGCCGCCGCCAGGCACGGAGCTCGAGACCTGATCGGAGATGAGTGAAGCCGGACTGGGAGTTTGCGATTCGCTCTCGATGCGGAGGCGTGCGTCGCTCTTGTAGCGGGGCGTGGCGATGAACGCCCAGAGCGTGACGGCGCCGAACAGCGTGAGGGCGACGCCGAGCAGGAGCGCACGGCGCCGCGCGACGCGGGCCGCGAGCTGGCTGAGCGAAATTTCACCGCGTTCGCTGGCGATTGGCGCCGTCATGGAACGCGTGGCACTGCGGAGAGCGTGAGCGTCAACGTGTTGTTGACGAGATCGATCCCGCCGGTCTTGTTGGGTCCGAGCACGTACGCCTGAAAGAGATAGTTGAATCGCGCACCGTGAGCAAAATCGAGCAGCACGTGAACCTGGCGCCACGTCGTGCTGGCGCGAACGCCGGCGACGAGGGTGACGTCCTGCCGCTTGAACTGCGGAACGATCGGCTCGAACAACACGCCGTTGTCCCAGCGAATTCGACTCAAGTAGCCCCCGATTCGCCAGTTGGGCGCAAAGACGTCGCCGGCGAGCCACTGGCTCGATGAGCCGGGACCGATCGAGGCGCCGAGCGCCTGACCGCCCTGCGTGAACCCTTGGACCACGTCTCGACTCGTGTAGGTTGTCGCGACCGGACGAAGCCGGAGCGACGGATCGGGCTCGAGGTAAGTCGCCTCCCCTTGGAGTTGAAAGGCTCGACGAACGGCGAGGGGGTGCGCCCACTGGAAGCCGAGCGTGTATCCCTCGGAGTGTCCGGGGAACTCGAGCAGGTCGCGAAGCGAAAGCGGCTCCTCGAACCGTGCCCATTCGACATACGCCTCGAAACCGGCCGACGGCAACAGCCAGCGCGCAAAGAACGACGTGATCTGGTCGCGGCCGCTCGGCGGCGACGCGGACGTCGTGTCCGTGAACGGATGGCCGACGTCGCGAAAGGCGTCGAGCGCCGCGCCGAGCGGAAAGCCGCCGCTCTTGCGCGAGGCGATGACGATACGTGCGATGCCAAGGGTGAGCTGGCTGTCGACCGGCGGCGCCCAGGTCGCGACGATGCCGCTCAATGAGCGATTCGGCGAGACAGAAGTGTCACCAAAGAACGCTGATTGGGAGAGTTGGCCGAGAATGAGCTGGGCGTCGAACACCCCGGCGGCCGTTCGCAGCGGGTGCCGGGTCTGGACGAACAGGTGGGGGACGCCGGCCGCGTTGTCGCTGAGGGTGATGGCGTTCCGAATGCCCGGCCCCCACCAGAGGTTCTCGGTGGCGGCGCCAAAGGAGACGGCGCCGGCGTCTACGGTGAGACTACTCTGACCAGGATCGAGGAGCTGGCGGGCGCGATCGCCGAATCGAAGGGGCAGATCGATCGACTCCGGAGGCGGATGGAACGGATTGGCCCACTGGCTTCGGTGCGGAAGCAGATCGTGACCGTACGGAATGACCTGAAATGGTGCGTTCTGCTCTTCGAGGAGTGTCGGAACAAGGATGAGCCGCGCCTGGCGGGTGTACACGGCGAACCCGGCCATGACGGACGCGTTCCAACCGCGTCCCGCCCAAAGGGCGCCGTCGTCGAGTGAGTACGGGAGGCCCGAGTTGTGGGTCACGGAAATTCGCGGGAGAACGATCGCGAACTGCTGGCCGGACCCATGCACAGAGTCGACCGGCGAAAGTCGGGACGGGGATCGGATGAGAAAGCCGGCGCCGCTCGAGTCACCGAGCAGCTGGCTCAGTCGAAGCCGAGCCTCCGCC
>DATNAT010000189.1:0-11561 GCA_035572355.1 Gemmatimonadaceae bacterium
CGAAACGGGGGGCGCCGGGCGCAGGCGCGCGCGGTTCGAGCTCGTTACGGTGCAGGTCGCACTCACGGCAGCGCTGTTGAGCGGCGCGCTGCTGCTTTCGCGAAGCTTCGAGCACCTCTTGCACGCGCAACGGTTCGGCACGGATCACGTTGCGCTGCTCCGCGTGCGCCCCGCGGCGGCGCAATACAACAGCCTCCGTGCCGAACAGTACGTGGATGCCGTCGCGGCCCGCCTGGCAGCTCTGCCCGGCGTTGAGCGCGTCGCCTACGCTCGAGGCGTCGGCTTCACCTGGTCGGTGTCGCCGAACGACCTCGGCGTCGGCCCGGGGCCCGGCGACAGCACCGCTGTTGCCAATGCGCACTTCGTGTCGCCGAGCTTTTTCAAGACCCTGGGCATCGACTTGATCCAAGGGCGCGAATTCACGGACGCTGATGAACCTAGCGCGCCGCTCGTGGCAATGGTCAGCGCGGCGCTGGCCCGGCGGCTCGGCGGAGTCGAAGGGGCGGCGCCGTTGCCGCATGTGGTCGGACGCTCGCTGTACGTCCACGGGCGAGCGTTTCGCATCGTCGGCGTGGTGCCGGACTACCTCGTTCAGATGAACGGCGAGGCGGCGTCGCCGATGGTGTTCTTCGCGTTTCGGCAGAACGCGCTCGGGCCGGAAGCGGATGCGCGGTTCGTGGTGCGGGTGTCCGGGGACGCGGGCGCCGCGCTCGCCGCGATCCGCAAGGCGGCCCAATCCGTCGACCGAGGCGTGCCGGTCGCCGAAGTGATGACGCTCGCCGGGCAGGTCGACGCCTCGTTTCCCCAGATTCGGCTCGGTCAGAACGTGGCGCTCGCGGCCGGTGTCATTGCGCTCCTGCTCAGCGCGATCGGGCTGTACGGAGTCGTGGCATTCCTCGTGTCGCAGCGCACGCGTGACATTGGGCTTCGGATCGCGCTCGGTGCACTGCCGTCGCGTGTAGCGTTGCGGCTCGTACGCACCGGAATGACCGCCGTGGGGATCGGCCTCGTGATCGGGCTCGGGGTGGCATGGGCGATCGGGCGCGTGCTCAGCTCCTGGCTCGTTGGCGTTTCGCCGCACGACGGCGTGGCGCTCGCGGGCGCGGCGGGCGCGGTGCTGCTCGCGTCGTTCGTCGCCTGCGCGATCCCAGCGCGGCGAGCGGCGGCCATCGATCCCGTTCGGGCGTTGAAGGCGGAGTAAGCGTCGCCTTACGCCATCGCCGGATCGCTCATGCTCCACCGGCCCGTCTCCACTCGGCCCGCGAACCGATATGTCATCGCGTTCGCGTGTACCGCGAGGTCGTACCACCCATGGGTTGGCGCGGTGTCGATCGAGATCGACGTATGCTCGCCCGCTCGCAGGTGGACGGTGCGCGCCGGCGCACCGTAGGCAGCATCGCGGACATCGACCAGTTGGTCTACGGCTCCGTGGTTGACGAGCGAAATCTGGAGAGTTCCCGAGGTCGATCCGTCGTTGCCGTAATCGCAGCTCACCGAGAGCCCACCGCTCGATTCGCCGCCAGCCTCGCCACGAGTGAACTCGCGCATGAACCCGTTCGGCCCGTCCACGCGCACCCGATAGCTCGGGTCGACCGGGATGACGTCGGTGATCGCATCACCGGCGCGGACGGCGTAGGACCGCGAGCTGAATGCGCTGCCATATGAGTAAACATTGAAGGGCGCCCCCGCCGATGCGGCGTCGAACGCCCGGGTTCGCGCCTCGAAGGTGATCGCCAGCCCCTCGGCTAGATGCTCGGCGTTCACGACGAGCTCGTACGGCAGCGGGCAGGAGGCACGCGTGCCCGCTTCCTGAAATGCACCGACGTCGGTTTGCGCGATCGCCTCCCGAGTGAGTGCCGTTCCGCCGTGCGGTGGATCGCGAAAGCGCGCCGAGTGAATGCGCTCCACGGTGGCATTACGATCCAGCGCTGAGGGCCGGTCGAGCCGTTCGCCGTCGTACGCGCGAAAGGTCGACGTCAGGTCGCCGCAGACCGTTCTCCTCCAGTCGCTGATGTTCGTTTCCTTCACCGCGCGGCCCTTCGCAGCGAGCCAGGTCTCCAGAAAGCGTATGACCGATGTGTGATCGAAGACCTCGGAGTTGACCGCACCACCGCGACTCCAGGGTGATACGACGACGAGCGGCACACGGTACCCGAGCCCGATCGCGTGGTCGCGATCGTAGACGTTGGCCCACTCGACGGCGGTGTCGATGCCCGTGGATGCCTTCCCAGTCTCCGCCCGTTCGGGGTGCGGCGCGACGAATGGCGGCACGTGGTCGAAGTAGCCGTCATTCTCGTCGTAACAGAGGATGAACACCGTCTTCTTCCAGATCTCGGGACTCCTGGTCAGAATGTCGAGCGCCTCTGACACATACCACGCGCCGTACCAGGGCGCGCTCGGATGATCGGAGAAATTCTCGGGCGCGATGAGCCACGAGACGGCCGGCAGCGCGCCCGACTCGACGTCGTTGCGAAATTGAAACAGCACGTCGCCGCCCGGCACGGACACCGTTCGCTCGGCAGCGCCGTCACGATAGGCGAGCTTGGCGAGTGATCGATACTGCGGGTCGCCGATGTTGGTCGTAAAGGCGCGCTGGTGCAGTGACTTCGTGCGCTCGCTCAGCGACTGCCACGCTGCATCCGTATACTCGGCACGCTCGGCCTCGGCGGCGGCGAGGTCTCTCTCGAGCGCGGCGATCCCGCGCTCGAGCTCGAGACGTGTATCGCTCGTCAGGCTCAGATCGGCGAGTTGCCGCCGCTTCGCCGCGATGTCGCTCGCCGCGCCGGCGATGAACGCCGGGAGATAGCGTCGGCGCCCGCCGGCAAAGCGCACCCGGTACGGTGTGAACCACTCGAGGGGATTGTCGGTGAAGCTGCCGAGCCATTGTTCGGCGTCGCCGCGCAATCCAGAGTCGAGGCTGATCTCGTTCTGGTAGACGCGCCAGGAGACGCCGGCGGCTTCGAGGCGCTCAGGAAAGGTGGTCCAGCTTGCTTCCTTGTCGTAGTACGTGTCGGCATTCATCACGCGCGCCGTGTCCGAGGCGCCATTGCGGATCGTGCCGGTCCAGAGGAACAGCCGGTTCGCCGTCGTTCCGGTGAGCGACGAGCAGAACGCTTGATCGCAGACGGTGAATGCGTCGGCCAGTGCGTAGTAGAACGGAATGTCGGGGCGCGCGTAGTGCCCGAGCGTGAACGGTAGATCGCGCTTCGGCTTGGCGATGAGCCATTGATCGTACCGTCCTCCGGCGCGTGCATCGACCTGGTCGGGCCAGTTGTGCGGCAAACCGCCGAGCCAGGTCGCGCTCGAATTGGCGATGTCGAGCCGGAACGGCGCGTAGGTGGCGCCCTGTGCATCAGTCTGAAACCAGACTGGATTGCCATTGGGCTGCACGTGGGCGCGCGGGTCGCGAAAGCCGCGCACGCCGCGGAGCGCGCCAAAGCAGTGGTCGAACGAGCGGTTCTCCTGCATCAGAATCACGACGTGTTCGGCGTCGCGAAAGGTGGTGCCGGGTGCGGGATCGATCGACATCGCGCGAGCGATGGCTGCGGGAATCTTTCCGCGTGCGAATGCGGCACTGGAGAGGAGCGCGGCGTCGCGAACGAACTCACGTCGAGTGGGCATGCGTCGGAGCGAGTGGGCGGGCGACGTCCGGCCGTGGGGCGTCGCCTGATGGGAGTGAATCTACCCATCGAATTTGCGGGCTGTCACTCGCCTCCGAAGCCGGGCCGGCTCACTCCTGCCTGAGCACTGACGCGGGATCGACCGCCGTAGCCCGACGGGCCGGCACCAGCATGGCGATCGTCACCGCGACGGCGAGCCCCAAGCCGGCGAGCAGAAACGCCGGCGGGTCGAGGAGCCGCACCGGAAACTCCGCGGCGAGGAGTCGATCGGCCCCGATCGCCGCCACCGTTGCGAAGAGCGCGCCGAGTCCGAGTCCGAGCGCGAGCGGCCGCGCGTTGGGAAGGATCATCGCGCGATAGACGTCGCGCGGCCGCGCACCGAGGGCCAACCGGATGCCCATCTCTTTGAGTCGGCGTCTGGCGGCAAGCGCCACGACGCCATACACACCGCAGATGGCGAGGATCGCGGTGATGGCCGCCATGATGCCGACGACTTGGCCGACGCGCTGAAATGCGTCCGTGAGCTGCGTCAGTTCTTCCTGCACCGTCTGCGGCGCGGCGACTGCGCCGGCGAATCGTTGACTGACGGCCGATGCAGCGCGCCGTGCGACGCCGCTTCCCGCGTCGTCGACCTTCAGAAACGGTTGATACGGCCGCGCATTTGGACGCCACGGCGTGTAGAGCATCAACGCCTGCGCCGGCTCGGCGATCTTGCTCGTGGCGTCCGACACGATGCCGACGACGACGAGCGAATGCGCTGCGTCGATCGTGAGGCGTTGGCCGAGTGGATCGGCACCGCCCCACAGCTCGCGCGCCGCTTCGCGCGAGACGATCGACGGACAGACCGCGGCCACGCAGTCCGCATCGGCCGCGGTGAAGGCGCGTCCGCGATCGAGGCGGATGCCGAGCACCTCGAAGAAGCCCGGCGACATCTCGATCCAGGGGAGCGCGCGCTGCCGTTTGTCGGCGGTCGCCACGTCGTTGATACCAGTTCCCTCATCGCCGACCGGCTGCGCGCTGGCGAAGGCAACGGCGCGTACGCCGCTCACGGCGGCGAGCGTGCGCGAGACGTCGTCGTGAAAACTCTGCCACCCGCCGGAGGACGGCTGCGGCGCGAGCAGGTTCATCTCGACGACGTGGCTCGCGTCGAAGCGGGGCGGGGAGCCGGCGATGCGGGCGGGAAGGCGTGTGAGCGCGATCGTCGCCACGAGCAACGCGGCGGCACCGCCGATCTCGGCGCTCAACAGGAGACAGCTGGCCTTGCCGCCGGCGCCCGCGCCATCGGGACCGCTGCGCAAGATCGAGGCGAGGTCGAGCGCGAGCACCGACCGGATTGGTGCGTTCGCTGCCGCGAGGCCGGCGAGCACGGTCGTGACGAACAGAAAGGCGAACACATGCCAGTCCGGCGCCAGCGAGAAGCTGACCGGACGCTGGATGAGCCACTCCATCAGAATGCGCGGCATCCGGAAGGTGAGCCCCGATGCGGCGATTCCAGCCACACTCGCCAACATCAACGCCTCCGTTCCCAACATGGCGGCGAGCCGCGAGCCGCCGGCGCCGAGGGCCATGCGGAGCGCCATCTCGGTGCGCCGACCATGCGCGATGGCGAGGAGGATCGACACGACGCTCGCGCAGGCGACGAGCGCCAAACAGGCCAGTCCGACGAATATCACAGCCAGGATGCCGCTGATGACGGCGCCGTTGCCCGGCTTTGCAATGAGCGATCCGTCGCTGACGAACACCGCGCTGCGTCGTCCGGACGTCAGTTGGTCCTGCTGCGCCGCGACGACGCGCGCTTCGACGGCGACGTCGCCACGCGTGGCGCCGGCCGCGAGACGCCCATCCATGAAGAGATGGATCGCATTGGGCGACGCGGGATCGTTGGGGCCGAGGTGGAGCAGCTCGCGCAGGGTGTAGGGCAACCAGAGCTGGTCGTCAGTCGACGCGCTGCTGAAGATCGGCGCGACACCGACGATGCGAATCGGTTGTCCGTCGATGCGGAGCACGCGACCGACGACGCTGGAGTCGCCGCCGAAGGCCGTGTGCCAGAGCTCGTGGCCGATCACGGCCACGGGCGCGCGCGACTCGCAGTCGGCGCGTTGGAGCATGCGGCCGATCTGCGGCCGCATGGGGCCGTACACGTCGAAGAAGGTGCAGGTGACGAGCGCGCCCGGCGTCGGACGCGCGCCGTCGGACAGGGCAAGCTGCACGTGCTGCCACCCGGCGATCGACGACAGGGAGTGAACTCCGTGTGCAAGCGCCAGGTAGTCGCCGAGCGGCGCGGCGCCCGGAAAGCTGGGCCCGGCCGTGTCCGTGCGATATGAAAAGAGCATTCGCGTGAACGACGCCGGGTCATGGTCCACACGCGCCCGAAAAGCCAATGCGTTCATCACCGAGAAGACCACGGCGCTGATGCCGATGCCGAGGGCGAGCGTCGTGACGACGATCAACGACTGCAGCGGATGGTGCCCGAGGCCGCGCGCCGCGAACCCGACGTTGGCGCGCAGCTCGATCCAGGCGCGCCAGCCGCGCACGTCCCGCGCAGACTCCTTCTGCGCTTCCAAGCCGCCGAACTCGACTCGTGCCGCGCGTTGGGCGGCCCTACGCGACAACCCGCGGCGCTCGAGGTCCGCGGCGCGAAGATCGATGTGATTCCGGAACTCGGCGTCCATCTCGCGCTCGTCCGTGGCGCGACGGAGAAGATGCCGGATGACGGATCGCACGCGATGCCAGCGCGCCTTCACAGCGACTCCGGTGTTGCGCGCAGCGCGGCCGTGATGCCGGCGACCACTTGCTCCCAGCTCGAGCGCTCCTCACGGAGCTGCTTGCGGCCGTCAGGCGTGATGCGGTAGAACTTGGCGCGCCGATTGTTCTCCGAGGTGCCCCACTCGGTGGCGAGGAACCCGCGGTCCTCCAGCCGATACAGGGCAGGGTAGAGCGTACCCTGCTGCACCGGCAGATGTCCACGCGAGATCTGCTCGATGCGCAGCAGGACGCCGTAGCCGTGCTGCGGCCCGAGCGAGACGGCCTTGAGAATCAGCAGATCGAGGGTGCCGGGCAGGATCTCGACTGGCGACACGAGGGATTCCTCTCCTGGGTTGACCAGGAGAGTGTAGCATCGCTCTCCTAGGGTGTCAAGGAGAGCGATGCCGACGCGCCGTCACGAAGCGAGGCGCTGCCGCTGCGCACCCAACGTCATGGCGAGATGCGCTTTGACCCGGGTCAACACGGAAACGTCGTCGCCGGACGCTTGTCGGAAGACCGACGCGCTCGGATAGAACGGCGATCCGTCCTCCCCCGGCCAGCGATACCGCCAATCGTAGTACGTCGGCGCGATGACGATCGCCGGAACGCCGAGGCTGCCGGCGAGATGCGCGACCAGCGTGTCGACCGTGACGACCAGGTCGAGCGATGTGATCAGCTGACCCGTGTCGTAGACGTCGGCGAAGCGGCGGATGCCAAACGGCGCATTGGCGCCGACGCGCGCCTCGTGGTTGAGATTGACGAACTCGACGCCCTCGAGCGGCGCCCAGACTTCGGCGAATTGCTCCGCCGAGAATCGAAGCTGCTTGTTGAGGTTGGCGGCGGTCGACGTCCAGCACAATCCGACGCGCTGGCGATCGCCCTCAGGACGGTCGCCCGCGAGATGTCGAGCTCTCGCGCCGAGCAGGGTGCACGGCGCAAAGGGAAGAGGCACATCGGCCGGCGACGCACAGCGAGCGAGATAAGGAAGACTCATCGTGAGGGCGACGCTCGATTCGGTGATCGCGCCGGGGTCAGCCGCGAAGTCGGCGGGCGTCATCTGCACCGGCCGTTCGACGAACGTGCAGCCGGCCGCCTCGACCCAGCGGCGAAGCGCGGCGCGGCCATAGAACCTCGGTGCGTGGCCGGAAGCCGCGCTGAGCCACGGGATCCAACGCGCCATGAGCACGGCGTCGCCGAGACCCTGTTCGTCGATGAGGGCGACGGGCGCCGAGCGGTCGGTGCCGTTCCAACGCGGTGCGGTATCGACGCCGCGCAACACGACCGCAGAGCTCACGCGGCGCGACTCGTGGACCGACCAGCCGCGCCGCCAGTCGTCGGTCGCCGAGAGGATCGCGTGCGCGTGGAGCGAGCCGGCGTGCATCGGGGCGCGGATTCGCGCATCTGCGAACGCGCGCAGGACTTCCGCGGCTTCCTCGAATTGGCCCGACGAGGCGAGCGCGACGGCGAGAAACGTCTGCGCGTCGGCCCAGTTCCGTTCCGGCTCGCGCGGGCATTGCCGCGCGGCGCGCCGGAGGAAGGGCAATGCGTCGTCACACCGTCGATCGAGCTGGAGGAGGCACTTGCCGTAGCAGATCGCTACGCCGGTATCGATCGGGCGGGGCGGGCGGGCGAGCATCGGTCTACAGAGCGCCGCGCAGCGAGCGAAATCTTTCGCATCATACGCGCGCTTGATCTCGGCGATACGATCGCGACGAGAGATCTTTGAATGGCTTCGATCGGACACGTTCGGGGAGTTCGCTGGTCTTCCCCGAATACGTTTGAAGTTCGATAAAGCTCCGCCAAGAAAACTTTGTGCCGCGGCTGACGAGAGCGGAGCGCGGCGGGCGGAGCGACGTGGTGATCTCCGCCCGAACCGCGATCAGCCCCGTTCCTTGCGCCGTGCGGCCCTGACACGGGCGCGCTGGGCCGCCTTGGACTTGATCTGGCGCGCCTCGCTCGGCTTCACGTGATGGCGCCGGCGGCGAAGCTCGCGGAGAATGCCGGACTTCTGCATCTGCCGCTTGAAAGTCTTGAGTGCCCAGTCGATCCTGTCGGTATCGCTGAGGACGATTTCTGGCATGTCGACCTCGATGGTCTGAAAATGAGTAGACTTGGAGCGATCGCCATCGATTGGCGAACGCTGATGATCATTCGTGAACGACGTCGCGGAAGCGCACGAGCCGCTGGCGATCCTCGTCCCACAGGGCAAGACGGAAGGCCGACATGCCCGACCGGAAGGTCACGACCGGCGAGTGCTGAAACATCTCGTTCGAGTCGTTGCACGGCTGCAGCCGGTAGTTCGGAATCTTCGGCGCGATGTGGTGCACGTGATGGAGGCCGATGTTTCCCGTGAACCACTGGAGCACGGCCGGCAGCCGCAGATGCGAGCTGCCGCGCAGCGAGGCCTCGGCGTAGTCCCACGCGCCGTGGTCGGACCAGTACGCGTCTTCGAACTGGTGCTGTACATAGAAGAGCCACACGCCCGCCATCGCGGCGAGGTAGTAGGGGAGCGCGTAGGCGAACACCACCGTCTTCCAGCCGACGGTGAACAACGCGATGGCGAGCAGCGCGGCGATCGCGGCGTTGGTCGCCTGCACCCCCGACCGGTTGCGTCCGCGCGGCGTCGACGGCTTTCCCTGCCACCGCTGCCCGACCGCAAGATGGACGGGCCCGACGAGCAGCAGCGCCGCCGGATGCCTCGCGATTCGGTAGGCCAATCGGGCCCGCGGCGAGCGGGCCAGGTACTCGCGCACCGTGAGGGTGGTGACGTCGCCGTGGCCGCGCCGATCCAGATCGCCCGACGACGCATGGTGCAGCGCGTGATCGCGCCGCCACTGCGCATAGGGCGTCAAGGTAAGCACGCCGGTGATGAACCCAACCGTGTCGTTGACACGGCGCGACGCGAAGAACGAGCCGTGCGCACAGTCGTGCATGAAGATGAAGGTGCGCACGATGAGGCCGGCGGTCGGAAACGCGATCAGCACCGCGAGCAGGACCGACCAGTGCAGCGCGAAATGAATCGCGACGAGCAGCAGTGCCAGGGGAACGAGCGTCGTGACGAGCTGAAACGACGCGCGCCGCGCATTCGGGCCGACGAACGGCTCGACTGCGCGGCGCCAGTCTGCTCCGGGTGCGGAGACGACTGGTTGGCTCAACGAGCCAACTTGGTCACGTTCTCCGCGGCCGGTCCCTTCTGTCCCTGAACGATATCGAACTCGACGCGCTCACCCTCGGCGAGCGTCTTGAAGCCGCCGCCCTGAATCGCCGAGTGATGCACGAAGCAATCCTTCTGACCGCCTTCGGGCGTGATGAAGCCGAACCCCTTCTGATCGTTGAACCACTTGACGGTGCCGGTCGTACGCATTGTCCTACTCCTGGGCTGTGTAGCCGCTGGTGTGCTGTGTAGGGAGTCCGGAGCTTTGCCGTACCGACCGACACAACGTGCTTCGTGATCGAGACCCTCACGATGGGTGGCTCGCGGCATGCGAACCCCTCACGACGAACCCACCGGACGCAAAAAGGCCTGCTCGCAATTCGGCAGGCCCCAGATGACGTCGGAACGTGTCCACGCGCAGAGCGCGTGTGTCGCTTAGACTGAAAGATAGCGCGCGACCGAGTGTCGCGCAACGAACGGCTGACTTCGGTAAGCCCTATTTCACTCGGTCGCGACGATCGACAGCCCGGCCACCCACGCCGCCGCGAGATGGGCCGACGAGAACGCGACGCCGTTGGGCTCGTCGACCCGCCAGCGCCAGCTATCGGAGTTCGTGCCTTCCGCCTTATAGATGCGCTCGAGCACCGGAGTTGCCGCGCGCAGCACGGCCGCTCCGCGCGCCTGTTTCACGATGTCGCGCCACTCGATCACGAGCAGGCGGCCATCCGCCACCGACGCCCCGACGCCGGTGACCCAAGAAAAGCTCACGCCGCGCTCGCCCAGGCGTGCGATCAATCGGTGGGGAAGCGAGATGAGCTCGCCTGTTCGGTCGACGGCTCTGGCTTCCTCGAGCGCGAGACTCGACGAGAGCTGCGCGCTGAGCGCGTCGAGCTCGTGGCGAAGCGCCGAGTGGGCGCGCGGTTGGCCGAGGAACGGCGCCGGCGGATCCATCCACCCCTGAGCGGGCATGGAGCGAGGCGCGGGCGGCGGCGGACCGGTCACGGCGCCGCCGGACGAAGCGATTGCGTCGAGAGCGAAGTCGACGGCGCCGTCGAGGCCGGCCGCGGCGAGTCCGCAGCGGCGCACGGGCTCGAGCCAGTCGGGAATCGGTTCGTCGTCGAGGGTCAATACGACGACCGACGCGGGATCGTCGCGCACACGTTCGCGGAGGAGCGGCGCGTGCGCACGCGTCGACTCGTGATGCCGCCAGAGTCGTTGATGCACGACCAGCGCGAGTCGCGAGCGGTCGGACACGAGCGTCGAGTCGGCGTCGTCGGGAACACTCGGCGTGCGTAATCCGAGCGGTAAGGCTTCCTCGCTGGCGCCATTCGACGCGTGCCCCTGCCATACGGGCGTCGTGATCAGCCGCGGTCCGATCGCGGCGAACAACTCGCCGACGAACGCAGCGTCGTACTGCACGGCCGACACCGCAAGGTCACAGCGGGACGCCGTCACTCGCGCACCCGGACGGTCGCGGAGGGGAGAGAACCATTTTCACGACGCACGGCGTCCTCGTGGAACGAGGGAACGCTGGATCGAATCGACTCTCGAGAGCCAGCTGGCCGTGCTCGGCGCCAGGCGACTGAGGAAAGGAGCGGATCGTCGCCGCTCGCCAGCATGAATGGAAGCTAACCCCTGAACCACGTCACCGCTTCGACGGCACGGGTGTCGCATTGTCCGTGGCCGAGGGTGGCGTGACACCGGCGGGTCGGAGGCGTGCCGATGGATTCGCAAGAAACCGAAGCGGGCGAACGTGGCGAGGCGGACGAGTCGTCCGCCAGCGGGAACGAACGGAGCGGACAATTCAGCCGCGATCCAGTGTTCGATCCCGAGGAGCTGTTCGAGGTCGTGCGTCGCGAGGAGGACATGGAGCGGGTGCTCGCGGCGATGCGCGAGTTCCGCGATCGCGGCGACTATCGGCTGTTCGAGCGAGCCGTGGCCGTGTACGTGAGATCGGCGCGCGCTCGCGGCGAGCCGGTCGAGTCCGTGCTCGCGGCCCTGGAGCAAATTGCCGACGAGCTCGAGCGGGATGCGTCGCCAGG
>DATNAT010000190.1:0-5223 GCA_035572355.1 Gemmatimonadaceae bacterium
GCCCGGCGCCGCTAGCTTTCAGCCATGTCCTACCGCACGCGGTTCCTCGTCGTTGGCAGCGGCGTGGCCGGCCTGCACACCGCCTGGCGCGCCTCCGATCATGGTGAGGTGCTGCTGCTCACCAAGAAGTCGCTGTTCGACAGCGCTACCGCCTACGCGCAGGGTGGCATCGCCGCCGCGCTCGGCGCCGGCGACTCGCCGGCCCTGCACCGGCGCGACACGCTCGCCGCGGGCGCGGCGCTCTGCGACGCCGCGGCGGTGCAGGTGCTCGTCGAGGAAGGGCCGGCGCGCATTCGCGAGCTGCAAACCGCCGGCGCCGATTTCGATCTCGACCCGGCGGGCGAGCTGCAGCTGGGACGCGAGGCCGCGCATTCGAAGAATCGTATCGTGCATGCGCATGGCGACCAAACGGGCGCCGAAGTCGCGCGCACGCTCGTCGCGCGCGTGCGCGCGACGCCGCGCATTCGCGTGCTCGAAAAGGCGCGCGTGCTCAATCTGATCGTGCGCCGCGGCGTCTGCCTGGGTGTACGAGCGAGCGTGGCGGGCCGCGCGACCGAGATCATCGCCGACGCCACGGTGTTGGCCACGGGCGGATGCGGCCAAACTTATAAGTACACGACCAATCCCGTCGTCGCCACCGGTGACGGCTACGCGATCGCCCACCGCGCCGGCGTCACGCTCGCCGACATGGAGTTCGTGCAGTTCCACCCAACGGCGCTCGACACGCCGGAGAATCCGCTCGCGCTCATCTCGGAAGCGGTGCGGGGAGAGGGCGCGACACTCGTCAACTCGCGTGGCGTGCGCTTCATGAAAGGCAAGCACGCCGACGCCGAGCTCGCGCCGCGCGACGTCGTGGCGCGGGCGATCTTCCGCGAGCAGCGGAGCGGGCCCGTGTATCTCGACGCGCGCGCGCTGGGCGGTCGGTTCGTCGAGCGGTTCCCCGGCATCTTCGCGCTCTGCCAGGCGCGCGGGATCGATCCGCGTGTCGATCTCATTCCGGTCACGCCGGCGGCCCACTACATGATGGGCGGCGTCGTCACGGACCTGCGCGGACGGTCGAGCATGCCGCGGCTGTATGCGGTCGGCGAGGTGGCCCGCACCGGTGTGCACGGCGCCAATCGTCTCGCCTCCAACTCGCTGCTCGAGGGGCTCGTCTTCGCCGAGCGCGTGGCCCGCGACATGGCGACGATCAAACCGCTCGTCAAAGTTCCGTCATTGGCGAAATGGAAAGTTCCGCCGCTCGCCGACCGCGGCGCCGCTCAGGTGGCGGCCGACGCGATCCGTGTCGTGATGTGGGAGGACGCGGGCATCGCGCGCACGGCGCGCGGGCTTCGCGCCGCGCTCGCACGCCTGGCCGACATCGGCGAGCGCCTGCCGGCCGGCGCGACCGAGGAGCTCAACATGCTCCAGACCGCCCGGCTCGTCGTCGAGGCCGCGCTGCTCCGCCGCGAGTCGCGCGGCGGGCACTATCGGTCGGATTTTCCGCGTGCCAAACGCACCTGGATGGGACGGCACATCGAGCTCTGAGCGCCAGTATCTTTTCTCAATGACTACCGCTGCACCGACCGCCGACCGCGACGATCTCGTGGCCGAGCTGCAGGGCGAGATCAAGCGTCTGGCGCGTGAGAAGAACGCCGTGATCCTCGCCCACAACTACGAGCGCGCCGAGGTGCAGGACGTCGCCGACTTCGTCGGCGACTCGCTCGGCCTGTCGCGCGAAGCGGCCAAGACGAGCGCCGACACGATCGTTTTCTGCGGCGTGCACTTCATGGCCGAAACGGCGGCGATTCTGTCGCCGCGCAAGATGGTGTTGCTCCCCGACCTCGCCGCCGGCTGTTCGCTCGCCGCGACGATCGACGCGCCGGCGCTCAAGCGGTGGAAAGCCGAGCATCCGGGCGCCGTCGTCGTGTCCTACGTCAACACGACCGCCGAGGTGAAAGCGGAGAGCGACTACTGCTGTACGTCGGGCAACGCGGTCGAAGTCGTCAACTCGATCGGCCCGGAATCGGAGATTCTCTTTCTCCCCGACATGTTCTTGGGCGCGCACGTGCGGCGGCTCACGGGGCGGACGAACATGCACGTCTGGATGGGCGAGTGTCACGTGCACGCGGGAATCGATCCGGAGAACATTCGGCTCCAACGCAGTCTGCACCCCGAAGCCGAGTTTCTCATTCACCCGGAGTGCGGCTGCTCGACGAGCGTGCTCGAGGCGATGTCGGCGGGCGACGTGTCGCCGGAGGGCGTGCAGATCCTGTCGACCGAGGGCATGATCAAGCGTCCCGCGCTCTCCAACGCCGACGAGTTCATCGTTGCCACCGAAGTCGGAATTTTGCACCGCCTCCGGCGCGAGAATCCGAGCAAGCGCTTCTTCGCCGCGAACGAGCGCGCGTCCTGCGCCTACATGAAGGTGACGACGCTGCCCAAGGTGCGCGACGCGCTCAAGCGCGGAGAGCATCGGATCACCGTGCCGGCGTCGGTGGCCGACCGAGCGCGGCGGGCGATCGAGCGAATGGTCGCGATCGGCGGCGGCGCCAAACAACCCTTGTCTCCCAGCGCCGACGGCGTAGATCCAGGGGAATAGGAAAGAGGGACGGCCCGAGATGGAAATGCCTGAGCTGCCGCGCGAACGCCGATCGGTGCCGCGCACGATCACGCCGCTGTCTGTGCCCGCCGTCGACGCTGCCGGCCTGCTGCGTTTTCCACTGCGCCAGCACGCACTCGAGGAAGTCGTGCGCTCGGCGCTCCAGGAAGACTGCGCATTCAACGACCTGACGACGATCGCCACCGTCGTCTCCGACCGGCGATCGCGCGCCACGCTGAAGGTGCGCCAGCCGGGCGTCGTGTGCGGCATCCCGCTGGCGCTCGAAGCCTTCCGCCAGCTCGATCCCAAGGTGTCGATCCGCGTCGAGCACGAAGATGGTGCGCGCGTGCAGACGGGCGACCCGATCCTGTTCGTGACCGGCCACGTACGCGGCCTGCTGTCGGCCGAACGCGTTGCGCTCAACTACATGCAGCGACTGTCGGCGATCGCCACCTGCACCGCGCGGTACGTCGACGCGGTGACAGGCACGAAGGCCAAGATCCTCGACACACGAAAGACGACGCCCGGCTTGCGCACGCTCGAGAAGTACGCCGTGCGCGCCGGCGGGGGCACGAATCATCGCCTCAATCTCTCGACCGGCGTCTTGATCAAGGACAATCACCTGGCCGCGCTCGATGGCGACGTCGCGCTCGCCGTGCGCCGGGCGCGCGAGCTCGCGCCGGCGGGGACGCAGATCGAGGTCGAGTGCGACTCCGTGCCGCAGGTCCAGCAGGCGGTCGAGGCCAGAGCCGACGTCATCCTGCTCGACAACATGTCGCTGAACGTGCTCACCGAGTGCGTGCAGCTCGTGGCAGGCCGCGCGATTCTCGAGGCGTCGGGCGGCGTGACGCTGACGACGGTGCGCGCGATCGCCGAGACGGGCGTCGACTGGATCTCGGTTGGCGCGCTCACGCACTCGGCGCCGGCGATGGATCTCGCGCTCGACTTTGAGTAGCGCCGTCGAGACGTCGTCGGCGGACGCGGAGCTGCGCGCGCTCGGAGCGCGTCGCTTCGCGACCGTGCTCGCCGATCCGCCCTGGCGCTTCCAGAATCGCACCGGCAAGATGGCGCCCGAGCACCGGCGCCTGAGCCGATACGGCACGATGTCGGTCGCCGAGATTTGTGTGCTGCCCGTTTCCGAAGTGGCCGCGGCGCGCGCGCACCTCTATCTCTGGGTGCCGAACGCGCTGGTGCAGGAAGGGCTCGCGGTGCTGGCGGCGTGGGGCTTCACCTACAAGAGCAATCTCGTCTGGTACAAGACGCGGAAGGACGGCGGACCGGACGGGCGGGGCGTCGGGTTCTACTTTCGCAACGTGACCGAGCTGCTCCTGTTCGGCGTGCGGGGCTCGAGCGCGCGGACGTTGGCGGCCGGCCGGCGGCAGACGAACATCATCGTGTCGCGGAAGCGCGAGCATTCGCGCAAGCCGGACGAGCAGTACGACATCATCGAACGGTGCTCGCCGGGTCCGTATCTCGAGCTGTTCGCCCGCCACGAGCGCGACGACTGGACGGCGTGGGGGAACGAGGCGCCGAACGGGATCGAGCAGCTGCGGCTCATGCGCTGACGCCACTCGACACAATAGCCCTAATTGTCCATCGGCTATCCGACGACGCGGCGCGACTCGATTCGGATCCGCTCCGCCGTCGCGCCCTGCGACGCAAAGGCCGACGCAACCTCCGCGTTCGACTCGAGCAGCCCGACCAGCAAATGATGCGTCGACAGGACGCTCGCGCGCGAGCTGCGTTGTTCCTGAGACGCGGCAACCATTGCGCGCTGAAGTTCAGGCGATCGATCGATCGCCGCTTTGGGCTGCGCGGTGCGCGTGATGGGCGGCGCAAGCGCCTCGAGCGCAGCAATGATCTCCGGTTTCTTTGCGCCCATGCGATCCAGCGCGACGTTGGCCACACCCTCACTGTGGCGCAGCAGCGCGATCGCGACATGGACCGCCCCAATGCTCTCCGCGCCTAGGCGACCCGCTAGTGCGCGCGCCTCGAACAGCACGACGCGAACGCGTTCAGGGTATTGCTCGGTTGGCGCCCCACCGAGCCATCCGACCATGCCTGAACGCGGTGGGAGTCGGCTTGCCGGGTACCGATCCACCTCCGTGCCAAGGATCATCAGGACCTCGCTCCGCGCGGCATCGAGCGTCAAACCGGCGTCGACCAGGACCTGCGCGGCGATGCCCTTCTCCTCGCGCAGCAGCCCGAGTAGCAGATGCTCCGTGCCGACGTACGAATGATTGAGGTCGCGCGCCTCGGCCATCGCGAGCTCGAGGACTTTCTTCGCCCGCGACGTGTACGGCAGATCGGGCCCTGTGACGGTCGCCGAGTTGCCGTGTTTCACTGTCTCGTCTAGGCGGGCCGCGAGCGCGTCCATGTCGATGCCAACGTTCTCGAGCACCGTCGCGGCGACACCTTCGCCTTCGCGCAACACGGCGAGCAACACGTGCTCCGTCCCGACGTACTCGTGATGCAGCCGCGCCACCTCTTCGCGCGCCAGAGCAAGCACCTTCCGCACGCGTTCGGTGAAGTTGTAGCCCTGCATGGTCACAGGTCCGCGCAGCTCTTGTTGATCTGCCGGCAGTCGGCGCACACGAGTTTGCACTTTCGCCACTCGAGTCGCGCCGAACCGCAGTAGTCGC
>DATNAT010000191.1:0-6728 GCA_035572355.1 Gemmatimonadaceae bacterium
AAGCAGCTGTGCCTCGTACGGCCAGAGGTGCTCGCGCAGCCACGCGATGCGGCGTGCGGGATCCATCTGCGCGAGCTGGACGACCGACATCCGGCCGATCGCGCGGTCGATCTTGTCCGGCGCCTCGTACACACTGGTGGCGCCGGCCGCGGCGTCGCAACCGCCCGGGATTGGCCGCACCGCGACGCCCGCCACGCCAAACTCCACTTCGTTGCCAATGTCCCAGATGTCGACCGTGGCGCCCGTAGCGGCGATCTGCTTCGCAGCCGCGGCGCCGTACGCGCGCAACGCGATTTTCATCTGCTCCAACGTCAACGACGACCACGCGCCCGGCAGCACGATGTCGCGGTAGTCGCCGAAATCCGGCGGCGGCTGGCAGCGGATGTCCCCATAGCTGCCGAACAAGCCGAGCTCCGGGTTGAACGGCAGGCGGAGCGCGGCGGCGAGGCGTGCGCGGGAGAGGCCGCTGTCCATGCTGTGGTCGCCCGCTCCGCGCACGAGCGACTGTCTGGTCGAGATGCGCGCGTAGACCTCGTTGGCGCCGTGGCTCACGAAGAGCCGCTCGAGCTCCTCGGTCGTTCCGGCGGTGTGTGCACCGTCCGTGAATCGCACGCCGGCCCGAAGCACCGTTTCGACAAACGGGCTGACCGAGACCGACACGCGGAACTCGGGCACGGGCCGGGCGGCGGCAAGGACGGCGCACCACGCTACGACTACGCTGACGAAGGGGCGCATGGCGCCATTCTTAACGCGACCTGACGCCCGCCCTCAGTATCCCACCGCCACACCGCCCGACCGCGGTTCACCTACTCCTTGCAACCCACCCGGCACCCGCATGATCGAATTCGCCGTCGCCAACTGGCGCGTGCCGAGCGCGTGCCCCATCGCCTTGAGAGAATCCTGAACGGCCGTCGTCAGCCCGTTCGGCTCGAAGTCCAACTGGTCCGGAATCGCCTGGTGGTGCAGCCGCGGCGCGTGCATCGCGTCGGACAAAGACATGTGGAACTCGATGACGTTGAGGATCACCTGCATCGTCGTCGTGATGATCGTCGGGCCGCCGGCGGCGCCGGTCACGAGCAGCACCTTGCCCTGCGGATCCAGCACGATCGTCGGCGACATCGCCGAGAGCATGCGCTTGCCCGGCTCGACGGCGTTGGCCTCGCCCTGCACGAGGCCGAACATGTTCGGCGTGCCCGGCTGCGCGGCGAAATCATCCATCTCGTTGTTCATGAAGAAGCCGCCGCCACGAATCCAGACGCCGGACCCGAAGCCGCCGTTGAGCGTCGTCGTCGTCGCCACCGCGTTCCCGGCAGCGTCCATCACCGAGTAGTGCGTGGTGTTCATCTCTTCGGCCTTCGCCTTGAAGACGGGAGTCTTCGACGCGTGGTGCGGGTCGATCTGTTCGGCGAGCGTGCGGGCGTACGCTTTGTCGGTGAGCTGGTCGAGCGGTACGTGCACGAACGCCGGGTCGCCCAGCTTCTCGTTCCGGTCGGTGAACGACCGCCGGAGCGCCTCGGCTACGAGGTGCGAGTATTCGGTGCTGCCCGGCGGCGGAAGCGGCGCGAAGGTTTCGAGAATGTTCAACGTCTCGCTCATCGTGATCCCGCCCGACGACGACGGCGGCATCGTGATCAGCGAGTAGCCCCGGTAGGTCGACTGGATCGGCTGGCGCCAGACGGGCGTGTAGCGGCGGAGATCTTCCTTGGTGATGATGCCGCCGCCGCGCTGCTCGTCGGCGGCGATCGAATCGGCGATCGCGCCGTCGTAGAACGCCTTGGGTCCCTCTGCCGCGATCAGCTCGAGCGTCCGCGCGAGATCGGGCTGGGTGAAGCGCGTGCCCGGCGCGAGCGCGTGGCCGCCCGGACAGAAGAGATCTTTCCCCTCGAAGCGGGCGATGAGTGAATTGCAATTTCCATTTCTGCGCCCGCCGCCGTTGGTCGAATCGATGACATAGCCCTGTCGTGCGAGCCGGATCGCCGGCGCCATCACCTTGGCGAGTGGCATCGTGCCGTATTTCTCGAGCGCGGCCGCCAGGCCGGCCACCGAGCCGGGCACGCCCGAGGCCAAGTAACCGATCCGGCTCTTGTCGGTGAGCTTGCCGTTCTCCACGTACATGTCGTGCGTCGCGGCGAGGGGAGCGACTTCGCGGAAATCGAGCGTAGCGTCACGGCCGTCCGCCATGCGAATCGTCATGAACCCGCCGCCGCCGATGTTCCCCGCGGCCGGATAGGTCACCGCGAGCGCGAAGCCGGTGGCGACCGCGGCGTCGACCGCGTTGCCCCCTTCCTTCATGATCTCGACCCCCGCTTCGCTCGCCGGCCGCGACATGCTGACGACCATTGCGTGCTCGGCGAACGTGGCCGGAATGCCGGGCTTGAACCGCCAGCTCGACGGGAACGCCGACGCGATGACCGCGGCCGGACTCGCCGATCCAACCGGCGACGGCCCGGATGAAGTGCCGGCGTGATGGCAGGCAGCGAGTGCAGCGGCGACGACGATGATTGCGCCCGCGGCGCGAGCTCGTGAATGGTGTCTCACCGGCACGCTCCTCGAGAGGCGGTTCCCGATCGTGATGGCATCCAGAGGATCCTGCCACGGCGCGCGCGGCCTGTCCAGTCTTTCGACCGTCGATCAGAACGCGATACGGGCGCGGCGAGCGAGGCGAGCCATCCAACTCGTCGGCGGCGCGAGCAGCCGGTCGAGGTCGGCCGTCGAGTCGAGCCAGGTGCTGCGCGCCATGATGAAATAGAGATCAGCCAATCCCGCCGCCGCCGGAAAGCCCGAGACGATGATCGTCGACTCGCCGTCGAGGGCGAGGCCGCGCGGATCTTCGTTCTGCGAGCCCAGGGTGAAGTAGAAGCTGAAGGCGCGGCGATCGGACTCCGGCAGACTCTGCTCGAAGCCGCGCACGAGCGCATCCGTTCGCCGAACCGCGGCGCTGTCGATCGCCGGCGTCGTGAAGCCCAGTTGATCGGCGAACTGCGCCGTCTCGCGCGTCTGCGAACGAATCGCGTTGGCGAGCACCTTCTCCCATCCGGGCTGCCGCAGCAACGCGGCGATCGCTCCCGGCCGCGCGATGAGCTGGGTCTTCTGATGGAGTTGCGGCGCGCGCGGCTTCTCGTCGTGGGCGATCGACGACGCACTGCCCGGGCTGGCGTCGGATTGCGCGGTGGCGCTCGAGAGAGACGCGACGGTTGACGAATCGAACGGAAGCAGCGACTCGATCCACGGCGCGCGTCGTAGTCCGTCGGCGATTTCGCGCCGGCGCGACGTGACATCGTCGGCCGGCGCGCGCGCCGTGAACAATCCGACGCGAATCTCGCCGTGCGAGCGGGCGAGCTGCGGCGCCAGCCGCTCGCGTGCCTGCAGCGCGGCCGCCATCACATCGTGCTCGAGCAACACGACCTGCGGCTCCGGATTCGGATTGTTCGGCGTGGCCGGCGCGATGACGAACACACGACACCCGCGCGCCGCGGCGGCGATGAGCATGTCCATCCAGGTGCGGCTCACCCAGAGCGGATCGGGCACGATGATCACGCTCCCCGGCGGCGCCAGGCTGTAGAGCATCGCACGCGCGACCGACGATTGTTTTCGCGCAAATCCGACGTCGTTGTGCACCTGCAACGCTCGGCCGACGTAGATATCGGTGTCCGCGTGGAAGGTCGTGTCCGGGTCGGTCGCCCGGAGTGCCGCCGGAAGATCTCGGGGGCGAAGGCCGTTGGCGATCAGCGCGCGGCGGACCGCGTCGCGCGATTCGAGCGCGGCGGGTCCGCGCACACGATAGCCGCGGTCCTCCCACGTGGCGCTCGAGTACCACTCGCCGATGCCGATGCCGGTCAAGATCGCGGCGCCGTCGAACGGTTTCGCTTCCGTCACGTCGTAGGCGACGAGCTTGCGATGGTCGCGCGCGATGTTGTCGGGCACGAGCGGCCAGCCCGGCACGAGCCGGCGGCTGCGAAAGGAAAAGTCCGCGGGCTGGAGGACGTTGACGTGCACCTGCACCAGGTTGTGCAGCCACTGGCGCGGGTTTCGCGCGCGAGCGGCGTCGGCCTGGAGTCGGCGCGACGCCGCCACCGCGGCGCGCAGCGCCCGCTGCCGGTCGAGCAGGTGCGCTTCGTCAGCCCCGCCTCCGGGCAGCGCGATCTTGGCGTCGAGCGGGTTTTCTAGAATGCTCATCCAGAGCCGCCCGTCGCGCGCCGCATAGAAGAACTGATCGACGAGAATCATGTACGCCGGGAGGGTGCCCGCGCTGTCGTAGCGGGCAACCGCCTGGGTCAGCGCGGGATAATACGCGTCCGCCACCATGCGGTAGGCCATCTGATCGATCTGCCCCGAGGGACGCAGGCCCGTGAAGTCGTGCGTCCACAGCACGTGGTAGTGGCGCGCCGCGAAGATCGACCGCGCAATCTCGAGCGGCAGATCGCTGCTTCGGAGATACGCGAGCGCGTTGCCGTCGGTGAACGGCTGGCCAACCGCGCGTCCGATCAGGGCGTCGACCTTCCCCTGTTCGTCGTACTCGCTCCGCGTGAGCGCGAGCTGAGGCGGCAGCCAGACGAGACGCGAATCCTTCGACGCGGCGAGCAGATCGTCGTGCACGCGCCGCACGATGGCGAGCCACCTGGCGTAGACCGATTCGGCGCCGGCGCGCGCCGCGCTGTCCACGACGCAGGAGTCGCGCAGCCAAATGGCGAACTGCTGTTCGGAGCGGGCGGAGAACGCTTCGATCGCCGAGCCGTCCGGCCTCTCCTGCCCGAACAGCGCGTCGTACGGAAGGATCACCGAACCGAGCAGGGTTTGGCGCGCCTGACGGCTGACCGTCGACGCCACCGCGCTGTCGTGCGGCTGCATGGCGAGCGCGAACGCGTGCGCCAGTGCGGCGTGATATCGATCGCTTGCTTCCGTGTAGGTCGGCGGGCTCGCGGCGGCAAGGCGCTGGGCGCTGGCCGGCGATTCGACGCTGGTGTACGCCTCGAGAAACAGCGCGTTCTGCCGCGCGTCGGCGAGCGCGCGTTCGGCGGCCGGCGTTACTGCGCGATTGGCGAGCGGCGCAGGCGCAGCGGCTGCGCCAGGCCCGGCAGTGATCTTACGCGGCCGCGAACGTCCGGCGAGCGGCTGTGCGATCGGAAGCTCCACACCGACGCCGAGCTCGCCGCCGTGGGCGACGGTCCAATCGAGCCGCAGCATCGAGCCTGCCCCGATGACTCCGCCGCGCCGGATCGGTGTCTGAAAGCTGAACGTCGCCGCCGGGCCGCGGTCGTGCGTACTCCAATCGATACCGGCCCCGAAGCCGAGCATGCGGCTCATCGCCTCGAGCCGCGCCCCCTGCGTCGACGTTCGCCCGAGACCAGCGTGCAGCTCGGCGCGCCAGCCGAGCAGGCCGATCACGGGATTGGTGATGTCGCGAAAGACGCCGGCGCTCAGCGCGGCGCGAGTACCGCCAGCCCAATCGTTGGATGACAGTGCGCCGCTGACGTATGGCTGCCACAGGCGCGGCTGGCCGAGCGAGACGATCTCAGCGGGAACGGAATCTCGAGCCGACGGCCGCGGAAGTATGGACTGAGCGTTCGCCGCCTGCCCGATCGAGACCGTGAGCGCCGTGAGAAGCGGCAGACGCCGTACCAGGGCGCCGCCGTGGATGTAGCCGTGCATGCGACAGCGAGAGTCAAGCCCCGTGCCGCCGATCGAGTGACTGTAAGCGTCACCGGCGTCGCCATGGGCGAAGCACCTCGTACGTCGCGATACCGGTGCGTCCGACGCGCGTGCGCGATACCAGGCGGCGCCGCTCGAGCACGATGAGCGCGTCCTGCACCGAGCGCTTCGACAGGCCGGTGCCCTCGCCGATCTCGCGCAGACTGGCCGTGGCCCGGCGGCCGCGCGGCGACGACGTGCTAGCCCAGAGGAAGAGATACACGAGCAGGGCCGACGCCCGCCGGTCGTGGCCCACGAGGTCCGGCATCAACGTGTCGACGACGTAGCGATCGATGCGGAGCTGTTGCATGAACGTGGATCGTGGATCGTGGAACGGCTTGGCTACTAATTGCTATAGAATCTACTGCCGGGCTGGACGCCAGCTGACTGACGCCGAAGATTGTCGCCGCTCGCGTCGTCACCCACTCCCCCCGCCCCCCTCCCCCCGAGCGTCACATGATCAAAGGCATCAAGCTGGTCAGTGTTCCGACCGCCGATCAGGATCGCGCCCTCGCCTTCTGGACCGAGAAGATGGGCTGCACCGTGCACACCGATCAGCCGTTCGACGGCACGCAGCGTTGGATCGAGCTGCGCATTCGGTCGAGCGATACCCATCTCGTGCTCTTCACCACCGACGACAGCAAGTCTCAGATTGGAAAGTTCTCGGCGGTCTCGTTCTTCTGCGACAATGTCGAGAAGACGTACGAGGAGCTCTCGGCGAAGGGCGTCGAGTTCGCCGGCCCGCCGCAGAAGGCCGACTGGGGCACGGCGGCGATCTTCAAAGACCCCGACGGCAACAGCTACGTGCTGTCGTCGCGCTGACGAACGACTCAGCGCGTGCGGGCGTCCCGTCGGCGCGTTATGTTGACCGCATGACACCTGCGGAACGCCACGGCCCGCTCGACCCGCTCGATCTGCTCTGGTTTTGCCAGCTCGCCGCCGACGGCGAGTTCATCGGCACGGAACCGGAGCGCCGGCCAACGCTCGCCTACATCTCGAGCATCGTCGAGACGGCGGCGGAGATGGGCTTTTCGAGTTTG
>DATNAT010000192.1:0-22331 GCA_035572355.1 Gemmatimonadaceae bacterium
GCGCGCGGAACGCTCGCCGTACACGATGTGCGCGACTATGCGCAGATCTATCTGAACGGCAAGTTGGCGGGCACCCTCGACCGCCGACTGACGCAGGACAGCATCGCGATCGACGGGCCGGATTCGGTGACGCGGCTCGACATCCTCGTCGAGAATTCGGGTCGCGTGAACTTCGCCAAGCCGCTTCGCACCGAACGAAAAGGCATCACGAGGTCCGTCACGCTCGACGGCCGCGCGCTGACCGGCTGGGACGTGTTCACGCTGCCGATGGCGAGCGTTCCCTCGCCGCGGTTCGGCACCGCGACACCCGCGGGACCCGCCTACTATCACGGCACGTTCCGGGTCGACCATCCCGGCGACACCTTCCTTGATTTCCGCGACTGGGGCAAGGGCACGGTGTGGGTGAACGGGCATCAGCTAGGCCGCTTCTGGGACATTGGTCCCGAGCAGACGCTTTACCTGCCGGGTCCCTGGCTCCGCCACGGTGACAACGACGTCGTGGTGTTCGACCTGACGGCGCCAGTTCGCCGCTCCCTCTCCGGTCTCCGCGCTCCGATCCTCGACGACCTGCGCACGCCGCGATAGCTGGGTCGCCCGTCACGCGCGGCGGCGTTAGTACAATCGTATTCCAATGCTCGATGCCGGCTCGGGCGCGGCGTCGATCGACAGGCGTACGCTGCGTACCGTCGTTGGCGCGAAGCGATCGAGCTTCGCGTTACCGATCGTCGATCCTTTCGCGAGCAAGCGCCAATCGCCGCTGCTCGATTGGCTGGCCGGTTTCACTGAGCCGTGCAGTGCGTACGCGGCGATCGTCTGGCCGCGTTCGATCGGCTCCTCGAGCCGGGCGATCGCGATCGACGCCGGCGCCGGCAGGTCGATATGTCCTTCGGCTCGGCCGCCGACGGCCCTCGACCAGCGGGCGGGGACACCGACCGCGTGGTCGACCTCGAACAGCGACTGGAGCCTGTCGCGGAATCCGGCGAGGCGCCTCACGTCGACGTCGCGCAGCAGGCCGGCGCGCGTCGGCGGAACGTTGAGCAGCAACTTGGCGTTCCTCCCCACGGACGTGAAATAGAGATCGCTCAACTCATCGATGGATTTCACGCGGTCGTCGTCGGCCGGATGGTAGAACCAGCCCTTGCGGATCGACACATCCGCCTCGGCGGGGCGCCACACCGCGCCGTTCGGGTCGCCGTGCTGGAGCGCCGCCGTCACGCCGGCGCCGCTCGCGCCGGGATACGGCACCACGCCCGGGTCGACCGTCGACCAGTTCGGATCGCCCGCTGACCCGTTCTCGTTGCCGCACCAGCGCAAGTCGGGTCCAGCATCGGAGAACATCACGGCGTTCGGCTGCAGCCGGCGCACCAGCGCCCAGACGCGCGGCCAGTCGTACGCCTGCCGCTTCCCGTTCGGCCCTTCGCCATTCGCGCCGTCGAACCAGACTTCGGCGATGTCGCCGTAGCGCGTCAGCAACTCGGTGAGCTGATCGCAATAGAGGTCGTTGTAGCGCGCCCCGGTGCCGTAGGTTGGATTGTTCCGGTCCCAGGGCGAGAGGTACACCCCGGCGCGCAGCCCTTCGGCGCGGCACGCATCGACCAACTCGCGCACGACGTCGCCCTGCCCGCCGCGCCACGGACTCTTCGCGACGCTGTGCTCCGTCGTGCGCGTCGGCCAGAGGCAGAAGCCGTCGTGGTGTTTGGCGGTGAGGATGAGCGTGCGAAACCCGCCGCGCTTGGCCGAGCGGGCCCACTCCCGCGCATCGAGCGCCGTGGGAGCGAAGATCGCGGGGTCTTCGGTGCCGTCGCCCCACTCGCGGTCGGTGAACGTGTTGACCCCGAAATGGAGGAACATCGCCAGCTCGTCGCGTTGCCACTGTAGCTGCGCGGCGGTCGGCACGGCGCGCGTCGGGCCCGGCACCGGCCACCGGAGCCGCGAGCCGACGACCGCCCCGCCGATGGTGTAGATGAAGTCGCGCCGTTCCATTTGACTGCAGTGAGCTAGTGCTTTCGCTTCGCGCCTGCGGCGCTCGCTGTCGTGAACTGTAACTGCGGTATCATCTGTATCGCATTCACGCAGTTGCAATCACGACAGCGAGGCCGGCGCAGCCGGCCGAAGCGCAAACACCCGCAAGTGCTCCGCCTACCGCGGGTCGAGCTTTCTCCCCGCATTCAAATTGTCGAAATTCAACAACGTATTATAGACCATGAAGTAGCTGCCGATCGTCTCGCCGCGGTACAGCGGGTTGATCGCGAACATCACGACGTGGCCCTTCTCGAGCGGCGAATCGACGACCGCCGGACGTTGCGCAATGTCGCTGCCGCCGTTGAGCAGGCCGGACACGAACAGGTCGCGCTGATCGGCGTAGCGCAGCACGGCGCGCGGACGCTGGTCGGGCGGAATGATGTTGAGCGGGTTCCGAAGCTGGTCGTCGGTCAGCGGCGCGGGCGACCAGGGCGTGCCTTGCGGACGCGGGCCCGGCAGGAACTGGCCTTCTTCCATCGACGCCGGACGCCCCTGCGGAATGTCCGGATCGTCCGGCGTTCCACGACCGGTCGCGCGGGCCGCACCGCCTCCGCCGCCACGGCCGCCGAATCCGCCACCACCGCCGCCGCCGCGTGCTCCGCCGCCGGTGCGCTGATTGCTCACCGTGAGCCACTGGCCGGTCTTCGTGAACACGGCCAGGCTGTCCGGCACGCCGTACATGATCGGGCTCGCGTCGTCGACGATCTTCGAGCGCAACAGCGTGCCGTCGACCTCGAGCCGCGGCGCCGTGCCCGCGCCGACGCCGTTCGTCAATCCGTAGTCGATCGCGAACTCGCTGGTGTTCGTGCTCGTGATGAGGACGCCGCCCGTCTTCACGAAATTCTGAAGGTGCTCGAGCCCGTCCCAGCCCATTCCGGGCCGGATGTCGTCGGTCTGCGCCCAGGTGCCGATGTTCGGCATCTCGGCCGAGCTCTTCCACGGCATCGGGTTCCGCCACATCGGCATCCCCTCGATGATCGACTGGCCGTTGCCGCCGGCCGGCGGGAAGACAATGACGTCGTACTTCGCGTTCAGATTCGCGTCCTTTGCCACATCTTGAATGCTGATGTAGTCGTAGGGCACCTTGTCGAAGTCGAACGCCTGTCGCCACCAGCCTTCGGTCTGCGTGCCGTTCCAGGTGTGGAGAATGGCGACCCGCGCCACGCGCCCCGGATGCGTCTTCACGCTCGGCGCCGCGCCGACCGCGATGACCTTGATGCCGAGCGACTTGGCCTGCGCATCGAGCGCGGACTGCGACACGCCGCTGACGATGAACGAGCCGCGCCCGAAATGCTGGCCGGCGTCGTCGAACGGCTCTTCGGCGATCTGGAAGCTCGCGTCCTTGAGCGCGTAGCGCAGCGTGATGAGCGCGTTGTCGCCGTTGTGATTGATCAGGAAGGTGCTGCCCGTTCCGGTCACGCCGCCCGGCGCGGTGATCGTGCCGGTCACCGGCGCCACCGGGACGTCGAGCACTTTGGTGTCGGTCACGCGCACGCACTGCACGGCGAAGCCCTCGGGAAAGGTCCAGCCGGTGTCGTCGTACGGGCTCTTCTGCGGATCGTTCGGGCTCCAGTACTGATGGTCGAGAATCGCGTCGGCGATGCGCGAGTAGGGCTGGTCCATCCGAATGATGTAGCTGCCCGCCGGGAAGGTCTCGGTCGTCGGCCCGCGTGTTTCGCCGGCGAGCTGCGCATCCCCGGTGTTTCCGCCATTCCCGCCGTTCGCGTTGCCGCCGCGTCCGGCCCGCCCGCGGCCAGCCGCCAACGTCGCGCGGCGCGCCGGCATCGTCACGGTGAACGCCTGCGTGGCGCGGCTGATCTCGACGCGCTGGCGCTGGAGCACGTGCAGCAGCTCGGCCTGCGAGCCGAGGCGCGGGTCGGCGGCGCTCAGCACGTAGGCGGCCGGCCCTTCGGTCTTCGGCTTCTCGATCGACCGCTTGCTCTTTTCGTAGAAGTTGCGGAGGAGCTGGACGCGGTTGTTCGCGACATATGATAGCGAAACAAGAATACCGGTCTGCTCATAATTGTTGTTGTCGCGCAGGTCCCATTTGACGTGGGCGAGCGGCGGATTCTGGCGGTACCAGGTCCGCTCCGTCTCGTTGGGCGACAGCGTGCGGTCGACCACTTCCGGGCTGCCGCCGTTGCCGAACGTCTCGTAGAGCCGACTGATGCCGTTGTGCGTCGCGGCGATGAACATCAAATAGCCCGGCGACCAGGTGTCGAACGTGCCGTGGGCGAACACGCCCGGCATGCCGAGGCGCGTCATCTCCTGGACGTTGTTCCAGCCGATCATCTGCCACTCGTTGGTGACGAGCGGGTCGAGCCAGGCGTTGTACGGACCGTCGCCGACGGTGTTGTCGTACAAGAACGAGCCCGACTCGTGCAGATCGTGAAGGACCTGCGCCTTGAAGTCGACGTAGGTGTTGAGGACGTTCTGGGTCAACTTGAGCGTGGCGCCCATCGCGTCGCGGTTGTTGTCGTGCGCCACGTAGTGGCCCCAGTAGATCAGGCTCGGCATCACCTCGTTCGGGTGCTTGAGGTGATAGTCGACCAGGTCCGCCTCGCGATCGCGCCCGTCGACTTCGACGATCGGCGTGATCAACGTGATGACGTGGTCGCGGATGTTGCGGATGTACGGGCTCTCGTCGACCGCGAGACGATAGGCCATCTCCATCAGCGCCGTCGGCGCGCCGGACTCGGTCGAGTGGATCGTGCCGGTGATGTAGTAGACCGGCGCCGCCTTCTGCGCGATCTTGTCTGCCTCGGCGTCGTTCATGCCGATCGTCCGCGGGTCGGCCAGCTTCGCCAGGTCCGCTTTGTTCGCGTCCAGCTTCGCCATCAGCTGATCCGACGCCACGGCCACGGCGATCATCTCGCGCCCTTCTTCGGTCCTCCCGATCGAGAACACCTTCACCCGCGGCGTCGACTTGGCGAGCAGCCGCATGTACTCGTACACCTCTTTCGAATGCGGGAGGTTGTTCGGGTTGCCGGCGATGTCGCCGAGCACCGCGGCGGGAGTCGGAATCCCCTTGGCCGCGGGCATGTAGTCGACCAGCGGGGAGAGGAAGAACGGCTCGGTGGTGTACTCGAGGATCTTCTTCGTGTACGCCGAATCGATCGGCTGATGCGGATCGCGGCCGGGCTTGGCATTGGCGAGATCCTGCTGCGCACCGGCAGCGGGAACGAACGAGAGAACCGCGAGCAAGCTCGCGATGGCACCGAGCGTGGCGGATGAGCGCCGCATGACGCAACCTCGGGTGGAGTGGCGAAGGACTGCCGACACAGGGCGGGTCGGCGCCGCCGCGATCGCGCGGCGGGTGAGGAACTCGATCGAGATAAAGTGGATGGCGGACCGTCTGCCCGCCAGTTGCACTACGCGTCGGCGTGGTGCGTCGCTGCGCGCCGTCGGCCTTGCGAACGCGACCGGCGCCCGTCATGCATTCCGCCATGCCGCCCACGCGTGACGAGTACACGATTCATCCCATCGGCGTCGTGCGATCGACGCTGCTATCGCGCGTGAACGCGCCGCGTCAGGGCTCGGAAGGCGCCCCCGATGCCTGGATCGAGATCGACGCGACCGCTCTGCCCGCGCTCGCCGGCCTGATGCCCGGCGACGAAATCATCGTGCTCACCTGGCTACACCAAGCCGAGCGCGACATCCTCGAGGTGCATCCGCGCGGCAACCTCGCGAGCCCGCTCACCGGGGTGTTCGCGACGCGATCGCCCGACCGCCCCAACCCGATCGGCCTGCATCGTGTGACGATTCGAGAGATCGCCGCCGCACGGCTGCTCGTCGGGCCGATCGAGGCGATCGATGGAACGCCGGTCGTCGACATCAAGATCGCGGTCGTCGGCGACAACGACAGGCTGAGGACGATGTGGCGGAAGAAAAAGCCTGAGGCCTGAGGCCTGAGGCCTGAGGATCTCCACCCTCAGCCTCGACCCGCCTGGACGCAAAGGCTGCCAACGCTTCGATGGCAGCCGTCCGATTTCCCCTTAAAGCCGAACCGTACTCGCCGCACCGAGACCCCGTGTGGCAACAACTCAAGTCTCACATCTCGTCAATACACGAACGGCACCAACCGCTTCCTCGTCCGCATGAACCGCGCGTACGGCTCGCCAAGCCCGGCGAGCAACGCGCGTTCCTCGACCCTCATTCGGTAGGCGTACGCCGCAAATGATGCCACGAGGAGGATGAGCGCCGACACCCAACTTCCGACCGCGATGCCGACGCCGATGTTCAT
This sequence comes from Gemmatimonadaceae bacterium, assembly GCA_035572355.1. Lineage (GTDB taxonomy): Bacteria > Gemmatimonadota > Gemmatimonadetes > Gemmatimonadales > Gemmatimonadaceae > JAQBQB01. The sequence continues at coordinate 6,266 of DATNAT010000192.1, forward strand.
GAGAATGCCGGCCGTGTACGACGGATGCCGCACCAGACGGTACGCGCCTCGCTCGACGATCTGCTGGTCGGGCCGCACTTGCACGTCGCCCGTGAAGGAGGCGCCGAGCATCCGCCAGCAATGGCGGCGCAGCAGGCTCCCCGCAGCGAGCAGCGCCACGCCGACGACGAACGCGGCCACGTGGTACGGCGGAGCGAACTGCAGCGATGGGAGCCAGGCAAGCGGAAAGGCGACGAAGAAGGCCACCGATCCCACGCCGGTGATCACCTGAATCGACCTCGAGTCCGTCGGCCCCTGCGTGCGCTTCGCTCTGCGGATGATCCCGAACTCAGGGATGAACGCCCACACGAACACCGCCCAGAACACGAGCGCGTACGGCCAGACGTATGGCAGTGGTACCATGCGGCTCCTCGCGAGCGCGGAGTGAGTCGGGCGGCGCCCGACCGACCCACTACGGCACCACGGGCCTCACCGTTTCCGTGATCGCCGGAAGCTTGCCGGCCATCGACTTGTTGAACGCCGGCAGATCCTGGTCGACGAGCGCCGTGTACGCCGATTTCGCCGCCGCGAGCTCCTTCTCGATGTCGGCGAGCCAGGCGAGCGAGGCATCGGTGGGCGGGTCGTCCGAACCGCCAGCCACGTCGCCGGCACCGTTCCCCACCTCGCCGTTCAGCCAGATCAGGTTCATGTACACGCGGTACTGCTCGACGTAGTACTTGTCGTCGCTGTTCATGTCGCTCCGCGTGAGGAGCTTGAGCTCGACGTCCATCATTTTTTTGTCGAGTTCGGCGAGCGCTGACTGTACGTCGGTTTTCCCGGCGTTCGCCTTCTCCTGATCGAGAATCTGCTTCCGCATCACCTCGAGCCGGTTGATCATGTCCGCGGCCGAGTTCATGTCGTCGCGCACGCGCATCTGCGCCTGCTCGGCGGCAATGAGGCCCGCCGCGTCGGTCTTGATGTCCGGGTCGCGGAGAATGGTGAGCGGCTGGTTAAGCGTCGCGCCGTTCACAGCGAGACGCACGGTGTATTTCCCGTCGAGCGCGAGCGGACCGGCGGTCTGCGCGCCCTGAATTCCCCAGTGCGTCACCGGGCGCGTCGGCCGTCCCTTGTACGGTGGTTCGTCGAAGATGTGCGGATTGTCGGGCGCCGGCGTGCGGAGCGCGACGGCATGCACAGGATCGTAGTGCAGGTCCCACGTGACGCGATTCAATCCGGCGCGCGTCGGCGACTGAATCGTCCGCACGATCTTGTTCGCCGAATCGAGAATCTCGATGCGCAGCGGGCGCGGCGTCGCGGTCTTGAGCGCGAACGTGATGTCGGCATGCCCGCTCCGCGCCTGCCGATAGCCCGGGTGCGGCGGATAGAGCGTCGCGCCCCCGCCGCTCGACGCCGTTTCGAGGCCAATGCCCTCGAGCGGCGCGATGTCGCGCAGCACGTACACGCCGCGGCCGTAGGTCGACACGACCACGTCGTGCCAGAGCTTGGGCACGACGATCCACGACACCGCGGTGTGCGGCAGGCCGGCGTTGAACTCCATCCAATGCGTGCCGTCATCGAGCGAGTAGTAGAAACCATGGCCCGTGCCGGCGAACAACATCCCCTGGCGGTTCGGATTTTCGGCGATCGCCATCACGTAGTCGAGCGGGCTCGTCGCCGGCAGATCGCTCGTGATGTTCTTCCAGGTCTTGCCGTAGTCGGTGGTCTTGAAGAGATAGGGCTTCCGGTTGTCCATCATGTGGAAGTCGATCGCCACGTACGCCGTCGCCGGATCGAAGTGCGACGGCTCGATCTTACGGATCGTCCCCCAGGTCGGCAGGCCGGCGGTGTTCAGCGCGCTCGACACGTTGGTCCAGTTGCCGCCGCCGTCGCGCGTGTACCAGAGCTGGCCGTCGTTCGTGCCCGCCCAGATCAACCCGCGCTCGATCTCCGACGGCGCGATGGCGAACACGACCTCGCCATAGAACTGGCCGAGGTTGTCGGCCACGATTCCGCCCGACGATACGATGCGCGTCGAATCGCGCGTCGATAGGTCGGGGCTGATCACGTCCCAGTGCTGCCCGCCATTAGAGGTCTTGAATACCACCTGGCAGCCATAGTACACGGTGTTGTGATCGAACGGATCGATCGCCAGCGGCGGCGTCCAATGGCAGCGGTACTTGAGCTTGTCCGGCGGCGAATCGAGTGTGTGGATCCACGGGCTCACCGACCGCGCGCGCTTCGTCCGGTAGTCGTAGCGCGTTACTTCGTCGCCGTAGCAGCTGGCCCAGATGATGTTCGGGTCGGTCAGATCGGGGAGCGTGAAGCCGGACTCGCAGCCTCCGAGTCCATGGTCCCAGGTCGACGTTCCTGGACCGCCCCCGCCGCCGCCGCGTCCTCCGCCGAGCGAATCGGCGCCGGTGCTGTCGGCGCCGCGACCGCCGCGAGCTCCACGCCCTGCCGCAGCGCTGGCCACCGCCGTCGGCGCACCGCGACCACGCGCCGCCCCGCCACCGCGGCCACCACGGCCGTTCGCCGAATCGGCTGCGGCGCCCCGGCCGCCTCGGCCGCGACCTGCGCCCGCCGCGATGCCGCGCGTGCCCTGCGTCGCCTCCGGCGCCGTGCTCGGTCCGCGCATCGTGCCGTTGTCCTGCCGATTGCCGTACACCCAGTACGGAATCTGATTGTCGACCGCGACGTGATACATCTGCGCGATCGGCAGCGTCACCGACTGGAGCGTCTTGCCATGATTCGTCGTGAGCCGAGCGCCGAGATCGTTCGTGAGACCGAAGTGGTTCGGATTCTTCGGGTCGATCCAGATGTCGTGATTGTCGCCGCCCCACGGCACCTCGTTGAACGTCTTACCGCCGTCCTTCGACTGGAAGAAGCTGCTATTGGCGATCAGGATCTCGTCCGCGTTGCCGCTCGACACCTTGATATTGATGTAGTAGCCGGCGCGTCCGATGAGTGGACGCTGATAGTTCACGACCTTCCACGACGAGCCGCCGTCGTCGGAGCGCCAGACCGAGCCCTGGTCCACGGTCTGGATCAGCGCGTACACGCGCTTGCCGTTCGTGGGCGCGATCGCCACGTCGATCTTGCCGAGCGGTCCCTTTGGCAGCCCGGGACTCTCGACGCGCTTCCACGTGTCGCCGCCGTCATGCGTCGCGTAGATGCCGCTGCCGGGACCGCCGCTGAACATCGCCCAGGTGTGCATCACCACCTGCCACGCGCCGGCGAACAGATCATTCGGGTGCTTCGGATCCATCGTCAGGCCGGAGCAGCCGGTGTTCTCGTCGATGAACAGCACCTGCTTCCATGTCTTGCCGCCGTCGCTCGTCTTGAACACGCCGCGCTCGTGCTGCGGTCCCGTCGCCCGCCCGAGCGCGCAGACGTAGACGATATTCGGGTTGGTCGGGTGAATGATGATTCTCTGAATGCGCCCCGTCTCGGCGAGGCCCATGTTCGTCCAGGTCGTGCCGGAGTCGGTCGACTTGTAGACGCCGTCGCCCATCAGGTCGGCGTCGCGGATCGCCCACGCCTCGCCCGTACCTGCCCAGACGGTCGACGGCCGCGACTCCGACACGGCGAGCGCGCCGATCGATTGCACCTGCATCGAGTCGAACACCGGGCGGAAGGTTGCGCCGCTGTCCACCGACTTCCACACGCCGCCCGACGCCGCGCCGATGTACCAGACGCGATTGTCGCCCGGCACGCCGCTGATCGACGCGACGCGGCCGCCTTCCGCGGGACCGAGGAGCTGGAACCGGAATGGATCGGTGAGGGGAGCCCGCGGCGGCCCGCCGCCGCGTTGCGCGGCAGCAAAGGAAGCCCCCGCGACGATCAGCCCAGCGGCGAACAAGGGTGCACGGCGCATCGCCGAAATCTCCTGGAGGAACGAATTGCGATACAATACGACACGTGTTGCGCGACACAAGACCGTCGCGAGATTTGAGCTTCCGACCCACACGATCGCATGACCGCGCCCCCTGAACGACTCCGACAATACATTCGAGGCGCCTGGCGCCCCAGCGCGTCCGACCGCTGGATCGCCGACGTCAACCCGTCCGACGCCGCCGATCTGATCGCCCACGTGCCCGAAGGCACGACCGACGACGTGGACGCCGCGGTCGCCGCCGCGGCCGAAGCACTCGACGCATGGCGGTCGGTCGCCGCACCGGTGCGCGCCGAGCATCTCTATAAATGGTCGTCGGTCATCGCCGACCAGGCGGAGACGCTGGCGCAGCTCGTGACGCGCGAAGTCGGCAAGCCGATCGCCGAAGCGCGCGGCGAAGTGCTTCGCTCGGTCAACATCCTGCGCTACCACGCCGGCGAAGCGGTGCGCGCGGTGGGCGAAGTGATTCCGCCGCAGCTCGCCGGCGCGCTGCAATACACGCTCCGCGAGCCGCTCGGCGTCGTGGCGCTCATCACGCCGTGGAATTTTCCGGTCGCCATCCCCATTTGGAAGGCCGCGCCCGCGCTGGCGCTTGGCAATACCGTGGTGCTCAAGCCAAGCGAGATGTCGTCGCAGGTGGCGACGGCGCTCGCCGCCGCGGCCGCGGCGGCCGGGTTGCCGGCCGGCGTGTTCAACGTGGTGTTCGGCACCGGCGGGGCGGTGGGCCGTGCACTGATCGCCGCCGAGGCGGTGCGCGCGGTGAGCTTCACCGGCTCCGGCGCGGTCGGCGGCGAGGTCGCGGTGGCGGCGGCGCGCCGCAACATTCGCTTTCAGACGGAAATGGGCGGCAAGAACGCCGCGATTGTATTGCCCGACGCGGACCTCGCGCACGCGGCGGCGCTCACGGCGGCGGGCGCCATGCGCTACGCGGGCCAGAAGTGCACGGCGACGAGCCGCGTCGTCGTGGCGAAGGAGGTCGAGTCGGCGTTTCTCGCCGAGCTGCGCAAGCGGGTCGAGGCGCTCCCGCTCGGGCCGGTGACCGACGCCGGCGCGGCGGTCGGCCCGGTGATCAGCGAGCGGTCGCGCGATTCGGTGCGTTCGGCGCTCGACGGGCTCGACACCGACGTGTTCTACGCCGGGCGCGTGCCGGAGACGGCCGAGTTCTCGCGCGGCTACTGGGTGCCGCCCACGGTGTACCGCAACGTCGCCGCCGACTCGGCGCTCGCCCAAAAGGAGTTGTTCGCGCCGGTGCTCGCCGCGTTCACGGCCGACGATCTCGACCACGCGATCGCGCTCGCCAACGCGACGCCGTACGGATTGAGCGCGTCGCTGTTCACGCGCGACATCAGGAGCGCGCTCCACTACATCCCGCGCATCCAGGCGGGGTTGGTCAAGGTGAACGGCGAGACGACCGGCGTCGATCCGCACGCGCCGTTCGGCGGCATGAAGGGGTCGAGCTCGGGAAGCCGCGAGCAGGGACCGGCGGCGCGCGACTTCTACACCGAGATCAAGACCGTCCAGATCAATCCGTAAGCGTTCGGCGATTCACTCTTCCATATGTCATTCCTGTCATGATTGGACCGCTGTTCGCGATCCTCGCGCTGGCGGCCGCCCAAGTTCCAACCGCTGGCGCTGCGCCGGCCGGCGATTCGCTGGCCGTCTACAACGGCCGCGCGGGCCGCATCAGCGTCGCCGTGCCTCGGTTCGAGACCGACGTCGCGGTCGACGGACGACTCGACGAGCCGGTCTGGGCAAGGGCCGCGCTGCTCACCGGCTTCTCGCTCTACCAGCCGGTCGATCAGCGGCCGGCCCCGGATTCGACCGAGGTGCGCGTCTGGTATTCGACCAACGCGATCTACTTCGGCATCCGCGCCTTCGAGCCGCACGGCGCGGTCGCCGCCACGCTCGCCGACCGCGATCGCATCTCCGCCGACGACAACGTCGAGATCCACCTCGACACGTTCGACGAGCGCAATCGCGCGTTCGTGTTCATCGTCAACCCGCTCGGCGTGCAGGCCGACGGCACGAAGAACGAGACCGGCGGTTTCATTCCCGGGTCCAACGTCGCGCCGGGGCAGAATGATCTGAGCGCGGATTTCGTATGGCAGTCGAAGGGGCGCGTGACCGATGCGGGGTACGAGGTCGAGGTGCGCATTCCCTTCGCCAGCCTGCGCTATCCGCCGACATCGCCGCAGCGGTGGGGGCTTCAGATCGACCGCCACGTGCAGCACAGCGGCTATGAGGAAACGTGGACGATGGCGAAACGCGCCTCGGCGACGTTCATCGGCCAGGCCGGGTGGCTCACCGGGCTCGCCGGGATGCACCACGGCACGATCGTCGAGCTCAATCCCGAGCTGACGAATACGGTGAGCGGCGCGCCGCCCTGCTGCGCGAGCGGTGCGGGCAGCGCGCCGGGATGGCGTTATCGCGGCAATCCGCAGGTCGGCGGCAACGTACGCTGGACGCTCGGCAGCGATTTCGTGCTCAACGGCACCGTGAAGCCGGACTTCTCGCAGGTCGAGGCCGACGCGACGCAGATCGCCGCCGACGCGCGCTTCGCCCTCTTCTACCCGGAGAAGCGTCCCTTCTTCGTCGAGGGGTCGGACGAGTTCAACGTGCCGAACACGCTCGTCTACACGCGCACCATCGTGCGGCCCGACGGCGCGGCCAAGGTGACGGGCAAGCTCGGGCGGGCCGACATCGCCGCGCTGTCGGCGGTCGATCAGGCCGGGGCAGCGTTCGGCGGCGACAAGCCGCTCGTCGACGTCGTGCGGCTGGTGCAGAATTTCGGCGAACAGTCGCTCGCCGGTCTCCTGTACAGCGATCGGGTCGGCGCGGGCCGAGCCAATCGCGTGGTCGGCGGCGACACGCACATCGTCTTCGACCGTCTCTACTTCGCGCAATTTCAGGCGGTGGAGAGCACGACCCAGAGCGGCGGCGTGACCGAGTCGGGGCCGATGTGGGAGGCCGTGCTCGACGGGACGGGCCGCAACTTCGGCTTCCACTACAACGTGCTCGGCATCTCGCCGCATTTCGAGACCGACAACGGGTTCGTACCGCGGCGCGGCTTCATCGAGCCCAACGCCGCCAACCGCATCACGCTCTACGGCCGACCCGGCGCCCGCATCGAACGGTTCAACGTCTTCCTGTCGACGAACGGCTACTGGGGCTACGACGACTTTTTTCGCGGACGCAACCAGCTCGAGGATCACGCGTCGGCGCAGACACAGCTCACCCTGCGCGGGGGGTGGTCGGTCGGCGTCACGCCGCGCATCTCGAGCTACGCGTTCGCGCCGGCCGATTATGCGAACTTATATTCGAGCCCTGGTATCGGCGGCGAGCCGCCGGCGGCCTTCCGCCCGTCGGACCGGATCGAGACCTTCCTCACGGCGTTCAGCCTCTCGACGCCGCAGTTCCAGCGCTTCGCGGCGTCGATCGGCACGACCGTCGGCAACGACGTCGACTTTCTCGAGACGTCGCGGGTGCGGCGCACCGACTACAACGCCTCGCTCGATCTGCGGCCGAGCGATCGGATCCGGGTGAGCGCGACCTACGTGACGAGCGCCTTTCACCGACGCGATTCCGACGACCGCTCGGCGGCGACTTGGATTCCGCGGCTCAAGCTCGAGTACCAGCTCACGCGCTCGGTGTTCGTGCGGGTCGTCTCGCAGTACACGGCCACCGAGCGCGCGGCGCTGCGCGATCCGCGCACCGGACAGCTGCTGTACCTGGCGAGCGCCGACTCCGTCGTGCCGTCCGCGCCGAGCGCGTCCAACGTGCTGCGCACGGACTGGCTCTTCTCCTATCGCCCCGCGCCCGGCACGGTGTTCTTCCTTGGCTACGGCGGCGACATGACCGAGACCGACCCGCTCGCCTTCCAGCGGCTGCGGCGGGTCGACGATGCGTTTTTCGTGAAGGGCAGCTACGTGTTTCGGTTGCCGATCCTCTAGCCCGCAGCTAACCTGGCCGAACGATCGTCGTCAGCTCCGCGGTCACGACGGTGCGGTCGCCGACCGATGCAATGCCGTGTGTCTTACACAGACCACGCCGCCAGTGCGTCAGGCGCACGTCGAGCCGAAGGTCGTCGCCGGCCCGAGCGCTGTGGCGAAAGCGCACGCGGTCCGCGCCCATGAAGTAGGCGATCGCGCCCGCGGTTCCTCCAGCCAACTCCCGCACGAGTGCACCGCTCGTCTGCGCCAACGCCTCGAGCACGAGGAGCAGCGGGATCTCCGGCTGGCTCTCGCTCCACCATTCACTGGATGTCAGTCGTTTGAAGCCCACGACGTGGCGCGCCGGCTCGAGCACGTCGATCCGGTCGACGAGCAGGAACGGATAGCGATGTGGGAGCAGCGCCTCGAGCGCCACTGCGTCGAATTGGCGCCGTGTCATGTTCGCCCTGACTCTGCGCCACCACGTCCGCCCGTCGAGCTCCGGCGTTCTCGTTTCCGCATGCGGGCCTCCATCGTCCAATTGACGGGCAGTTTCCGGCCCGGACACTGGTGGCGCGACGGCGCGCCGCCGCCGTGTTAATGCCCTCATCGAGAACTTAAGCCCACGCCATGAGCGGATGGGATGACCGCGAAGGCCGCGGCTTGAAGACGATATCGATCGCCAATGTGCTGCCCGCGGCAACGCTCGAACGCGCGGCCAGTCTCATTAGCGCCGTACTTGGCGCGCCCGTGGCCCGCCTCGCTCCCGGCGACCCCATGGGCCCGCCGATTCGCGTGGCCGCTGTCGCCGACCTCGGCGTCGCCGGCGCCGTCGCCTGCCCCGACACCCTCGTCCAGCCACCTGAGCGCGGCGTCCCGCGTTTCGACGACAGCGTACATGCCTTCGTCGCCGTGCCGTTCGACGAGCCGCGCTACGATAGCGAAACGGGCCAACGCACGCCGCAGCCCGGCCTCTGCATCCTCTCCGATTTGCCCCGCGTCTTCAGCGATCGCGAGATCGAGTTCCTCCGCCAGCTCGCTGCGTCGCTTGGCGCAGAGCTCGCGCTCCGCACCCGCGTCCGCGTCCTCGAGCGGGCGACCGACGAGCTCAAAGAGACGTCCTTCCGCGATGCGCTCACCGGGCTCCCCAACCGAGGCCTGTTCACCGACCGGCTGACCCACGCGATCGAACGGGCCAAACGGCACCGCGAGTTCCGCTTCGCCGTGCTGTCGATCGACGTCGACCGTTTCGGCGGCATCGTCGACAGCCTGGGCCACGAGGCCGGCGACGAGGTCCTGATCACGATCGGCCGGCGGCTCGACTCCTGCCTTCGCGACGAAGACACCGTGGCGCACGCGGCGCGCGACGAGTTTCTCGTCCTCCTCGAGGCCATCCGCGGCGAGCACGACGCGATCCGCGTCGCCCTCCGCATTCAGGACGCGCTGCGGCAGCCGATCCAGACGTCGGGCGGCGAAGTGTTCGTCACGGCGAGCGTCGGCATCGCCCTCGGCATGGGCGAGCTCGAGTCGGCGACGCGGCTGCTCCAGCAGGCCGGCATCGCGCGATCGCGCGCCAAGTCGATGGGCTCGGACCGGCACTGCATGTTCGACAGCGAGATGCACGAGCGCGCCGGCACGCGGCTCCGTCTCGAGACCGACCTGCGCCACGCAGTCGAGGGCGGCCTGTTCGAGCTCTATTATCAACCAATGCTCTCACTCGATACCGGCCGCGTCGTCGAGCTCGAGGCGCTCGTGCGCTGGCAGCATCCCGTTCGCGGCCTGGTCGGCCCGCTCGAGTTCATCCCGATCGCCGAGGAGACGGGCCTGATCGTGCCGATCGGGGCGTGGGTGCTCGCCCACGCCTGCCTGCAGCTCGCCGAGTGGCAGCAGACCTTCCCGCGCGACGTGCCGCTCGGGATGAGCGTGAACGTCTCGGCGCGCCAGCTGCGCGAGCCGGACTTCGCGCAGAGCGTCGCCGCGATTCTGGCCGTCTCCAAGCTCGAGCCCTCGTCGCTCAAGCTCGAGATCACTGAGAACATCCTGATCGTCGATCCGGAGCGCGCCCGCGCCGTGCTCGATCAGCTTCGCGCGCTCGGCGTCAGCATCTACCTCGACGACTTCGGCACCGGCTACTCGTCGCTGCGCCATCTCCACCAGATGCGCATCGACGCCCTCAAGATCGACTACACCTTCGTCACGGCAATGGACAAGGTGCCGGCCGCGCACCAGGTGGTGCGCACGCTGGTCGATCTGGCGCGCAGCCTCGGTGTTCCCTCGGTCGCGGAAGGCGTCGAGAGCCTCGAGCAGCTGGCGATGGTGCGGGCGCTCGGGTGCAACGCGGCTCAGGGTCATCTCTTCTCGAAGCCGGCCGCCGTGGCGCAGATCGAGAAGCTCCTCGCCGCCGATACACGCTGGTAGCCAGCGGTCGCCGGCAGTAATCCACCGCCTCGCGGCGATCAGCGCCGCGAGCTCTCGCGCGGGCTCGCGTGCTCCACGCCGACGCCGACTCGCTTGGCGAGGCCGCCAAAGGTCAGCACCCAGTGGAACGCGCGGCCGATCGCTTCGGCCACGCTGGCCATCGCGTGCACGCCGGCCAGGCTCGCCAAACGGTCGAGACCGCGTGCGATCAACAGCAGCAGCCCCAGCACGCCCAGCGCGACCCCCCAGATCGGAAAGACGATGACGAAGAAGATGAGAATGAACGGCAACAACAATATCGGTACGATCGGCACCAAGCCGAGCTGTATCATGTTCCTCCAGTCATACAGTTACATGTATTTCCAGTTGCGCTGCTTCCCTTCGGCCATCCACTGCACTGCCTGCGCCAGCCGTCGGGCCCGCGTGTCCTCGGCCTTGGCCTCGACGATCCACGTGATGTACTCTCGCTTGGCGCTTGGGCTGAACGCGTCGAACGTCGACTGCGCTTTCTTGTTCTTTCTTAGCGCCGCCGCCAGATCGGGCGGCACCGTGGCCGGCGGCTTGGGCTTCGCGGCGCGGCGGCGGACCTTCACACCGTCCTCGTTCAGCTTCATCGCCTGCTTCACGTAGCCGATCAGCGCTCGCTTGCTCGGCAGCTCGGCGATGCTCGTCAGCTTGCCCAGGTCTTTGCCCATGCCGAGGTTGATCGGCTTGCCCTTCGGGTCGGTAATGAGCGAGCCCTTCCAGAACCCGAAGATCGCGTGCGCCTTGAACGCGGCCATCTGGCAGAGAATGCCGTGGTACACGAAGGCCGGCATGCCCCACTTGAGCGTTTCCTCACAATCGGGGCAGCCTTCGTGCACGGTGGCCCGCAGGTGCGTGAGGATCGGCCGAGCGAACTCCGGCGCTTTGGCGATGTAGGCGTCGACGCGCTTGTCGGTCGTCGGCATGCGGCTACCAGATGTGGGGAACGAGCGCCGGCGCGCGCACCATCGGATCGCCGGGCTTGCAGTGAAACGCCGCCGCGAAGCTCGACATGTTCGAGAGCGGGCCGTTCGTCCGCCACCGCTCGGGCGCATGCGGATCGGTCAGCACGCGGCTGCGCAGCGCCTCGGGCCGCATGTGCACGCGCCAGCTCTGCGCGTAACCGAGAAAGAAGCGCTGTTCGGGCGTGAAGCCGTTGCCGTCGGGCCCTCCCGGCCGGCCTTTGCGAGCCCACACCCGTTGCAGCGCGTCGTACGCCGTGAGCAGCCCGCCGTAGTCGGCGATGTTCTCGCCCAGGGTCAGCGCGCCGTTGACGTGAATCGTGTCGACCTGGATGTAGCCGTTGAACTGGTCGACAACCTTCTGGGCCTCGCGCGTGAAGTGCGCCGAATCGCTCGGCGTCCACCAATCGCGCAGATTGCCCTTGGCGTCGAAATGGCGGCCCTCGTCGTCGAAGCCGTGCGTCAGCTCGTGCCCGGCCCAGCTGCCGCCCAGCGCGCCGTAGTTCGCCGCGTCGTCGGCCGCCGGATCGAACGTCTGCGGCGCGAGCGCGCCGGCGGGAAAGACGACTTCGTTTTTCCTTGGGTCGTAGTAGGCGTTGACCGTCGGCACGGTGATACCCCATTCCGTCGTGTCGACCGGCAACCCGGGCCGATTGATCGTTCGCTTCCACTCGAACTGATTGGCGCGCTCGTAGTTGAGCACGAACGGGCCTTCCGCCGTCTCGAGCGACGAATAGTCGCGCCAGCGATCCGGGTACCCGACTTTCTCGCCGATGAGGGCGAGCTTGCGCAGCGCTTGTTGCTTGGTCGCGGCCGACATCCAATCGAGCTTACGAATGCGGTCGCCCAGCGACGCGCGGATGTCGTCGATCACCGTCTTGGCGCGCGCGCGCGCCGAGGGCGGGAACGTCTTGGCGACGTAGGCCTGGCCGAGCGCCTCGCCGATCGAGTTGTCGGTCGCCTGGAGGCAGCGCTTCCAGCGCGGCAAGAGCGCCTTGGCCCCCGAGAAGCGCGACGAGAACTGGAAATCCTCATTCACGAACGGTGAACTGAGCCAGGCGGCGCCGGCGGCGATCGTGTGATAGCGCAGATAGGCGCGCCAGTCGGCGATCGGCGTCGCGGCGAACAGGGCGTCGAGCCGCTTGTAGAATCCGGGCTCGAGCACGTTGACCTTCTTCACCGGTACGGTGAGGCCGACGTCGTGGAAGTAGGCAGGCCAATCGACGTGCGGCGTGATGGCGCGGAAGGCGGCGAGCGTCATCGGGTGGTCGATCGCCGCCGGATCGCGGCGCGCGACGCGCGTCAGCGACGCCTTGGCCATCTCCGTCTCGAGCGCGAGAATGCGCCGTGCTTCGCCGCGCGCCGTCGCCGCCGGATCGCCCGCCATCGTGAGGAAGGTCGCGATGTGTGCGACGTACGCGTCGCGAATCGCCTTCGACGCCGAATCCGTTTTCACGTAGTAATCGCGGTCCGGCAGTCCGAGGCCGCCGGCATCGAAGCCGCCGAGATAGTGCGCCGCGTCGTGCGGATCGGGGTCGGTCGAGAGATTGAACGCCGCGGCGGCGCCATCCATCTGCAACGCGCCGATCTCGGCGAGCAGATCGGACGGCGTCTTGATCGCGGCGATTTTGGCCAGCCGCGGCCGCAGTGGAGCGAGCCCCAGCGTCTCGATGCTAGTCGAGTCCATGCACGTCGCATAGAAGGTGCCGAGCTTGCGCTGTGTGCTGTTCGCGGGAAGGGTCTTCCGTTTCGCCATCGCGTCGTCGAGCACCGAGCGCACGACGAGCTGGTTGCGATCGCCCATGTCGCGCCCGACACCCGACGACGAGTACGCCGCGGGAATCGTGTCGTGGGCCAGCCACGCGCCGTTCGCGAAATCGAAGAAGTCGACGCAGGCGTTCGCCGAGCGGTCGATGTATGTCGCGTCGATCACCTTGAGCGGGGCGAGCGGCGCGGGCCCGGCCGAAGGCGATGACTGCGCGGGCAACAGGCGACAGGCAACCAGCGAGAGGCACAGCGCGAGCCCGCGCGACGCAATCGAACGACGCATGGAGAGTGGTCCAATCGAGGAGACCTGTCGAACGTAGGCCGCGAACGGCGCAGGGTCAACGAAGCGAAGACCCGCGCCTGTTGATAGCTTTCTGTAACGCCTGTCTCCATCTCCGAGATCGAATCGCCAATGCGTCCATTGCTCATTCGTTCGGCGGCGCTCCGGCCGCTCGTCGTCGCCGCGCTGACCGCGGCCGCGCTCGCTCCGATCGCCGCGCAGCAGCCGGCGCGCGAATACACGCACGCCGACACGCTGCGCGGCACCGATGGACCGGGCCGCGCCTGGTGGGACGCCGAGTTCTACGACCTGCACACGACGGTCTCGCCGACCGACAGCAGCATCCGCGGCTGGAACGCGATCACCTATCGCGTGCTGCGCCCGTCGGCCGAGATGCAGATCGATCTGCAAGTGCCGATGGAAGCGGACAGCATCGTGCAGGACGGCCGAAAGCTCGGCTATCGGCGCGACGGCAACGCGTTCTTCGTCGCACTCGCCAGCGCGCAATCGCGCGGCTCGACTCGCACTCTCTCGTTTTACTATCACGGCAAGCCGCGCGCAGCGCGCCGCCCGCCCTGGGATGGCGGCTTCATCTGGCAGCGCGACAGCCTCGGCAATCGTTGGGTCGCGACGGCGGACGAGGGCCTCGGGGCCAGCGTCTGGTGGCCAAACAAGGATTATCTCGGCGACGAACCGGACAGCCAGCGCGTGGCGATCACCGTCCCCGAGCCGATGGTCGACGTATCGAACGGCCGGCTGCGGTCGACGACGCACAACAAGAACGGCACGACGACCTACGAGTGGTTCGTCACGGAGCCGATCAACAACTACGCGATCGAGGTGAACGCCGGGCAGTACGCGCACTTCAGCGACACGTTCAACGGCGAGAAGGGCGCGCTGACGATGGACTTCTGGCCCCTCGCCTATCACGCCGACACGGCGAAGGTGCAGTTCCAGCAGGCCAAGTCGATGCTCGCCTGCTTCGAGCATTGGTTCGGTCCGTATCCCTGGTATCCCGACGGCTACAAGCTGATCGAGGCGCCGCACTTGGGAATGGAGCATCAGAGCGGCGTCGCCTACGGCAACCATTTCAAGAACGGTTACATGGGGCGCGACCTCTCGGGCACCGGGTGGGGGCTCAAGTGGGATTTCATCATCGTCCACGAGAGCGCGCACGAATGGTGGGGCAATAACGTGTCGGCCAAGGACCACGCCGACATGTGGATCCACGAGAGCTTCGCGAACTACGCCGAAGGCATCTACACCGAATGTCAGGACGGCAAGGCGGCGGGCGCGGCGTACATCATCGGCAGCCGGCGGAACATCAAGAACGACTCGCCGATCATTCCCCAGCGCGGTGTGAACGCCGAGGGCTCGGGAGACATGTATTACAAGGGCGGCAGCATGATTCACATGATCCGCCAGCTCGTGAACGACGACGAGAAGTGGCGCGGCATCCTGCGCGGCATCCAGTCGACCTTCTGGCACCAGACGGTGACCGGCAAGCAGATCGAGGACTACATCAGCAAGCAGTCGGGGATCGACCTCGCCCCGCTGTTCGCCCAGTATCTGACGACGACCAAGATTCCAGTTCTCGAATACAAGGTCGGCGACGGCAGGCTTTCGTACCACTGGACGAACGTCGTGCCGGGCTTCGTCGTGCCGGTCAAAGTCTTCGTCGGCGACTCTGCCGCGACCGGCGACTTCACGTGGCTCAAGCCGACGGAACAGTGGCAGACCCTCGCCGCAACGGTGCCGGCGGGCGCCGTGGTGACGATCGACCCGGATTTTCTGGTGACGGCGAAGCGCGCGGAACAACCGTGAAACGGTGAAACCGCTTCGGGCCTAGAGGCCCTCGCTGTCGTGACCTGTAACCGCGGGATGAACTCTATCGCATTCACGCTGTTACCCGTCAGCACAGCGAGCGGCGCAGCCGCGAAGCGGTTTCACCGCTTCACGGAGCAATCCGCTTCGTATACGCCGGAGCGCGCACCTTTGCGGGCGCCTTCTCGACCGCCGTCATCACGGTCTTGATCGCCGCCTCGAGCTGTGGATCGACGCCGTTCGCCATCTGCGTCGGGTCGTCGACCACGTCGACGTCCGGATCGACGCCATGGCTCTCGACCACCCACTTTCCGTCGGTGCCGAACACCGCGAAGCTCGGCGCCGTCACGGCGCCGCCGTCGATCAGGGCGGGTGTGCCGCTGATGCCGATCAACCCGCCCCAGGTGCGGCGGCCGATCAGCGGACCCAAACCAGCTTCCTTGAAATAGAACGGGAACGCGTCGCCGCCCGAGCCGCTCCAGCCGTTGATCAGCATCACCTTGGGGCCCGGGTTCGACACCGGCGGCGTCTGCTGAACCACGCCGTCACGCGTCTTCCAGTAGCTCCGGATCGGGCGGTCGAGCAGCTCGATGAACCGATCCGGAATCTGGCCGCCGCTGTTGAACCGCTCGTCGATCACCATGCCGTCCTTATCTGTCTGGGCTCGATACTGCCGCACGAGCTCCGTCTGCCCGTCGACGCCGGTGTTCGGCACGTAGACGTAGCCCACGCGGCCGTGCGTTTCGTCGGCGACGCGCTTTCGGTTCGACTCGATCCAGGCCAGGTTGCGGAGCCGTGACTCGTCGGCCAGCGGCTTGACGAGCACCGTGCGCGCGCCGGCCATGGTCGGCTTGTCGTTCACCGTGATCGACACGACGGTGTTGGCAAGTCCTTCGAACGCCGCGCCGACGTCCTTCGACGTGTCGAGCGGCTTGCCGTTCACGGCGAGCAGGAAGTCGCCCTCGCTGACTCGTATGCCTGGGCGTTTGAG
>DATNAT010000193.1:0-11874 GCA_035572355.1 Gemmatimonadaceae bacterium
TCGAACGGCTCGTCGTCCATGGCGTCGGTCTGCGGCGCGTCGCTGTCCTGCTTCGACGCCGCCGTGCCGATTCGCTCCGCCGTCGCCGGCGTGGCGATGGGCTTGATCAAAGAAGGGAAGAAGTACGCGATCCTCACCGACATCCTCGGCACGGAGGATCACCTCGGTGACATGGACTTCAAAGTCGCCGGCACGCGCAATGGCATCACCTCGATCCAGATGGACATCAAGATCGACGGGCTCGATTTGAACATCCTCAAGGAAGCGCTGGCCCAGGCGAAAGAAGGCCGCATGCACATCCTTGGCGAGATGGACAAGGCGCTGCCGCAGCGCCGCGACGAGCTGTCGCCCTTTGCGCCGCGCATCGTCACGATCCAGATCAGCCCCGAGAAGATCGGCGACCTCATCGGACCGAAGGGCAAGACCATCCGCGGCATTCAGGACGAGACGGGCGCCGAGCTCACCGTCGACGACAACGGAGTCGTCACGATCGCGGCCGTGGGTGGCGAGTCGATGGAGCGCGCACGCCAGATGGTGCAGGCGGTCACCGCCGAGCCGGTGGTCGGCGAGACGTACGAGGGCGTCGTGAAGACGACGACGCCGTTCGGGGCCTTCGTCGAGATCATGCCCGGCACGGAAGGCCTGGTGCACATCTCGGAGATGCGCCACGAGCGCACTGAGAAAACCGAGGACGTGGTCAAGAAGGGCGACCGGGTGAAGGTCAAGCTGATCGACCGCGACGAGCGCGGACGCCTCCGTCTTTCCATGAAGGCGCTCACGCCGCGACCAGAGGGTATGCCGGAGTCCGAGGCCGACAGCGGAAATGGCGGCGGCGATCGGCCACGCCGGGAAGGACAGGAGGGTGGTGGCGATCGCGGTGGCCGTCCGCGCCGCGGCGGCCGCGGCGGCGGAGAGCGCTCTCGCCGCTAGTGAGCGGCGAGTGAGCGGCCGCGCAGCGTCGGCGCGCGGCACAGCCGAACCGCTCGTGTCTGAGCCGGCGCTGCGTCGTACCGTATTGCCGAACGGACTGACCGTACTCTCGGAGCACATGCCGGGGGTGCGGTCGGTTGCGTTCGGCGCATGGGTGCGCGCGGCATCGCTGCACGAAGCCCGCGAGCGCATGGGCGTTTCGCACCTGCTCGAGCACATGGTGTTCAAGGGGACCGAGCGGCGGAGCGCCCACGAGATCGCGCTGTCCCTCGAGGCGCTGGGCGGCTCGCTCGACGCGTACACGGCGCGCGAGCACACCGTGTATCAGGGCCGGGTCCTCGACGAGCACCTGATTCAAGCGGCGGACGTGATTGGCGACATCGTCCTCCATCCAACGCTTCGCGAGGCCGATCTCACGCTCGAGCGCAAGGTGATCCTCGAGGAGATCGCGATGGTCGACGACACCCCGGACGATCTCGTGTTCGAGCTGCACAACGAGACCCTGTGGGGCGCCCACCCGTACGGATACTCGATCCTCGGCACTCGCGAGACGGTGTCGGCCCTTGGCGTGCCGGACCTTCGCGCCCTTCATCGGCGCGCCTACCATCCGGGCCAGTTGGTCGTCGCCGCGTCCGGGAACGTCGAGCACGACCGATTGCTGGATGCCCTGCGCGAGACCGGCTGGCTCGACGCGCCCGCCGGCGATTCGACCAGGCTCGTATCACCGCCGGCGCGTGCCGAGCCGCCGCGGACACGGCATGTCGAGCGCGATGGCGCGCAAACTCACATTGTGGCCGGCGTGCAGAGCGTTGCCCACGGCGATCCGATGCGTTTTCCCCTGCTGCTCGTCAGCATGCTACTCGGAGGAGGCATGAGCTCGCGCCTCTTCCAACGCGTACGTGAGGAATTGGGTCTCGCCTACGCGGTGTACACATATCAGTCGTTCCACGCAGACGCCGGCATGCATGGCGTCTATGTGGCCACCGCTCCGGAATCGGCGGGTGCGGCGCTCGATGCCATTCGCGAAGAGCTGCGGCGCGTGATCGACCAGGGGCTTCCGGCCGACGAAGTGGCGATGGGGCGGCAGCAGTTGAAAGGACAGGTGACGCTGTCGCTGGAGAGCGTCTCATCGCGCATGTATCGCGCGGCATCGGTCGAGTTGTACGGCGAGCCGTACCGCACGCTCGATGAAGTGCTGGCGCTCATCGACGGGATCACCGACGACGACGTGGCAACGGTTGCACGAAGGTTCTTCGATCCAGATCAGCTCACGGTGGTGAGTCTCGGGCCGGAAAGCGCGGAATAGACACCTCTCCGTTACTTTCCAATCGCAGTAGTCCGCGGGACTTCACCTTCAGCCAATTTTTTCGACGATGAAAGTCGGCGTACCGAAAGAGATCAAGACGAACGAGAATCGCATCGCGCTCGTGCCGGCGGGAGCCGAGATGCTGGCCGGCGCCGGGCACTCGGTGTTGATCGAGACGGGGGCGGGGATGGGAAGCGGCTTCAGCGACGACGCCTACACGGCCGTCGGCGCCAAGATCGCTCCCGACGCCGCTACGGTGTGGCGCGACAGCGACATGATCATGAAGGTCAAAGAGCCGATCGAGCCCGAGTGGAAGCACATGCGGCGCGGGCAACTGGTTTTCACGTACTTCCATTTCGCGGCCGACGAAAAGCTGACCAAGGCGCACATCGCCAGCGGCGCGACGTGCGTTGCGTACGAGACCGTCGAGCTCCCCTCGAGGGAGCTGCCGCTCCTCACGCCGATGTCCGAGGTCGCCGGACGCATGGCGGTGCAGGAGGGCGCCAAGTACCTGGAGAAGCTCTACGGCGGCCGTGGGGTCCTGCTCGGCGGCGTGCCCGGTGTGGCTCCGGCCAAGGTCGTCATCCTCGGCGGCGGTATCGTCGGAATCAACGCCGCCAAGATGGCCGCAGGCATGGGCGCCAAGGTCACGATCCTCGACCTCTCGCTCGAGCGGCTCCGCTATCTCTCCGACGTCATGCCGGCGAACTGCGTGCTCATTCATTCCAACCGGCACAACATCCTCGAGCAGATCGAGACGGCCGACCTGGTGGTGGGCGCGGTGCTCATTCCGGGCGCCAAGGCTCCGAAGCTCGTGCGCCGCGATGACCTGAAACTGATGCAGCCCGGAGCGGTGATCGTCGACGTCGCGATCGATCAGGGTGGATGCGTGGAGACGATCCATGCGACGACGCATGAGAATCCGACCTACGTCGTCGACGGCATCATTCATTATGGCGTGGCCAACATGCCGGGCGGTGTGCCTCGCACCTCGACTCTCGCACTGACCAACGCCACGCTGCCCTACGCGATGCAACTTGCCAACAAGGGCTGGAAGCAGGCGCTGCGCGACAATCCGGCGCTCCTCAAAGGCCTGAACATGACTGAGGGGCACGTCACGTATCCGGGGGTCGCGGAGGCCTTCGGCATGAAGTATGAAAATCCCAGCGCGTTCGTTGCCTAAGTTACGGCGCGTCAATATTTTGAACTGTCTCTACTGACCCTTTAGGTACGACTCCCCTGGACTGGATGCGCTGGCCTCTGTTCAAAGCGGGTTCGCTCTTTCCGGCGAACGCCATCGGTGTCGACCTCGGCACCGCGAACACTCTTGTCTACGTCAAGGGTGAAGGGATCGTGCTCAACGAGCCCTCGGTCGTCGCCATCGATCGCGAGACCAAGAAGATCAAGGGCGTTGGGCTCGAGGCCAAGCGCATGCTCGGCCGCACGCCGGACGGCGTCATCGCTGTGCGGCCGATGAAAGACGGCGTGATCGCCGACTTCGACGTGACCGAGAAGATGCTCCGCTATTTCCTCACGCTGATCATCGAGAACCACGTGTTCAAGGTGAAGCCGCGCGTGATCGTATGCGTTCCGTCGGGCATCACGGAGGTGGAGAAGCGCGCCGTGCGCGACTCGGCCCTCGGCGCCGGCGCGAAAGAGGTCTTCATGGTCGCCGAGCCCATGGCGGCGGCGATCGGTGTCGGTCTCCCGGTCGAGACGCCGACCGGCAACATGGTGATCGACATTGGCGGCGGCACCACCGAGATTGCCGTCATCGCGCTGTCGGGCATCGTGAGCGACACATCCATTCGCACGGGCGGCGACGAGCTCGACATCTCGATCGTGCAGTTCATGCGCAAGAACTACAACCTGCTCATCGGCGAACCGACCGCCGAGCAGATCAAGATCAACATCGGCTCAGCGGCCCCCGTGGGCGACGAGCGCGAGATGGAAGTGAAGGGACGCGACCTCGTCTCGGGCATCCCCAAAACGGTTCGCGTCCACTCGAGCGAGATCCGCGAGGCAATTCAGGAGCCGATCCAGCAGATCGTCGATGCCGTGCGGCGCGCTCTCGAGATTACTCCCCCGGAACTTGCAAGCGACATCGTCGACCGTGGCATCGTCATGACCGGGGGCGGTGCGCTGATTCGCGGGCTCGATCTGCTCCTGAGCCAGGAGACGAGCCTGCCCATTCACGTCGACGAGGATCCGCTGACCTGCGTGGTGCGCGGGACAGGCCGGATTCTCGACGACGAGGAGAAATACTGGTCGGTCCTCAGCACGTGAGGTGATCGGTGGCGAGCGCAGCACGACACAGTACGCGAACCGACGCCGGCTTCTTGGCCGGCTGCGTCGTCCTGTCGCTCATCGCCATCGCCTTGCCGAGTGACGCCCGCGAGCCCATCTCCGGCGCGCTCCGGCGCACGATCGTGGCACCGCTCGTGGGCCTGCAGCGTGGCGCCGAGCGCTGGCGCAGCGCGTGGGCGACGAGCGACGAACGACAGGCGGCGGCCGACTCCGTGGCGATGCGCGCCGTGAAAGCCCAGGCGCTCGAGCTCGAGAATGATCAGCTCCGCAAGATCATCGGGCTCGGATCGCGGCTGCAGTGGGGCTTCGTCCCCGCCGAGGCGCTTCACAACACGACACCGAGCGAGGAGCTCGTTACCACGCTCACGCTGACGGCGGGTAGCACGGCGGGCATCCAGCGATACAGCGCCGTGGTCGCGCCAGACGGACTGGTCGGCACCATTCAGACCGCCGATCCGACAATGAGCATCGCCATCCTCTACACGCATCCCGATTTTCGCGCCAGCGCGGTCACCGCCGATGGCGCGACGTTCGGCATGGTATATCCCCATACGTCCGGTGGCCGTTCGTCCGAAGCTTACATGCTCGAGCTGCGCGGTGTGCCGACGCGCGTGACGCTCAAGCCGGGGACGATCATCTACACCTCCGGGCTGGGCGGCGTGTTCCCGCGCGGAATCACCATCGGGACGATCGTGCAGGAGCTCAAGACGTCGGAAGTCTGGACGCGCACCTATCTCGTCAGGCCGTCGGTGAGCCCGTCGCGCGTGACGAGCGTACTGGTGCTCACGGCGCAGCGCGTCACGCAGGGCACCGGCAACGTCTGGGGCGCCGCGGTGAACGCCGATTCCGCAACCCGAAAGATCACGGCCGCGGGTGATTCGCTCGTCAAACAGGCGGCGGTGCTCGAGGCGCGCGCCCGCACGGCCGCGCTCGACTCGGTGCGCCGCGCCACGATCGACTCGGTGACCCGGGCGCTCGGCGTGCCGATCGCGCCCGGCATCAAGCGCGACTCGGTGCGCACTGATACCACCCGTCCGCCTCGCCCATGAACTGGACCGGCGCCGTGCGGACGATCATCGTCTGCGCCATTCTGATCGTTCTGCACTACACGCTTCGACCGCTGCTGGCCTGGCGCGCGTCGATCGACTTTCTGGTCGTAGCGCTGCTCATCGGCTCGGTCCGCTTGCGTCCGGGCACCGCGGCCCTGTACGGTTTTTTGTTGGGCCTCGTGTCGGACTCGCTGTCCGTGAGCGCCTTCGGTGCGGCGGCCCTGGCGATGTCGGTCGTCGGTTTTGCTGCCTCCTGGCTCAAGGCCGTCTTCTTCGCCGACAATCTGGCGCTCAACGGCTTCTTTCTCTTTCTTGCCAAGTGGCTGTTCGATCTGATCTTCCTGCTCGTGAGCCAGCGCGCCAGTGGCGCAGAGCTCGCGATGCAACTGTTCGTCTGGTCCCCGCTCTCCGCAGCGGTGACGGCGGTGGCCGGCGTGGTCGTGTTGTCGCTTCTCAAACCGCTGATGGAAGTGCGAACGGCGTGAGCCTCGTAGCGTGAGCTTTCATCCGAACGACGTCGTGCGCCGCGGGCGCGCCGCGACGGTGATCGTCTGCGGCGTGCTCGTCTTTCTGCTGAGCGCGTTCTTCCGCGCGCAGGTGCTGCACAATCAACAGTCGCTCCTCCAGTCGGAAGAGAACCGGCTGCGGCAGATCCCGACCGCGGCGCCGCGCGGCAAGATTCTCGACCGGAACAACAAACCGATCGCCGAGAACATCGTCGGGTATTCGGTGGCGCTGCTCGCGCAGTCGCCCGACACGCTGCGCGCCACGCTGACCCGGCTGCGCAACACGATTCAGCTCACGAACAAGCAGTTCAACGACGCGATGAATCGCTTCCGGCGCGACCCGACGCGCCCCACGGTGATCATCCCCGACGCGTCGTTCGACGTCGTGTCCGTGCTCGAGGAACACCACCTCGACTTTCCGAGTCTGCTCATCCAGTCGGCGCCCAAGCGCATCTATCCCGACGGGGAAGCGGTGGGCGGCTTCGTGGGATACATCAGCGAGATCAACGAAAACGAGCTCGCGTCGATGGCGGCCGACGACTACAAGCCCGGGCAGCTGATCGGCAAGGCGGGGCTCGAGAAGGAGTACGAACAGGAGCTCCGCGGGCGGGAGGGAATCAACTTCGTCGAGGTCGACTCGCGCAACCGCATCGTGAAGAACGGCCAAGCGCGAGAAGACGTGACGCCCGAGGAAGGACCGCCGCTCTACACGAACATCGATCTCGATCTCCAGGAATACATCCATTCGCTGTTCGGCGACACGACGTCGGCCGCGGTCGTGGCGATGGTGCCGCAGACCGGCGAGGTCGTCGCGCTCTACAGCTCGCCGTCATTCGATCCGAACCGATTCGTCGGCGGGGTCTCGGCCGCTTACTACGATTCTTTGAACAACGATCCCCGGCACCCGTTGTACAACAAGGTGCTCCAGGGCGAGTACGCCCCGGGATCGACCTTCAAGCTCGCCATCTCGGCGCTGGCGCTCGAGGACAGCATCATCACCCTCGACTCGCACATGCCCGAGCCCTGCGTCGGCTTCTACTACTTCGGCAATCGCGCATGGCATTGCTGGAAGAAGGAAGGGCACGGCAACCTCGACCTGCGCGGCGCCATCGCGCAGTCGTGCGACGTCTACTTCTACCAGCTCGGCCAGAAGCTCGGATTGAGCCGGCTCGTCGCCGGCGGTGTGTCGCTGGGCTTCGACAAGAAGACCGGCATCGACCTCCCCGAGGAGCACCGACCGCAGTTCCCGACGAGCGTTCCTGAATACTTCAACCAGAAATATCCGCGCGGCTGGACGCCCGGCGAGAAGGAGCTCAACCTGGCCATCGGCCAGGGCGAGAACGCCCAGACCGTGCTCAACATGGCGCGGTTCTACAGCGCGCTGGCCACCGACGGCAGCGAGCCGACGCCAACGATCAAACGTGCCGCGCCGCGGCGCACCAAAGCGCTTCGACTCTCGCCCGAAGTGCTGGCGCAGATTCGCCAGGCGATGATGGGCGTGGTGCGAGCCGGCGGCACGGCCGCGGGTGCGCAAATCAAGGGCGTGAACGTGGCGGGCAAGACCGGCACCGCGCAGGTCCCGGGCTTCAAGAAAGACGCGAATGGCAAGCCGCTCTACTACGCCTGGTTCGCCGGGATGGCGCCGGCCGAGGATCCCAAGATCGTCGTCGTCGTCATGGTGCCGAACGTCACCTTCGAGGGCTCCACGTCGGCCACGTTCGCGACGAAGATCATGGCGCATTTCCTCCACGTGCCGATCAACAATACCGTGATGAACACGGGCTGATGGCGGCGACTCGTCGCATCAACGTCGACCTTCCGCTCATCGTCGTCGCGGTCGCCCTCACGATCTACGGCCTGGCCGTGGTCTATTCCGCCGGGCAGACCGACGTACCGACGCAAGCGACTGGCGCGTGGAAGCACCAGATCGTCTGGACCGTCGTCGGCATCATCGGCGCTTATGCGGTGAGCCGGGCCTCGGTGCGTCTCATCGAGTGGTCGACCCTCCCGGCGTACGCGCTGACGCTCTTGCTCCTCGTGGCGCTGCTCGTCGGGTTTGGCTCCGGCGCCGGCACGGCCACGAGTACGTCAGGGTGGCTCACCGTGGCTGGTCATCGCCTCGGACAACCGGCCGAGGTGGCGAAGCTCACCGTCGTGCTCATGTTGGCGCGCGTGCTGAGCCAGAATCGCGTCGCGCCTAAGTCGATGATCGAGCTCTGGAAGCCGCTCCTCGTGGCCGGCGTGCCGCTCGTGCTCATCGTCGCCCAGGGCGACCTCGGCACCTCGATCGTGTTCGCCGGAATCTTCTTCGCGATGCTCTTCTGGGCCGGCGTGTCGTGGCAGTTGCTCGTCCTGCTCGCCAGCCCGGTGATCAGCTTGATCCTCGGCTTCGATCCGCGGATCTGGGGCGCCTGGTTTCTGCTGCTGCTCGCCCTCGTGCTCTGGTACAAGCCCTTCCTCGGCGAAGGATTGTTCGTCGTCGCGGCGAACGTGTTGATGGGTATCGTCGGTCCGCCCTTCTGGGAGCACATGCCGCGCTACCGGCAGGAGCGGCTGAAGGTCTTTCTCGATCCGTCGATCGATCCGCGCGGTAGCGGTTATCACGTCCTGCAATCGATCGTCGCGATCGGATCGGGTGGCTGGTTCGGGCGCGGCTACCTGCAAGGTCCGCAGAAGCGACTGGCCTTTCTCCCGGAGCAGTACACCGATTTCATCTTCGCCGTGGTCGGTGAGGAGCTTGGGTTCATCGGCGTGTTGATCGCGCTCGCGCTGTTCATGTTCCTCTTTCTGCGCGTCATTCGCATCGCCGAGCGCGCGAACGATTCGTTCAGCAGTCTCGTCGCCTTCGGACTGCTCGCCAGCTGGTTCACGCACGTGCTCGAGAACGTGGGCATGACGCTCAACGTCATGCCCGTGACGGGTATTCCGCTGCCGTTCTTCAGCTACGGCGGCTCGTTCATGCTCGCCTGCTGGTTGGCGATCGGCGTGCTGGCCCGCGTGTCCAGCGAAGGCCGCGGCGGAATGGCTGCCGCGCTCAGGGTCTGACCGTCGGCACGTCGAGCAATCGGCGGCGGCGCCGCACCTAGCCGCTGACCTCGGCCCTCGCCACCTTTCGCCCATGGCTTGGTTCAACAAGAAGGAGAAGAAGGCACGACAACCCCGCCGCGAGCGGCTCGAGATCCCGGCGGACGTCTGGGAGAAGTGCGAGGCCTGCGGGCACACCGATATTCGCGAGAAGTTCGAGCGCAACATGAACGTGTGCCCGAACTGCGACTACCACCGGCGCATTCGCGCCGCCGACTACTGTGCGCTCCTGCTCGACGAAGGCACGACCGAAGAGGTCGAGGTCGACCTGCGGTCGACCGATCCGCTCGGCTTTCCGGAGTATCCGCAACGCCTCAAGAAGGCCGCGGCCAACGCCGGCGACACGGACGCGCTGCTCGCCTGCACTGGCATGCTCGATTCACTGCCGGTGAGCGTGGGCGTGATGGACTTCGCCTTCATGGGCGGGTCTATGGGATCGGTCGTCGGCGAGAAGATCGCCCGTCTCGGGCAACGGTCGCTCGAGCGTAAGTATCCACTCATCGTCGTCTCCGCATCGGGCGGCGCGCGCATGCAGGAAGGCGTGCTCTCGCTCATGCAGATGGCGAAGATTTCCGCGGTGCTGGCGCAGCTCGCTGAACGGCGCATTCCGTACATCTCGGTGCTCACCAATCCCACGATGGGCGGCGTGAGCGCCAGCTACGCAATGCTCGGCGACGCGATCCTCGCCGAGCCGGGTGCGGTTGTCGGATTCGCTGGGCCGCGCGTCATCAAGCAGGCGCTCGGCCAGGATCTACCTGAGGGCTTTCAGACGTCCGAATTCCTGCTCGATCACGGCATCGTCGACAGCGTGGTGCACCGGCGGAACCTCAAACGCACCGTGAGCCAGCTGCTGCGCCACATGTCGGGCCGGCCCGCGGCAACGGGGTGGACGTCGCCCTGAGCGAGCGGATTGCGAGCGGCGCGCCGCTCACCACGTATCACGACGCGCTCGACTTTCTTTTCGCCCGCACGACCGGCGGGTTCAAGTTCGGCCTCGAGCGAACGGCGCAGCTGCTCGCCGCACTCGGCAATCCCGAACGCCGATACCCGAGCATTCACGTCGCCGGCACGAACGGGAAGGGGAGCACCGTTGCCACGATGGCCGCTCTGCTCGCCGCGAAGGGGATGCGGGTCGCCACCTATACGTCCCCGCACCTGGTCGATTTTCGCGAGCGGATGACGGTCGGCGGAACGTTGATTCCCGCCTCCGACGTGATTGCATTCGTCACCCGGTACACGCCACTCGTCGAAGAAATCGGTGCCAGCTTTTTCGAGGCGACGACGGCAATGGCGTTCGAGTACTTCGCTCGCGCGGGCGCCGACGTCGCGCTCGTCGAAGCCGGCCTTGGCGGGCGGCTCGACTCGACCAATGTCCTCCACCCGCTGGTCGCCGGCGTCACGTCGATCGGCCTCGATCACACCGAGTATCTCGGGTCGACGCTCGAAGAGATCGCCGGGGAAAAGGCGGGCATCTTCAAACCCGGCGCCGCGGCGGTGATCGGCGAGACTGATCCGCGCATTCGAGATCTGCTCGCCGAACGCGCGCGCGCCGCCGGCGCATCCACCGTGCGCGTTACGAGCCGCGAGATCGAGCTCGAACGCGTCGACGTGGACGATGCGGGAACGACGTGCATGCTCCGTTGGGGCGGCCGGAGCGCGACCCTTCGCACGCCGCTCGCCGGACGTCACCAGGCTGCGAACCTCGCCGCCGCTCTGCTCATGCTCGATGCAGCCGGCCCCGCGTACGCAATGGGGCTCGATGAGGCGGGAGCCCACCTCGAACGCGTGCGGATTCCCGGACGCTTTCAGCATGTCGGGCCGTACATCTTCGACGTCGCGCACAATCCGGCGGGCATCGAAGTCGTGGCACAGACGCTCGCATCGGTCCGACCCCCGCAGCCGATCGCCGCGGTGCTTTGCGTGCTGGGCGACAAGGACTGGCGTGCGATGATCGCGGCGCTCAACCGCGTCGTGCCCCGGTTCATTCTCACCAACGCGCCGACCGCGCCGGCCAGTCGACGTTGGAATCTGGACGACGCGCTCGAGTTCGCGCGCGGCATCGGCGCCGACGCCGTGGCCGACGCCGATTTTCGACATGCGTTGGCGAGCGCGCGGACCGGAGCGGCGACGGTGCTCGTGACCGGCTCGTTCCACACCGTTGGCGACGCGATGGCGCTGTTGCAGGTGTCGACGTTTTCCGGGTAGCTTTGTGTGATGGCCCAAGGCGCGCTTCCCGGATTCCGAGATTTCTTTCCCGAGCAATTCGCCGAGCGCGCGCACATCATGGGCGTGTGGCGCGAGGTGGCGCGGCGTTTCGCCTTCGCCGAGTACGACGGCCCGCCGCTGGAGCCGCTCGAGCTGTACACCCGCAAGAGCGGCGAGGAGATCGTCGGCCAGCTCTACAACTTCACCGACAAGGGCGGCCGCGAGATCTCGCTCCGGCCTGAGATGACGCCGACGTTGGCACGCATGGCGGCCGCCAAGGCGAACGCGCTGCGTAAGCCCATCCGGTGGTTCTCGGTTCCGCAGCTGTTTCGCTACGAGCGGCAGCAGCGCGGTCGGCTTCGCGAGCATTTCCAGCTCAACGTGGACATCATCGGCGAGAGCGACGTCACGGCGGATGCCGAGCTCCTCGCCGTGGCGATCGAGATCATGCGCGCCTGCGGGCTCGCCTCGTCCGACGTGCGCGCCC
>DATNAT010000194.1:0-12565 GCA_035572355.1 Gemmatimonadaceae bacterium
TTCGGCGAAATCGCGGTGGATGCGCGGCAACGCGGTACGCTCCGCCCGCGCGCGCGGGTCATCGGCGAACTCGAAGTACGTCACGGCGACCAGCCCGCAGCGGAGCGCCGCGCCGGTCGATGTCCCGTCGGGGCGGCCGATCGCCATCACCAGCGACTTGATCCGGCCGCCGGCGGTCTGCTCGTTGAGTGTGCCGGTTTTCGCGAGGACGACGACCGAATCCCGGATCGACCCGCGCAGGTGGCCGGCCAATCCGGCCGCCGTACCATTCACCGGCACCTCGCGGAGCGCGGCGCGGACGCGCGCGAACGCCGCGCGCGCCCCGGGCGACGAGCGTGCAAAGGTGTCGGCGGGCGCGCGATCGCGGTGCAGGAAGCTCGCCTGCACCTCTCGGCCCGTGGCAATGCGCGCGTACGCCTGTGACACCCCGAGCAGCGTCCAGCGATTTTCCCATCCTCCGAACGCGTAGCGCGCCAGCCAATCGACGCGCGTGCCAGCGGAATCCGGAAAGAGAATCCAGGGGCGCGACTCGTACGGATAGAGACTACGATCCGTCGTCGCCGCCGAGGCGCCCGGATGGCTCGCGCTGTCGGCACTCCAGTAGAGCGCGAGACGGCCGGGCGTTCGATTCGCGTACGCGTCGACGTCGAACACGTCGGCGAGCCCGGCGGCGATCGACGAACGCTCGAGAATCGCTCGCGGCACGACCGCCCCCGGAACGTGCCAGCGCCAGCCGTCGGCCTCGAGCGAGCGAATCATGAGCTCCGCCGCATACTCGTTGCTCGAGCACCGGATGTAGTCGTCGAAGGCGATCTGGCCGGTACAACCGTTAGCCTCGTTGGCGAACGGCTTGCCGAGCGGCACGCCGGCAACTTCCGTCACCGTATCGCCGGCATATGAGATCGTTAACTTCCCCAACTCCGGCAGGCGCGACAGGATCGCCGATGCCATGATCGGTTTCACTACGGAGCCGACGAGGATCGGTTCGAAGCTGAGCAGCGGCTCATCGTTCGACCGGCGCGCCGGCTCGGCGATCGCCCGCACCTCGCCTGTGCGCACGTCGAGGATGACCACGGCGAGCCGCGCGAGCAGACGCTCGTGCTCCGACAGGAACCGGCGCGACTCTGCGTCGAGGTCGTGCGTGAGCGCCGCGTCGAAGCTCAGCACCAGCGGATCGGCCGCCCCATTCGCCGCAGCCATTGTCCGGCCCGCGGCGGCGAAGAATCCGAGTGTGCCGACGTTGGGATTTGCAAACGCCGCTCGACCGTTCACCCACTGCTCTGCGGCGAGCGTTCCCCAGTCGGCCGCCGACAGCTCCACCGGTCCGAACGCCTGCAGCTCGATCACGTCGCCGCCGTGTACCGGCCGATGCCCGAGCGACACTGCGCGCCCATTCACCCACACGCTGCGCTGTCGATACGGACCCGCCGTCCCGAACGCGCCGCCGTTCGCCGTCGGTATCACCTGAAAATCGAAATCGTAGAAGCGGCTCGACGACGCGGCGAGCGCGCTCTGGCAATACACATAGTATTCCGGCGCTTCCCGACTCACGGTACAGCCCCGCCCGTTCAGCCGCGCCTCGAACCGTCCGACGATGGGCGCGCCGGGCAACGACAAGTCGCCGTCGTAGCCGAGGAGTGCGGGACTCCGGTGCCAGTCGGTCGTGCGGACTTCGCGCCAGGCGTCCTCCGCGTATGGCGAGCGGACGATCAGCCCGTACGGACTGGGTTGATCGGAGAGCACGCGTGTTCCGTCGTCGCGCCAGGCCGTGCGGAGCAGCGTGCGCGCCTCCGACTCGTCGCGCGGCGGGCGGTTCGATCTCACCGACAACAGCGCCTGCCGCACCGCAAAGTCGTTGTACTGCGTCACCTGATCGCGCATGAAGCCGCCGACGGCGAACGCGGGCTCGCGCGCCGAATCGGCGGTGACGACAATCGTGTCCGCGACGACCGTGTCCGATCCGACGACGAACGTCGCGCGCGCCAGACGTCCCACGCGCGCTGAACCGTTCGCGGCCAACGTGCGCCCGAGCTCCGCGGTCGTGCCGGCGAATGTCAAATCCTGGGTGCGGTCGCCGCGCATCCCGACGCGGATCGTCTCGTACATCGCGAGTCCGATCGCCGCAATCGCGACGCCGAGCAGCAGATACTCGATCAGGTTCGCCCACAGGTGCGTCGTGCGCGCCTGAACCACTTCGCGCGCGCCTGTCATTTCGCCACCTCATGCGTGCGCCGAATCGCCCCGGTGACCAGAATGCCGACGATACCGGCGCAGATCGCAACATCGCTCCACGCGTTGAGGCCGAGGAACGGCATGTTCTGCCCCGTGATCGGCACGACCCCGAGGTTCGAGAGCGCGACGTACGCCGCGGGAATCGCGACGATCAGCGTGGCAACGAGAAAGAGCGCGCGGCTCGCGCGATATGCGCCCGGAGTCTCCGGCGGGCCGGAAAACGCCGTCGCGCCGACGGCAGCCGTCAGCAGCAGATAGAGTGTGAGCACGAGGACGCCGCCGAACACGCCATGCTCCGCGAGGATGAACACCGAGAAGGTGTTCTCGGCGTAGGACACCGATTCGGCAACGCCGCGTCCGCCGACAACAGCCTGGCCCAGACCACCACCCCAGAAGCCGGCGCTCGCATACGTCTTCCCGCCCCAGATCTGCTCGATCGAGGGAATCAGCAGATCGCGCGCCGAGCCTGGTTTGGCAGAGATCAACAACTCTTCCGCGAGTGGTTCGTCCGACGTGGCGACGGAGCGGGCCGCCACACGGTCCATCGATTTGCTGACGAGGGGCAGTCGCACGCCGAGCAAGCGCGTCATGTCGTCGAACGCCGCGGCGCGCGACGCGTGGCTGTCCGCGTCGCGAATCCCGCGCATCGAGGGGAAGAGCACGCGCGGCGTCAACAGAAAGAAGAGGAGCGCGAAGGCGGCGAGCGGGGCGGCCAATCGCCAGCCCGCCACCCGGCGGCCGGCGGCGAGGAGCGTCGCGAATCCGACCGGCAGCACGACGACGAGAAACAGTCCCATGTCGATCGCCATCAACGGCGCGAGCAGCAGCAGCGGCGCCGCGAGCAGGGCGGAGGAGATGATGATCTCGCTCCAATCTCCCTTTCGGTCGTCTCCCCGGCGCGCTGCCGCATCGATGCGGGCCCCGACACCGCGCCCGATGCGAACGCTCACCAGCGCCACGAGCGCGATCAGCACGAATGCCGCCATCGAGCCGTTCTCGCTGCGCAATCGCATGCTCGCAATGACGACGACGAACAGCATGGCGCCGGCCGTCGCGCCCCAGTAGTCGGGGAGCGGGCTCACGATGGCCAACGACCGCCGGCGGCGAGCCACGATCCCGGCCGCGACGACGAGGGCCAGTGCCGCGACGAGCGCCGGAGCCGCCAGCGCGGGCAACAGCGCCACCTCCGCCGCGAGACAGGCGGCGATGATCGGCAGCTCGGGAATTCTCGTACACCAGTTCTCTAACTGCGCCGTCCAACCGCTCGGAGCCGGCGCCTTGACCGCGCCCGACAGCCGATCGCTGGGCGTCAACTGCTCGACGACGCTCCATGCACCGCGTTCGAACGTCTCGAAGTATGGCCCGGAAAAGGCCGCGACCCAGGCCAACGAGATCCAGGCGAGCAGCACGACGGCTCCGGCGCCCACACCGCCGACGACCGCGCCTGGCCGCGCCACTCCGAGAAAGCCGAGGGCCAGCGCGGTCAATAAACTCATCGTCCGCACTCGCGGCGACGACGCACCGCGCGCCGCGACGATCGGAATTCGCACGATGCCGATCGCCAGCCGGCGCAGCGATATCTGTCCGCTCGAGATCGCTCGCGCACCGGTGAGCAGCGGCGGCATCCAGGCCGACCAGGAAAGCAGCCCGACGACGACGATCGCGATCGCTACCCACATGCCGACCGCGGTATCGATCCCACGCGCGAGAAATGGTGCGAAGAACGCCACCCGCGCCCCGATGATCACGCGCGCAAGCAGCAGCGCCAACACTGCGGCCG
Organism: Gemmatimonadaceae bacterium; assembly: GCA_035572355.1. Lineage (GTDB taxonomy): Bacteria > Gemmatimonadota > Gemmatimonadetes > Gemmatimonadales > Gemmatimonadaceae > JAQBQB01. The sequence continues at coordinate 4,013 of DATNAT010000194.1, forward strand.
CGCCAAGGCCGAGCCAGCGCTCGTCGTACGCCGGCAATGCGCGTCCGCCCACGGTGGCCGCTTTGACGCCGGCGTAGATTGCCGCCAGAACGAGCGCCAGGCCGGTGCCGATGAGCACGATCGTCGACATGTCGTCGCCGAACGCGCCGGATGCCGCGAGCAGCACCCAATAATTTCCCGGTCCGCGACTCTCTCCGGCCAACGACACGTTGACCGCGCCGCCGTCGCTCTCGTGCAGCGGCCTGACGGGAATCGCCACCGGACGCGGCGCACCGCGCTCGACGCGATACGCGTGTCGTGGAAGCACCACCGTGAAGCCGCGGCCGTCCTGCTCGACTTTGCCCAGCAGCCCGAAGCGATGCGGATCGAAGCCCGCGAAGTCGAGCGCCACGTGCGCCACTGGAGGCGGGAGACGCCTGAGCGAGATCGCGCCGCACGCCACCCCCTCCTGACAGCTGACGCCGGTGGGCAGCGGCGTGTCCAAGGGCCGCGGATTGCGAACGAACAGCAAGTCCAGCCCGACGTCGGCGCTCGGTTCACGACGGCGCGCGCGCAGCTCGAACTGCCAGAGCGCATCGCCGCTCCGCACCTCGATCGATGCCGAATCTCTAAACGAGAGCGGCCCGCCTCCGAGGCCGGGGGCGGCGAGCCTGTACGGCGGCGAGGCCGCGACGAGCAGCCGTTGGCGAGTCGGAAGCAGCCAGGAGAAGTATCGCGCGCCCGCCCGCTGCTCCGACTCGTTCACGACGTCGCGCGCCGAGAGCGATTGTACGCGCACGAACCGCTCGTACGCCGACGGTGCCGCGCGCCGTCCGTCGAGCGCGGACAATGACACGCCGGCGCGCAGCGCGCGCGCATACCGAGGCTCGATCGCCCCGTCGACCGCGCGCAGCAGGAAGGTGTCGGCGCGCGCGGTCGCGACTCGTCCGCCGCGCAGTCGGAGTGTGTCGACCGCGGCGCCGGCCGGATTCACGACCGCCACCCAGTCGTCCGGGTACTCCAGAATGGCCGACTGCGCGATGTCGAACTGGTGCTCGCGCCGCGAGGCCGGCATCGGCCCGAGCCGAAGTTGCTCGACGCCCGCCAGCGGCTCGATCGTCCAGCCCGAGTCCGTTCGGCTCACGCGGGCCGACCAGGGCGACGCCGAGCTGACGCGCTCCAACCGAACGTCCGCTCCGCCGTCGATCGCGTCGTCCACGTTGGCGCCGACCGTGAAGCTGTTCACGCCAACCAGATGGACGCCCCGATACTCGAGGTGGGTCGACGAGATGGCGCGCCGCGCTGCGAACTGGGTCGTGGCGAGCGCGAACGCGACAATCGCTGCGTTGACCGTGAGCAGCCACCGCGCGCGGCGGTCGAGCCCGCTCAGCGCCGGGAGCGTCGAGATCGCGACACCGAGGCCGATCGAGAGCAACAGCCAATAGCCGAGCAGCGGCCACTGGGGCTGCCAGTACGTGAGGGCCAACCCGATCACCAGGCCGGCCGCCACCACGACCTTCAGTGCTGTGCGCACTCTCGGCATCCCGATCACTATCGCGTGGGCGGTTCGTTTGGTTTCGAACCCGGCTCACGCGCAACTTTGATGCGACGCCGATTTGAAGCGCGCTTCTTGGACTCGCCGCCGGTTAGCCTATCGCGATGGCCTCCGCCGCAACGGCCGACGCGCCGGGCGTGATCAGCACCTGCTCTTCCCGCCGCTCGACCACGTTGTCGACGATCCCGAACCGCTTCGCCTCTTCGGCCGACATATAGTTGTCGCGGTCGAGCTCACGCTCGATGCGCTCGAGCGGCTGCCCGGTGTAGCGGGCCATCAGCTCGTACATCTTGCTCCGCAGATAGATCACCTCGCGCGCCACGATCTCGATGTCCGACGCCGTGCCCCGACCGCCGCCGGTCGACCAGGGCTGGTGGACCATGATCCGTGAGTGCGGCAGCGACGACCGACGGCCCGGTGCGCCGGCGCCGAGCAGAAAGGCGCCCATGCTCGCCGCCATGCCGACGCAGGTCGTCGCCACCGGCGACGAGATGTGCTGCATCGTGTCGTAGATCGCGAAGCCCGCCGACACGCTGCCCCCCGGCGAGTTGATGTACATCTGGATCTCCTTCCCCGGCCCGTCGGCCTCGAGAAAGAGCAGCTGCGCGATGATGATGTTCGCTACGTCGTCATCGATCTCGGTGCCGAGAAAGAGGATGCGATCGAGAAGGAGGCGCGAGAAGATGTCGTACGTCCGTTCGCCGCGCGGCGTGCGCTCGACGACGTGAGGAATTGATAGATTCGGCATGAGCATTCTCCTTAAGAATCGAGCCCGAGCGCGGCGGCGAGCGCATCGACGAGCGTCCGGGCCGCGGCGCTCGACCGCAGTGCGGCGTGCGTCGACGGAATGAGACAGAGCGCGTTCCCACCCAAAGGTACGACGGCCGCGTCGAGCGGGCGCGCGGAACGTGCGGAATCGGTGGCGGCGGTCGGGACCGTCGCGCGCGCCGCGAGGAACTTCCTGAGCATCGCGTCGCTCGCGCCGCGAAATGCGTCGCGCGCCTCGGCCAGCGTCACGAGACCGAGAAAGCCGGCGAGCCGCGCGCCCGCCGCCTGCCAGACGTGGCGCAGCGCGTAGCGCGCGGCCGAGGTGCGGCCCTCCGGCTCATCGAGGATGTCTTTCCGGCGATAGTAGTGAACCGTGTTCACTGAAAAGCTCTCGCCGGCCGCGGTGTCGACGTCGAGGGACGCAAACAGATCGCGCACCAGGCGCGCCACGTCGTCTGCGTCGAGCGGCGCCGCGACGTCGGGGATCGCTCGCCCGCGCCACTGCTCGAGCTCGGCGTCGACACCGTCGAGCGTTGCACGGGGAGCGGTGCGACCGAGGGCGCGCGACGCCACGTCAGGGCCGCGCGGCGGGACGGGCCGGCACGCTCAGGTCGCGATCGGCCGGTAGCGGACGCCCCCGCCGAGTGCTTGCTCCGTGCCGATGACGAGACGGAGCGTGATGACCGTCGCCTCGTTCTCGAGCGCGCCGAGCGTGATCGGTACGAAGCGCTGGTCGGAATGCCCGGTGAGGCCAGTGCCGGCCGCGCGCTTGATCGACGCGTCGGTCGACTGCGACACTGGTTCTCGCAAGCCGAAGAACTCGACGGGCAGCTCGGTGATGCGCCGCCCATCGATCTCGATCGCGGTGACGGCGCGGAGCGGTCCGAGGTTTCGGAGGCGGATGGCGTAGACCGCGCTCGGGCGGGCGAGGACATGCCCACTGTCGATCTCGCGGATGTTGTCGGCGTTGACGGGAATGACTTCGACAGTGAAATCGCCACGGCGCATCCGCACCTCGACCGAGCGGGGTGCCGGCTAGTCTAAGAGTGGTGCTAGACTGGTTTCAAGAAGCGCGGTTCTGCCACGCGGCACGCCCCATGCCGAATGGAGCGGCAACCCAGGAGGCCACCCAATGGAGCACACCCACGAATACGATTGCGTCGTCTGCGGCGCGCACTTCGACTCGCAGGACGATCTTTCCCGGCACGACCGCGAGAAGCACACGCCGACGCTGAGCGCCGACCCGAGCGCGCGCGCCGAGCCGATGGGGACGGAGCACCGGCGCGTGCCCGATCCGGGAGACGACGCGCAGAGCTGACGCGGCCCTGACCCTGCGTCGACGTTGACAATCGCGAGGCCCATGGCAGTTTTGCCATGGGCCTCGCTGCAATAGACCACTGCCAGCCATCATGAAGATCCTTCCCGCGGTCGCATTGGCAGTTGCGTGCATCGTCGCATCGCCGGCGGCCGGCCAGCGGCCCGATCCCGCACTCCTCAGCGCGATCAACGGCATCAAGGCGATCGACAATCATTCGCATCCCCCGGCCGTCGCCGCGGCCGGCCAGAAAGACGACGAGTTCGACGCCCTTCCCTGCGACCCGCTCGAGCCGACGGCGCCCGCGCTGAGCAGCCGCGCCGACAATCCGCGGTTCGTCGCCGCCTGGCATGCGCTCTATGGATATGCGTACGACGACACCGCCGCGGCGCATGTGCGCGGCCTGCTGGCGGCGAAGCAGCGCATTCGCGCCACCAAGGGCGACGCGAATCCAGCCTGGGTGCTCGACCAGCTCGGCATCGAGACGGAGTTGGCGAACCGCGTGGCGCCGGGACGTGGGCTCACCGCACCGCGCTTCCGGTGGGTGCCGTTCGAGGACGCCCTGCTCTTCCCGCTCGACAATCGCGCCGTCGCCGCGGTGACGCCCGACCGCAAGATCATGTTCGGGCGCGAGGAGGCATTGCTCAAACGCTATTTGAAGGATTCAAATGTGCCGAAGGTGCCGGCCTCGCTCGACGCCTACCTGGCGCAGGTCGTGACGGCGACGCTCGGGCGGCAGAAGCGCGCCGGGGCGGTCGCCGTCAAGTTCGAGGCGGCCTATCTGCGACCCTTGAACTTCACGCGCGGCGACCACGCCGCGGCGAGCGCGGCGTACGCCAAGTACGCGGCCGGCGGTGTCCCGACGGCGGCCGAGTACACCGCCGTGCAGGATGTGGTGTTTCACCACATCGCGGCGGAGGCCGGGCGACTCGGCATGCCGGTCCACATCCACACGGGCTATGGATGCGGCGGCTACTTCGAGCTCGCCGGCTCGAACCCGCTGCTGCTCGAGCCAGTGCTCGACGACGCGACGCTTCGCGGCACGAAGTTCGTGCTGCTGCATGGCGGCGCCGGACCGTTCTCGAAGTCCATCGCGCCGCTTCTCATGAAGCCGAACGTCTACACGGATTTCTCCGAGCAGACGTGGCTCCTGCCGACCCGAGAGCTCGCCGGGGTGATCCGCTACTGGCTCGAGTGGTATCCCGAGAAAGTGTTGTTCGGCACCGACCTGTCGCCGGGCACGCCGCCGATCGATTGGGAGGAAATCGGCTGGCAGACGACGACCTCGGCGCGCGAGGCGTTGGCGATCGCGCTCACCGGCATGATGAACGACGGCGAGATCACCCGACCTCGCGCGCTCGAGATCGCGCGCATGGTGCTGCGCGGCAACGCGCTCGCCCTTTACGGCGCCGGCTTGGAGTGAACGGCGAACGCAGCGCCCTGTGGATCGATCATCACCGCGACGCGATCGCCACCCGGCACTTCCATCGGACCGAGGATGAGCTTGCCGCCCGCTTTCTGCGCGCGATCGGCCGCGGCGTCGGCGCTGTCGACGCGGACGTAGTGCAGCCAATAGGGCGCGGGCATGTCGGCGGTCTTCTTCATCATGCCGCCGTAGGTAAAGCGGTCGCGCCCGTACATGTGGTAGGCGCCCATGGGGCCCATGTCGAACTCGCCTTTCTTCTCCCAGCCGAACAAGTTCTCGTAGAAACCGACGGCGCCGGTCAGCTCGTTGGCGGTGAGCTCGTGCCAGGAGAACTCGAGCGGCTGCGGATCGCCCTCGTCGGCCATCGGGTTCGCGCTCGTGATCACGGCGAAGGTGGCGCCCTGCGGGTCCTGCATCACCGCGAAACGGCCGACGTCGGGCACCGACTGCGCCGGCGCTAGCACGGTCGCTCCGAGCGCGACAGCGTCGTTCACCGTGGCGTCGACGTCGGGGACTTCGACGTAGGCAAGCCACTTGGGGGGTGCGCCCATCTTCTTGGCTTCGTCGGGCACGGCCATCACGCCGCCGATCGGCGTCTGTCCCGCCATCCACATCGTATAGGGTTCCGGACCATCGCCCCATTGGCTGGTCGACCAGCCGACGACGTGCCCATAGAAATCCTGTGCTGCGCTGGGATCGCTCGTCATGAGCTCGTGCCAGACGAACCGGCCGCGGGTCGGTGAGGCGGACATTGTAGTCTCCTTGCGAAGGATCGAGCGAGAAACCGGGGGCTCGAAAGTGCGGTTCCCGGACGCATCATGCAATGCACTTTTCAGAACCGTTTCATTCGGACCGTCGACGAATTCGCGGGGTTCCCATAGAGGCGACGCCGATCGTGACGCGGCAGTCGATGTGCGCGAGGAGGCGAATCAGCTTCTCGAGCGAGAAGCGCTCGAGCTTTCCGCGCAGGATGTCCGACATGCGCGGCTGGTCGACGCCGAGGATCATCGCGGCAACGAATTGGTGGTGACTGGCGAGCAGCGCGCGAATCTCGCCGGCGAGTTGGCGTTTCAGCGCGGGGATTGGGTCGCTGGCGGTCATCGGTGCACTCTAGACCTGACCGATGCCGAACGTAGCATCCGGATGCGGCGTGGCGGACCAATCAAGTGCGCGAGGTGAGCGAAGCGGGGTTGCGTTCCCCGTCCTATTCGCCGAAGCCCATGGCAATATTGCCATGGGCCTGGCACCGACCCGCACGGCGATGGCAACTCGCCGCGAACCTCGGACTCCCCCGGCGACGCGTGACTTGCCTCGCCTAACCTTGCGGACCATACTGCGCGGGAACCAATCAGTCGCTCCTCAAGCCCGCTTTCCACTATGACAACACATGTTCGGTTCTTGGCGTTCGCCGCGATCGTTTCGCTCGGCACGCCGCTCGCCGCGCAATCAGCCGCGCCGGTCAATCCACGCCTCTACGCCGGACTCACTTGGCGCAACCTCGGGCCGTTCCGCGCCGGGCGTATAGCCGCGGTCTCCGGGGCGATCGGACAGCCGGGCGTGTTCTACGCCGGACTGCCTGCAGGCGGCGTCTGGAAGACGACGAGCGCCGGCGCGACCTGGTTCCCCATCTTCGACTCGATCCGCGACGTGTCGTCGATCGGCGCCGTCGAAGTGGCGCCGTCCGATCCGAACATCGTCTACGTCGGCGCAGGCGACATGATCACTGGCGGTGCGATCAACGAAGGCAACGGCGTCTACAAGTCGACCGACGCCGGCAAGACCTGGCGCCACTTGGGCCTCGATGCCACGAAGCAGATCCCGACGATTCTCGTCGACCCGAAGGACCCGAACGTCGTGCTCGTCGCCGCGCAGGGGAACGTGCACGAGAAGAGCGATACGCGGGGCGTGTTCCGGAGCACGGACGGCGGCGCGACCTGGACCAAGACGCTGTTCGTCGCCGACAGCGTCGGCATCCAGAAGCTGGCGCGCGCCAACGACGTGCCCGAGGTGATCTTCGCGACGAGCGTGTCGCACTACACGCCGCCGCCGCCCGGGGGGGGTCGAGGCGCCGGCGGGTTCGGCGGCCGCGGCGGCGCTGCGGACGAGGGCCCGAGCACGACACAGCTCTACAAGTCGACCGACGGCGGCATCACTTGGCACGTCGTGACGGGCGGCGGTCTGCCGCGACTGACGGGCCGCACCTCGGTCGCGGTGGCGATGCGCACCAACGCGCAGCGCGTGTTTTTGATCGAGAACGCCGGCTTCTATCGCTCCGACGACGGCGGCGCCACCTGGCGCCAGATGGATCCCGACGATCAGAGAATTCGAAACGGACAGGGCGGGTACAACTGCGGCGTCTACGTCGACCCGCAGAATCCGGACGTCGTCTACACGATCAACACGTCGAGCTACAAGTCGACCGACGGCGGCAACACCTTCACCGGCTTCAAGGGCGCGCCGGGCGGCGACGACCCGCAGCAGCTCTGGATCGATCCGTCCAACGGCCAGCGCATGCTCCTCGGCCTCGACCAGGGCGCCACGGTGACGCTCGACGGCGGCGAGACCTGGAGCCCGTGGTACAACCAGTCGACCGACCAGATCTACCATCTCTCGATCGACAACTCCGTGCCGGCCTGGGTCTATGGCACGCAGCAGGACGCCGGCGCCATTCGCACGCGGATGCGCGGCAACCTGGGCGAGATCACCCCGCTCGACTGGAACCCGGTCTCGGGCTGGGAGTGGGGGACGATCGTCGCCGATCCACTCGACCCGAACACCGTGTTCGCGAGCGGGTCGGGCATTCTCAAGATCTCGTATCCCAGCGAGGAATGGATCAACGTCAGTCCGGCGGCCGATCCGTCGCGAAAGCTGCGCACGACGAGCGACCAGCCGATTCTGTTCGCGCCATGGAATCAGCATATGCTCATTGCGGGCTTCCAATCGATCTGGACGACGATCGACGGCGGCGTGCACTGGACGGCGATCAGCCCCGATCTCGGCGGCCCGGCCGAGTCGATGTCGGCGTCGACCGTCGTGCCGGGGATGATCTGGGTGGGCACGAACAACGGGTTGATCAAGATGACGCGGAACGGCGGCAAGACCTGGGAAGAAGCGTCGATCTCCGGACTCCCGAACGCCTCGCGCGCCGAGCTGCTGTCGGTCGACGCATCGCACTCGAACGCGGGGACGGCGTACGCGACGGTCGGCCTGTTCCGCACCGGCGACTACGCGCCGTACGTCTACCGGACGCGCGACTACGGCAAGACCTGGACGAAGATCGTCGACGGGCTCGCGACCGGCGAGCCGTCGGGCAGCGTCGCCCGCGTCGTGCGCAACGATCCGCAAAAGCCGGGACTGCTCTTCCTCGGCACCGAGACGAGCGTGTACGTGTCGTTCGACGACGGCGACCATTGGCAGCCGCTGCGACAGAACCTGCCGACGACGTCGTACCGCGACATCGCGATCAAGGGGAACGATCTCGTCGCCGCGACCTACGGCCGCGGCTTCTGG
>DATNAT010000195.1:0-10136 GCA_035572355.1 Gemmatimonadaceae bacterium
ATCGTTCCGATCTTCGACTGGGACAGCCGCGGCGACGTTGCCTGGTACACGATGGAGCTGGCCGAGGGCGGATCGGTTGCCGACCTACTGGCGCGCTCGGGCCCGCGCACGTTGACCGAGATCGCGCCGCAGATCGATTTCATTTTGAGCGGACTGGCGGCGGCCCATTCGGTCGGCATCATCCACCGCGATCTCAAACCGGAGAACGTGCTGATCGACCGCTACCGCCGGTGGCGGCTGGCGGACTTTGGCATTGCGAACGCGACGGGCGAAGAGACCACCGGCGCGTCGGGCACGCCGGCGTTCGCGCCGCCCGAGCAGCTGCTTGGCGAAGCGCAAGACGCACCGGCCGATTGCTTCTCGATCGCGGCGATCACGGCCTTCGCGCTGACCGGCGCCCCCCCGTTCGGCGAGCGGGACAGCACGTCGATTCTGGCGCGGGAGATGCGCGGCGACGTGGATCTCTCGGGCCATCCGCCGGAAATCGCCGACTGGCTGCGTCGCGGACTGTCAGCCTCGGCGGACGATCGGTTCGACGATGCGGCGGCGATGCAGGTCGCGTGGCGGGCCGCGGTGCAGACCGTGTTCGAGCGCGAGCGGCAGGTGCCATGGTGGCGACGCTGGTTCAGCCCCGATGGCTCGGGAGTCGCGTGGACGGGGGAGTCGATGTTCTCGAGCTGACGGCAACTGACCATGGCAATTGAAACGGTGAATCCGGCGACGGGCGAGCGCGTCTGCTCGTTTCCCGCCCTCGCAGAACGCGAGATCGAAGACAAGCTGGCGGCAGCGCACCGCGCGTCGCTCAGCTGGCGTCACACTCCGATCGCTGAGCGAGCGCGCATCGTCGGCCGCGCCGGCGAACTGCTCGTCGAGCGGAAGGAAGAATACGGGCGCATGATGACGCTCGAGATGGGGAAAACGTACCAGTCGGCGGTCGACGAAGCGGCCAAGTGCGCGACGGCGTGCCGCTTCTACGCTGAGAACGCAGCGCGGCTGCTTGCCGATCAGCCGGGCGAGGGCGCCGAGGGTGAAGGGTACGTGGCGTTCCAGCCGCTCGGCGTCGTGCTGGCGGTGATGCCGTGGAACTTTCCGTTCTGGCAGGTGATCCGCTTCGCCGCGCCGGCGCTCGCGGCGGGAAATGTCGGGCTGCTCAAGCATGCGTCGAACGTGCCGCAATGTTCGCTCGCGCTCGAACAATTGTTCATCGAGGCGGGGGCGCCGGGGGGCGTTTTTCAAAGTTTACTGATAGGCGCCGAGCCGGTAGCACGGATCGTCGCCGACGATCGGGTGGCGGCGGCGACGCTGACGGGGAGCGAGGGTGCCGGGGTGAGCGTGGCGACGGCGGCGGGCAAGGCGCTCAAGAAGACGGTGCTCGAGCTGGGCGGCAGCGACGCATTCATCGTGATGCCGAGCGCGCGGCTGGACGCCGCGGTGATGACGGCGGTCACGGCGCGGACGATCAACAACGGGCAGTCGTGCATCGCGGCCAAGCGATTCATCGTCGCCGAATCGATCGCCGAGCAATTCACGATGCAGTTCGTGGCACGGATGCGCGAGCTCGTCGTCGGCGACCCGATGGACGCCGGGACGCAGGTGGGTCCGCTGGCGACGGCGAAGATTCGCGACGACTTGCACCGGCAGGTCGAGCAGTCGGTCGCCGCGGGCGCCAAGTTGCTGCTCGGCGGCAGGCCGCGCCCCGGTCCGGGCTATTACTACGACGTGACGGTGCTCGGCGACGTGCCGGAGTCGGCGCCGGCGTGGCACGAGGAGACGTTCGGGCCGGTAGCGGCGGTGGTGCGGGCGCGCGACGCGCAGCATGCGATCGAGCTGGCGAACGATTCGCGATTCGGGCTCGGCGCCGCGGCGTGGACGACTGACGCCGGCGAGATCGAGCAGTTTGCACGCGGGCTCGACGCGGGCACGGTGACGATCAACGGGATGGTGGCGTCGGACACGCGCTTCCCGTTCGGCGGGGTGAAGAAGTCGGGCTACGGGCGCGAGCTGGGACTATTTGGCATTCACGAATTCGTGAATATCAAAACTGTGCGGACGCCCAAAGGGTCGCCGAACCACAGTACGACCGAGTAGCGAGCCGGCTCCAACGACCTTGGACGCTCGGCGGGCTCTCGACGCTTGAAGGAGTTTGATAACGGAGAACGGCACGGACACGAACGGACTGAACGGAGCCTACCTCGCTCAGCTTCCCTGGAGGAACGAGCGGCGAACCACTGAGAGCGTCAAAAAAATTGACGAGCCCGGGACACCATATTTGCGGACAGCAACTCGGCGGTCCGTTTCGCCCGTTGGTCTCCGTTCGGTCCGTACCAAAATCCGTTGATCCGGACGCCCCGCAAGAGCCGTCACGGTATGTCGCAACCGTATTCGTCAATTTCGACTCACGCGGCGTCGGTGTTCTCAGTTGGTTGGTAGCGTTCGTTCTTCCCGCATCCAAGATCACGCCAACCGCAACGAGATTGTCACCGTCGTTCCGGCTCCCGCTTCGCTCTCGACGCCGATGTCGCCGCCCCAGCGCTCGACGATCTGGCGGCTGATCGCGAGACCAAGCCCACTGCCGCTCGTGCGCGTGGAGAAGTGCGGCTCGAAGATGCGCGGCAGCACCGCGGCCGGAATGCCATGCCCGTCGTCGCGGATCTCAATCTGGGCGCGGCGCGCAGCGTCCACGCCGTCACGGTCCCCGTCGCTCGCCACGACCGACATGGCCACGTTGACGCGCTTCGCCTGCGCGTGACGGGCGTTCTCGAGCACGTTGAGCAGCACTTCCTTCAACTCGTCGGCGCGCGCGTTGGCGATGATTGGGGCGTCGACGCCCTGCTCCGTCCATTCCAATCCTGCGTCCGCGTCGCCGCCCAGGCGCTCGAGAGACACCACTTCGCGCACCACCGCCGCGACGTCGATCGACTCGGCTTGCCGCCGCTCTTCGGGCGCGGCGCCGTATCGGCTGAAGGCGCGCGCGATCTCGTCGAGGCGGTCGATCTCGGTAAGGATCTGGTTGACGTTGTGCTCGAGGACGCGGTCGAAGTCGACGCGGGCGTCGGCGCGGGCGCGGCGCAGGTGCTGTACGCCGAGGCGGATCGGCGTGAGCGGATTCTTGATCTCGTGCGCGACCTGGCGCGCCATCTCCCCCCAGGCGAGCACGCGCTGGGCCCGCGCAATCTCGGTCACGTCGTCGAGCGTGACGACGGCGCCGCCGCGCGCCAGCCGCGTCAGCGTGCCCCGGAGCTGCTGCCCATCGACCGACGACTCGAACTCCTCCTCGTCGCGGTCCGACTTTAGGAAACGCTCAACCGCTTGCGCGATCGGCGCCGGCGCCCGGCGAGCGAACGGCGTCCCCGCGGCGAGCGGGCCGCCCAGCAGCGCCTCGGCGCGCGGGTTGGCCAGCGCCACGCGGCAGTCCTCGTCGACCGCGACCACGCCGCTCGCCACGTTGCGCAGCACCGCGGCCGTGCGGCGCTGGGCTTGCTCGAGCGCGGTGCGGCTCGCGTTCAGATCCGAGGCCATCTGCCGGAAGGCGGTGAACACCGGATGGAATTCCACCGTCGGACGCTCCTCGAACGGCGGCACGCGCGCGCCGCTGGCGATGGCGAGCGCCGCTTCACGCAGCGTGCGGATCGGACGCGCCAGCTGTCGCGCGGCGATGCCGCTCAGCCAGAGCGCGGCGAGCGCGCCGACGGCGGTAGCGAACAGCACGAGAATACCCAGGTCGCGTCGCCGCCGGCCGAGCGACAGCTCGTCGGCGCGAGCCGGAGTCGCGACGACGTCGAGCGGCCCATGCGGCTCGTCGAACGCGCGATAGCCGAACAGCGCCGTCGCGTCGCCGACGCGATGCATCTGGGTAGCTGTCTCCTCGTCGCGTTCGGCGAGGCTGATCTCGACGGCAGGTGGGAGTAGCCGCCCGGTCGGGGCGAGCTCGTCGTAGAGCGGATCGCTCGCTTCGCTCAGCTCCCCGCCGCGGAAGAGAAAGAGGGGCGTGTCGAGGCGGCTGCTCTCGCCGGGGAGCCAGAGTTGACTGTCCGGCGGTGCGAGCGCGCGCAGTGTTTCGCTGACCAGCACGGCGCGCGACTGGGTGGCATCGGCGGCGAGCTGGCCGTACGACCAGATCGCAAAGGTGATCGCCGGCAAGACGAAAAAGGCGAACAGCGCGAGCGACAGCCGCACGCGATAGCTCCGCCCCCAGGTGCGGCGGCGCGCGCGGAAGAGACGGCCGGCGCCGCCGTCGGCCACGACGCTCGCCAACCAAATGACGGCCACGATCGCGAGGTCGAGCAGCACGATCAGCGCACCGCGAGGAACGAGCGCGCCGGGCGAGCGGAGTTCGACCTCGACGTGGGCCGGGACCGAGCCGGTACCCGTGCGCACCGTCCAGTCGCCGTGCAGCTCGCTGGCCTCGCGGCGCCAGGTCGCCTGCTCCTCCGGCGGCGCGTTCGTCACGCCGGTGCGCAGCCGGACGGTGTACGGCGGTTCGATCGTTGGGTCGACATCGATGCCCAAGAAGCGCACGAACGGATCGGGCGCGAACAGCCGGCTCTTGGGTGCGACGATCGCCGCGGTGACGCCGTGGGCGGAATCGGGCGCCGCCATCACGACCTCGAGCGCGGTATCGGTGGGAACGGGCTCGAGAATGAGCACGCGTGCCAGGCGCGCCCGGCTCACCGCGCTCTCCATCTGCGGCATTGGAATCGGGATGTCCGCCGTGGCAAAGCGCGCGGTGGGACCGGAATCGGTGGGCCAGGCGTAGATCGCGATCGGATTGCCCGCCGCCGCGATGTCGGAGGTGACATACGCCTGGAGCAGCGCCTCGCGCGTCGTCGGCGCGTCGCTCGCGCCGAGCGTCATCCCGAGGCGGCGGAGGAGCGTCATCGCGAGGAAATCGGGTTGACTCAATCCGGCGAGATCGCGGTCGGCGGCTTCGACACGCCCACGCGCGGTGCGGCCCCAAACGAGGGTCGTGGCGCCGAGAGCGGCGACGGTCGACGCGCTCAGAATCACCCACCGCGTGCGCCGGCTGAGGGCGAGGATGCCGATCGCGACGACCCAGAGGATGGTGTACCACCAGGGCCACCGCCCGGGTGCGTCCCACACGATGGGCGCGATGACCGCCGCGACGGCGGCGGCGAGCGGTGCGACCCACGGCGGAACCCCGCGACGCGGTCCGAGGAGCGACGCTCCCGCCGCGGCGCCGGCGAGCAGGACGGGCACCGCAGCCAGAAAGAGTGGGATCTCCCAGATCAGCCACAGTGGCGAATCCACGCCGCGCAACGGAATGGTCACGCCGCGTGCCAGATCGCGAAGCAGAAATGGGCCCAGACCCGCGACGAGGAGGACGATCGCCGCTGCCGTCCACCAGGGCACGCGGCGCGCGCGCCGCCGAAAGACGGCGAACACGCCGAGCAGCACGAGTGCGCCGGTGGTGGCGAGCGCGCCGGCGTTCCCGGTCAGCGGTCCACCCTGCGGCGTGAAATAGACGGCCGGATCAAAAAGCCGCGTCAGGTTTGAATACTGATTCGTTGGGACGAGCGCCGTGCACGCGAGGCCCACGGCGAGCGCGGCCAGCCGCTCGGTGAGCGACCGCGTCCCGCGCCACACGCCGATGATGAAGCAGGCGAGCGCGATGATGAACGCGAACCCAGCGCGTGCCCGCACTGCTTCGGCAATCCGCTGCTCGACCTGGCCCTGCATCAGCGTGTCGGAGCGGACGTTGAACAACCGAACGCCGCCGCTCGAGTAGCGCAGCACTTCCGGTCCGCTCGCCGTGTCCGTCGGCGGTCCGAAAAGGAATCGACCGAGGTTGGTCTCGGCCGCCACGCGATGCGCGACGGACGACGACAGCTCGTCGGCGGGCGGTGCGGCATCGATCAGCGTAACCGCGACCGCCCGCTCGTTGCCGCGGCGCCGACTGGTCTGGAGCGCCAGATAGAACGGCGTGCCGATGACGGTGATCCCATCGCGAAGCTTGTCGATCGGCGGCCGAATGATGCCTGCCCAGGCGAACGCACTGTCGGCGCGATAGATGACCACACCCCGCTCGTCACCGCCGTCGACGAGGCGCGAGAGCCGATCGAACGCGCGGCTCCGATCCTCGCGTGTATCGCCGGCGACGGTGAGCGCCTGGTCAGCGGCGCGGCCGGCGCTGGCGGCGGCATCATCGATCTGCCGCGCGAGCGAGGCGAGGCCGTGCACGACTGCGTCGTGGCGCCAGACGTCCCATTGATGCTCGACGAGCCAGAGATTGCGCTCCGCTGGGATGGCCAACGCCGCCGCCGCGGCGAGGGCGATCGAGCAGCCGATGGCCCACCAGCGCTGCGCGCCGCGAACCGCGAACGCGAACGCGACAGCCGCCAGCGTAGCGACGACGAGCGGCACGAGATACTCTACGCTCGGACCGTGCAGCCACTGGCTGGCGATGAGCAGCGCGGCGCCGGCGGCGATCGCCCACCAGGTCCAGGGCGTCGGCCGCGGCCAGCGCCGACTCGGAATCTGACGATCTGGAACCACGCGATCAGCCGAAATGAGCGAGACTCCCAAAGGGGTGCCTGCCAGCGGTGCCTATGCCAATGACGGCGCACTGGGCCACGCGTCCGACACCCCGTCCAACGGCGACGCAACGACACGAGCGACGCGCTTCGTCAAACGCCTGAGACCGCGCGATGTCGCGACGCTGGTCGAGCGAGACCCGCGGCTCATCGTGCCGGTGGGCACCTGCGAGCAACACGGTCCCCACCTGCCGCTCGGCTCCGACACGTTGATCGTCGAACGACTGTCGTGCGACCTCTCGGCCGAGTTCGGCGTGCTGCTCGCGCCGACGGTCGAGTATGGCGTGAACGTGGTGACCGAGCGCGGCTTTGCCGGGAACGCCTCGCTCCGCAAGAAGACCCTTCACAGGATGCTCAACGACCTGCTCGACACCTGGGAGTCGACGGGCATTGGCGAGTTCATTCTGCTCACCGCTCACGAGCAGGACTCGCATCTCGAGGCGATGTCGACGGTGATCACCTCGGGCGCGCGGGTGCGGGTGGTCGACATCTTCGGGGTGGGCCTGGCCGATCTGCTCCAAGGCCAGGGCGAACCGATGCACGGCGACGAAGTCGACACGTCTCTCATGCTGTATATTGCTCCAGAGCTCGTCGACATGTCATTGGCGCAGGATTATATGATGTCGCGAGACGAGCTGCGACGTTACCGGCGCGGCTGGCTGCGCGTCCCGCGAGCAAGTCCAGGGTCAATCGGACGACCGACGCTGGCGACACCCGAAAAGGGCCGCGCGATCTACGAGCGCATCTACACGCGGATCCGCGACCGCATCTTCATCGCTCCGCCGGCCGCCGAGTGAGCAAATAAGTGAACTCGCCGGCCTCGTCCGGGTAGATTACCCCATCGTGACGCTCAGTTCCCCTCCCACCCCACTCAGCGCCGCCGGCTGGTCCGCACGATGCCGGCGCACGAGCCCGGTCCGTGTCGTTGACCGTGCACGCGACCTGGCCCGGTCGGCCTGCGCCGCGGCCTGCCTCGTCGGCGCGCTGTCGGGCGCCGCGACGGCTCAGGGTCGGGTGATCGACGAGGGCACGTTTGTGATCACACGCCCGGGCGGTGCAAGCGCGACCGAGAATTTTCGGATCACCCGGATCGACAATGGGCAGATCCAGGCGACCGGGCAGCTCACCTCCGGTGCGCGGCGCGAAACGTCACGTCTGGTCACGGACTCGCTGGGCACACCGCTCGACTATCAGGCGGTGTCGTTCGACGGCACGAGCCGCGCGCCGGCGACCGAAATTCGCGCCACCGCCCGCGCCGGCAGACTGTCGGCCCTCGCCCGCAATCGGCGGGGTGAGGAATCCATGCACGAGTACCCGATGACGCCCGGCCGGTGCCTCCTGGTCGACGACGAGCTGATGCATCTGCTCTACTTCGCGCCCCTGGCCAAGCGCGAGGGGGCGGTCGAGGTGATCAACCCACGGGGGGCGCATGGGGGCGGGTTCACGCTTGCCGCACACGGGCTCGAACCAGTCAGCGTCGGGGGCAAGAGCATAACGGGGACGCACTACTCGCTCTCCAACGGCTCGACGACTCGAGACTTCTGGATCGACGGGTCTGGAATGCTGCTTCGAGTCGAGATTCGGGGCGAGAACATCGTCGCGACGCGCGAGGAGCCGCCCCGGTAGGCGAGCCGAGCGACGCGGTTCAAAGGTGGACGACGGACTGGCTCGCCGGCGGGCTCGCGGGCGAGCTCGCGGGCCCTGCTCTCGGGCGGTCCGGGCGCCCCGATGATTAGGTTCCAAGATTGTATTCAGTGTTTCGAGACGGCCTGAAACCCCGGTCGTCCCCCCACCGTACTCCCCGCAGACTCCCTCCCAAAGGAATTCCCCACCATGCGCTCGACGAAGTTCGTCGCTCTCCTGGCGATTCCGGCACAACTCGCGTTCGCTCAACAGGCTCCTGCCACGGGGCACGATCTCACTCTGGATCAGGCGATCACGATCGCGCGGCAGAACAACCCAGGGCTCTTGCAAACACGCAACTTGGTCCGCAACGCGGAAACGAGCGTACGACTGACGTACGGGGCGCTGCTGCCGAACGCGTCAGCGAGTCTCGGTGGTGGGTACACCCAGGCTGGAACGCAGCTCGTGCAGGGGATCCCGTTCACGGGTGAGAACTCCTATAACGGGAGCTACCGGGTCGGCTTCAACTACAGCGTCAGCGCTTCAGCGGCCTTCGCCCCCCGCGCCGCGCGCGCGAACAGAGCTGCCGCCGAGGCAACGGTCGCCAGCTCTACGGAGACCCTGCGGTCGGTCGTCACGACCCAGTACATCCAGGCGCTCGAGCAGCAGGCCACCGCCACGATGGACGACTCGTTGGTGTTGTCGGCGAAGGGCCAGCTCAATCTGGCAGACGCCAAAATGGAGGTCGGCGCCGGAACGATTCTGGACGTTCGCAATGCCGAGGTGCAGGTGGGTCAGGCCGAAGTGGCCTCGGTTACGGCCCACAACCAGGCTCAAATCGAGAAAGTGAAGCTGTTCCAGCAGATGGGCGTGCCCTACGACACGGCCGCCGTGCTCACGACGACGTTCACCGTCTCGGCTCAGCCGCCGGCGTCGCTCGACTCGCTGCTCTCGCTTGCTCGACGGGTGAATCCGGACGTCGCGGCGAAGCGCTCGACGGAGTACGCCGACAACATGCAGGTGCACTCCGCCGAAACGGGATTCCTGCCGACCCTGTCGTTGAACACTGGCATCGGTGGAACGTCGTTCGGGACGACGCAGAGCTCGGATAACCTGGTGGAGGCCGCGATGCTCTCGAACCAGCAAAACTTTGAGAGCTGTCTAAGCCAAGATTCGCTTCGCGCCGGCGCCGGT
Source organism: Gemmatimonadaceae bacterium (assembly GCA_035572355.1). Lineage (GTDB taxonomy): Bacteria > Gemmatimonadota > Gemmatimonadetes > Gemmatimonadales > Gemmatimonadaceae > JAQBQB01. Next base: position 9,369 of record DATNAT010000195.1, read on the forward strand.
CTTCCACCCCGCTCCAGACCTTGCGCGCTTCAGCAACTGTCTGCAACGCAGATCCAGAACATCCGCAACAGCAACGACCCGTTCGCCTTTCGCAAGACGCCGATCACGTTCTCGGCCTTCCTCTCGTTGCCGATCTTCAACAACTACCAGCGCGAAGCGAACATCGAGCAGGCGCGTGTAGCCCGCGACAATGCGATCTTCGATCTCAAGGCGCGCAACCTCCAACTCACGAGCGACGTCACCTCCGCGTATCTGAACCTGGTGACGGCGGAAAAGACCGTGGAGCTCCAGCAAACTATCGCGCAACAGGCCGCACAAGCGCTCGCCTTTGCCGAAGAGAGCTACCGCGTCGGAGCCAAGACCTTTCTCGATCTCACTACGGCGCGGGGCCAGTTCGTTCAAGCATCTGTCGGCCGCATCAACGCCATCTACACCTACCACCAAGCATTCGCCAATCTCGAAGCCGCGGTTGGCCGCCCACTTCGCTGAGGCCTGACCACTACCATGGGTAAGAAAACCAAGCTGGGCGTCGCCATCGTTCTCGCCGGGGGAGTCATCGCCGTCATCGCGATGACTGCCGCCAAGCGCAGTAACAAGGCGGTCGAGGTCAAGACCGAATCGGTGCAAAAGCACGATCTCGTCGCCTCAGTCACCGCGAGCGGCCAGGTCCGCCCGGAGACCAAGGTCGACGTCGCCTCCGACGTCAGCGGCAAGATCACCAAGCTCTCGGTCAAAGAGGGCCAGATGGTCACCGCCGGACAGTTCCTG
>DATNAT010000196.1:0-8257 GCA_035572355.1 Gemmatimonadaceae bacterium
GGGATGCGGCTCGAAGGGCGAGCCATGATCGACGGCGAGTGGGCCGGACGCATTACTGGACTGGGAAACCAGCGCGTTGAGATCGCCATGATGGTCACCCCGGACGGTCACAGTCGGCTGGAGCTGTCGCGATTCCTCGCCCCGCCTGTCGTCGCCGACCACCGACACGCTCCGGTGAACGCGCTCGGCTACCTGCGCGTCATGTTCGCCGTTGAAGACATCCACGAGACGCTCGCCAGACTCCAGCAGCATGGCGCGCAGCTCGTCGGCGACGTGGTGCAATATGAGCAGTCGTATCGGCTATGCTACATTCGCGGCCCCGAAGGGCTTCTCATCGGGCTCGCCGAGGAGCTCAGGCGAGATAAACCTGAATAGGTCACGGCCATGGCCAAGCTCGTGTTCGGCATGATGCAGTCCCTCGACGGCTACGTCGATACCGTCGGCGATCAGCTCGAGTTCCCGCCACCCGGCGCTGCGCTTGGCCGTCATCTCAACGATCACGTCCGCGGCTTGGCCGGCTGCTTGTATGGTCGACGGATCTACGAGATCATGCGCTACTGGGACGAGGATCAACCCGACTGGGATGCGGGCGATCGCGACTTCGCGGCGACGTGGCGGGCGTTGCCGAAGTGGGTCGTGTCACGCACGCTCAAATCAGTCGGCCCGAACGCCACGCTCGTCGCCGAGAACGTCGACGCGCTTGCTCGTAAACTGAAGGAGGACGTCGACGGTGAGATCGACGTCGCCGGACCCACTCTGGCCGCGAGCCTCACCGATCTCGGTCTCGTCGACGAGTATCGTCTCTACTTCCGCCCGTTCGTGCTCGGCCGCGGCAAGCCGTACTTTGCCGGCGCCCGGCCACCGCTCCGCATCGTTGCCAGCGATCGCATTGGCGAGGAGGCGGTTCGGGTGACGTGCGTCCCGGCCTGACCGTGTTGTCCTACGGCGGATGAAACTTCCCGCCTCGCCGTCGGGGCCAACACGATCGACGAATCGTCGATGCAAGATCTTGGATAGCGCTCGCCGCTAGGCGCCCTTCCGCCGCACGAAGAGATGCACCGCCCGCTCCCCCACCACCTGCTCCGCGCACTCGTAGCCGAGCGCGGTCATGTCGAGCCCCCGCCAGAGACTCTCACCCTGGCCCATGAAGATCGGCCGCAGCGCGAGGTGCATCTCGTCGATCAACCGGGCCTCGAGAAACTGACGAATGGTGGCCGTGCCGCCGCCGATGCGGATGTCCTTGTCGCCCGCCGCGGCGCGCGCCTGGCGCAGCGCTGACTGAATCCCGTCCGTCACGAAGTGAAACACGGTGCCGCCCTGCATCTGCAACGGCGCCCGCGCGTGATGCGTGAGCACGAATACCGGGGCGTGATAGGATGGCTCCTCTCCCCACCAGCCGCGCCAGCGCTCGTCCGGCCACGGGCCGCGCACTGGGCCGAACATGTTGCGTCCCAAAATCCAGGCGCCCATGCCCTTCATGCCGCGCTCGGCGATCTCGTTGTCGATGCCAGTCTCGCCGCCGTCGAGTCCCTGCATCTGTCGCCAGACGCGCGTCGGGAAGAACCACTCCATCAGCTCGGGCCCGCGCACGCCGAGGGGGTTCGCTTCGTCCTGATTGGGGCCGGCGCCGAAACCGTCGATCGAGATGCCAAAGCTTTGGACGCGAACGGTAGTCATAGGAGCTCTGTTGTCCGTTGGTTGATCCAAATTAACTTGGAACCCGCATCGCGTCTCGGAAACCGCCCTCCCCACCCACCACCCGCGCGGCCTTGCGATACTCCCTCTGCCTCGTTGCAACCGTCATCGCCGCCGCGCCCGCGTTCGCGCAGAGCGACCTCGCCATCCCCGTCGGCCAGAACCTCCGCGACCGGCCCGAGCAGGCTGGCGACGTCGTGCTCGACATCGACCGTGCCGGCGCATATGTGCTCGACGGCCGGCCGGTCGCCGCGGCGCAGCTCGTTCGTGAACTGTCGCCGCTCGTGCGCCACACGCACGGCTATCTCCTGTACATTCGCGCCGACGCGCGCCTGAGTGCCGCCGCGATCACGTCCGCCGCCGCGATCGCCGCGGGGGCTGGCGCCTGTGTCGCGTCGTTCGTCGGCGCGCAGGAGCGCGGTACGTCGTCGCGGGTCAGTGGCGATGCGGGCCCGGAGGCGGGAAACGTGCGCCGCGCCATCGACGTGCAGCTCTCGCTGCCGCGCCCGACGCTGGCGATGAGCGCGCGACAAGGTGCGTCGGCGATCGTCCTCGAGGTGCTGCCTGGGCCGGCCTATCGCATCAACACGCAGCCCGTGTCGCCGGACGACCTCCAGCGGCGCCTGTTGGAGATCTTCAATCCGCGTCCGCTCAAGATACTCTTCGTGCGGGCCGATGCCGATGCGTCGTATCAGGACGTCTTTCACGCCATGGACGCTGCCCGGTATGCAGGCGTGGTCGACGTTGCCGCGGCGCCGCACGACCTCGCGATCCGCACCAGGCTGCCCGACATCGACCTCACGATGCGCGTGACGCCGCGCGACGACTCGACGGCCGAGCACCTGCCGGGCAACGTCGGCCGGTGCCGGCGCGGGGACATCTACTTCGGCGAGCCGGTGACGGCGACGGGTCGGCCGGCGAGCGATGAGCGCGTGTACTTCGAGTTCCAGGTCGAGCAACGCGCGACGCTGGTCCCTGGGAGCGACACGCTACGCTACCCCGACTTGTTGCGCGCGAGTCGTACCAGTGGCGAGGTGCTCGCGCAATTCGTCGTCGACACGAATGGCGTCGCGCGCCCCGAAACGTTCAAAGTTCTAAAGAGTACACACGTGCTGTTCGCACAGGCCGTGAGAGACGCCTTGCCGGCCATGCGCTTCACGCCGGCGACGATCGGTGGCCGGCGAGTCCCGCAGCTGGTGCAGAAGCCGTTCTACTTCACGGTCACGCGGTAGCTGGCCGTCGTCATTCCGCCCGCAGCGCCAACGCCGGATCCACTCTCGCCGCGCGGCGCGCTGGCACCCAGCTCGCCGCGAGCGTGCATGCGACGAGCAGGAGCACCGATGCCGCGAGCGCCTCGGGATCGAACGGCGCCACCTCGAACAGGAAGCTCCTGAGGAAGCGCGTGGCGACGACGGCGAGCGCGGCGCCGAAGACGACGCCCGCCGCGCTCAACGTCAATCCACGCCGCGCGACCATCATCGCCACCGCACTCGGCGTCGAGCCGAGGGCGATGCGGAGGCCGAGCTCGCGCGTGCGGAGCGAGACGATGAAGGCGACCACGCCGTAGAGGCCGACGACACCCAGGAGCAGCGTGACCGCGGCGGCGACGCCGAGCACGACGAGAACGAACCGCGGCCGCGCGGTCGACAGGTTCACGATGTCGGCCATCGAACGCGTGTCGAAGGTCGGCAGCGTCGGGTCGAGGTCGTGGACGATGGCGCGTATGGCGCGGGTCGTCGCGTCGACGTCTCCCGTGGTACGGGCGACGACGGCGACCGTGCGCACGCCCTGGCCCTCGATCGAATCCGACGTCGCGACACCGGCCAGGTACACCATTCGCGTGGGCGGGACCATGAGCGACGTGTCGCGTACGCTGCCGATCACGCCGATGACGGTGTACATCGGCCCGTTCGGCAAGTTCTGAAAGCGCTTGCCGATCACCGTCGCGCCGGTCGAGTCGCCGAACATTTGCCGAGCCGTCTCCTGGCTGACGACGGCTTCGTTCCATCGCTGCGTTTCGAGCGGCGCGAAGAGTCGGCCGGCGATGAGCGGAATCTTCAATGCGCGGAAGTAGCCGGCGTCGGCCGCGGCGTAGAATTGCAACGGCGGAATGGATTTCGCAGCGTCGCCCGTGCCTTCGACGTAGAGCGGATCGCCGTTGTGGCCGGAGGGATCGAGGGGCAGCGTGTTCGTGATGCCGGCGTCGGTCACTCCGGGGATCGCGCGCACGCGCGTGAGCAGCTCCGAGTGGAACCGGTCGACGTCGGTCTCCTTGGCGTAGCGAATCTGCGGCGCGGCGACCCAGAGTGTCGCCACTCCGGTGGCGTCGAACCCCGGCTTGACGGCGCGCAGTCGTTCGACGCTCCTCGAGAGCAGCGCCGAGGCCATGAGCGCGACGAGGGCGAGCGCCATCTGGCAGGCGACGAGCACCGACCGGGCACCGACGCGTGCGGCGCTGGCCGTGGCGCCGCGCGACGCGTCGCGGAGTCCGGCGAGTGCGCCGCTCCGAACTGCCCGGAGCGCGGACGGTATGGCGCAGGTGAGCGCGACACCGAGGCTCGTGACGACGATGAACGCGATCGTCGTCCAATCGACCCGAACTTCGGCGATCCGCGGAATCTCGATCGGGCTCGAGTGGACGAGAAGGTGGACCGCGCCGATCGCGGCGGCGAGGGCGAGCGCCGATGCGACCGCGGCGAGGAGCACCGACTCGATGAGAAAATACGAAACGACGCGGCCGCGGCCGGCGCCGATCGCGATGCGGATGCCCAGCTCGCGCCGCCGGCCCTCGGCGCGGACGAGCATGAGGTTGGCGACGTTCGCGCACATGACGAGAAGCACGAGTGCCGCGGCGGCGCCGATCGTCCAGAGGGTGGCGGCGATGCCGGCGACCACATGATCGCGAAGCGGCGCGACGGTCGGCACCGGCTTTCCCTGCTCGAAGAGCAGCTTCGCCGTGACGCCCGGCGCGATCAGCGGGAAGAGGTCGGCCGCGCGCGGAAGCGTGGCCGTGAGGTCGCGCGTCGCCTGTGCGATGGAGACGTTGGGCGCGAGTCGCGCGTAGGCCTTCGAGTTGAATCCGCCGAGCCAAGCGGCGGCCGGGTCGAGCTGCAGCGGACTCCAGACTTGGGTGTTGGCGTCGGGGACGCGGAAGGCCGGCGGCATGACGCCGACGATCTCGCGCACGCCACCGGCGGCGATGAGTCGCTTGCCGATCGCGCTTGGGCTGCCGCCAAAGCGCGCGCGCCACAGTCCGTCGCTGATCACGATCACTTTGGGCGCGCCCGGCCGGTCGTCGGCGTCGGTGAGTGCGCGACCGAGTGCCGCGGGCACTTGAAAGAGCGACATGAAATTCCCACTCACGAACGCCGACGTCAGCCGCTCCGGCTCGCCCGCACCGTTGGGATCGGTGACGTTCATCGATCCCGTCTGGAACAGCGCGATGCCCTGAAGCGAGTGGGCGAGGCGCCGGTAGGTGAAGTACATCCCCGGCGTGAAGCCGGCGTCGTAGAACGAGAGAGCGGGACTGTCGTGCGAGAGGTAGACGAGCTCGTTCGGGTTTCCATATGGAAGCGGACGGACGACCACGTCGTTCACGACGGTGAAGATCGCGGCCGCGGCGCCGATGCCGGTCGCCAGCGTGAGGAGCACGGTGGCCGTGAAGATCGGTGCGCGGCGGAGGGAGCGGACGACGAAGCGCGTATCGCGCAGCGCTTCCTCGATCGGGCGACTGCGGTATTCGTCGCGCGCCGCCTCGCTCCACTGCGACGCGCCGCCGAAAGCAACGGCCGCACGCCGTCGCGCCTCGGCGTCGCTCAGGCCTTCACCGCGGAGCTTGGCGGCGTGCATGTCGATGTGAAAGCGGATCTCTTCGCGCATCGCGCGATCTTCCCGCTGCGACGAGAAGATGCCGGTGATTCGCCGCAGCTCGGCGACGAGGCGCGTCCACCAATTCCCGCGTTTCATGGCTGCTCCATGCCGAGGACGAGCTCGATGCCGCGCGAGAGGCGCTCCCAGCCGCGCTGCTCGGCGGCGAGCTGACGACGACCGGCGGCGGTGAGCGAGTAGTAGCGCGCGCGCCGATTGTTCTCGGTGGTTCGCCATTCGGAGGCGATCCAACCCTGGCGCTTGAGGCGATAGAGCGCCGGATAGAGCGACCCTTGGTTGACGGCGAGCGATTCTTTCGACCACTGGTGAATACGCTCGGTGACGCCCCAACCGTGCATCGGCTCGAGGCTGAGCGCTTTCAGGATGAGCATGTCGAGCATGCCCTGGATCATGTCGCCCGATGGATCGCTCTGCGGCACCCGAATGCTCCTCTCGACTGTAGAGAGAAAGTGCGACCGCTTCTCTCGATTGTCAAGTAGAAGCGAATTCCGTGGAGGCCGGCGCGTTGGACGAAGGGGTCAGGGGCGAGGTAAGTTGTGCGTCATGCCGATTCTCGAAACCAAACGCCTGATCATGCGCGTCCCCTCGCTCGACGACCTCGATCGCTGGGCCGAACTGATGGCGGACGTCGAGGCTGCGCGGTTCATCGGGGGCGTGGCGCCGAAACCCGCGGTCTGGCGTATGATCATGCAGATGAACGGCGCCTGGACGCTGACCGGCGTCGCGATGTTCTCCGTGATCGAGAAATCGACCGGGCTCTGGGTGGGTCGCGTCGGTCCGTGGCAACCATATGGATGGCCGGGACCGGAGGTCGGTTGGGGGCTGCACCCAGACGCTTGGGGCAAAGGCTACGCGCTCGAGGCGGCCGGCGCGGCGATGGACTATGCGTTCGACGTGCTCGGGTGGAGCGAAGTCGTGCACTGCATCAGTCCGGAGAACGCGCGTTCGGCGGCGTTGGCGCGGCGGCTCGGGTCAACGATCCTGGGCCAGGCGACGATGCCGCCGCCGCTCGATCACGACGTGGTCGATTTGTGGGGGCAGACGCGCGAGGAATGGCGAGCGACGGCGCGGTAAGCACGGCGCAGTCGGCGTCGCGCGGCTACGGAATGAGCCCTTGGCGAAGAGGCAGCGAGCATCGGGTACCGTCGGCCGCGATCAGAATCCCGTCAATGCCGCCGAATCCTGGATGTTGCGGATCGACGGTGAGAGTTCCCTGAAATTGGAACCGCGGACCCGTCCCGAAGGTCATCTGGCCGCGAATTTCTCGCGACGTCGGACGCGTCGCGGTCAGCACCGCGGTGCCCGAACCAGTGATCGTCGCAGTTCCGCACGGGGCGCCCGATCCGAACGCGGCATAGCCTCCCGACCCGCCGACGTCACCGTTCGTCCAAGTCAGGTTCAACGCCATGCCCAACCCGATGATCAAAGGCCCCGTGGACCACGGGCCGTCGAGCGATCTGTCCTCCGGACTCACGGTGTCGGAGCAGGCGGTGCCGGCGAGGAGGAGAGAGGCGAGCAGGAGCAATGTGCGTCTTTGCATGACGGCCTCGAGACGTCGTTGTCTGCTCAACCGCTTGCTCATCCGTTAGGTCACCCGCCGCCCCCCCCCCCGCCCCCGCGATCACCAAATCCTCACGCGCTGCCCCGGCGTCAGGTACAACTTCTCCCCCGTCTTGACCGCGAACGCCGGATACCACGCATCCAGATTCCGCACGGTGAGCGCGCGCCATGGTCCCGGCGAATGGCCGTTCGTCAGCAGTTGCCGCCGCAACGCCGGCTCGCGGAACTTGCTGCGCCAAATCTGCGCCCAGCTCAGGAAGAATTGCTGATCGCCGGTGAGTCCGCCGACGACCGGTGCCGGCCTCCCGGCGAGCGACGCTTTCCACGCATCGTACGACGCGGTGAGGCCCGCGAGGTCGGCGATGTTCTCGCTCAACGTCTGCTGGCCGTTGATCGCGAGGTCGGGAAGCGGATGATAGGCGTCGTACTGGAGCGCGAGCGCATGCGTCGATGCGTTGAAGTGCGCGAAGTCCGACGTCGTCCACCAGTTGCGCATCCGGCCCTGCGAGTCGAAGGCGGCGCCGAGGTTGTCGAAGCTGTGGCTGATCTCGTGGCCGATCACGGCGCCGATGCCGCCGTAGTTCATCGCGTCGGCGCGCGCCGCATCGAAGAAGGGCGGATGGAGGATCGCCGCCGGAAAGTTGAGCGCGTTCATCGCCGGCATGTTGACGGCGTTCACCGTCTGCGGTGTCATCACCCACATGTCGTGATCGACCGGCCGGTGCAGGTCGGCGATGCTCTCGGAATATCTGAACCGATCGACGCGATCAGCGTTTCCATATGCGTCGGTCGGCGACACGGTGAGCGCGGCGTAGCTCGGCCACTTGTCGGGGTATCCGATGCTGACGCGCAGCGTCTTGAGCTTGGCCTTTGCCTCGGCCTTGGTCGACGGCGCCATCCACGACAGGGCATCGATGCGGTGCTCGTACGCGGTGATGAGGCCCGCGACCATCTTCTGCGCGTTCGCTTTCGCCGCCGGCGGGAAGTAGCGCGTCACGTACGCCTTGCCGACGATGAAACCGAGCGCGTCGCTCGTCGCCGCCACGGCCCGGGCGTCGCGCGACTCCTGGGCTTCGGCGCCACTCAACGTCTTTCCGAAGAAGGCGAACGCCTC
>DATNAT010000197.1:0-4468 GCA_035572355.1 Gemmatimonadaceae bacterium
TTCGCATCCGAATATTCGAATTCCAGAACGGGGCCGTTACCTCTCGGTCAACGACTCCTACGAGGAGCTGTGGGACGACGGCGTGCGTTCGCTGATGCGGCACTACAAAGGCCTCGAAGGCGACCACACGGCGCTCAGCACCCGCTACGTGGGCTCGCTCGTTGCCGACTTCCATCGCAACCTCCTCGGCGGCGGCATCTTCGCCTATCCGTCGAACCGCAAGTCGCCGCGCGGCAAGCTGCGCCTGCTCTACGAGGCGAACCCGCTCGCCTTCATCGTCGAGCAGGCCGGGGGAGCGGCGTCGAACGGCACCGAGCGCATTCTCGACATCGCGCCATCGGAGCTTCACCAGCGCACGCCGCTCTACATCGGATCGCGCACCGAAGTCGAGCTGGCGCAACGGCTCGTGTCGCGCAAGCCGGAGTTGGTCGGGTAAGCCCGGGCTAGCTCGGTCAGCGGCGTACCGCGCCGTCGGCCTGACGCAGGAACGAGCGCACCGCGTCGACCATCGCCGTGGGATTGTCCCACGTCGTGATGTGTGCGGCGCCGGGGATGACGACGAGATGCGCTTCAGGGGTGAGCGACGCAAAGCGCTTCACCATCGCCGGATCCGCTTCGTCATATTCGCCGACCGTGTAGAGCGTCGGCACGGCGATGGTGCGAAGCTTCGAGGTTACGTCGTACGACTTCAGGGATCCCGTGATCGCGAAGTTGGCTGGACCATGCATGTAGTTGGACACGCTCTCGCCGACCATGGACATCGTGCTGTCCAACTCCGCAGCGGGCGGGCGGCGCGAGATGTATCTCGCATTGAACTCCTGCATCGCGCGCCGATAGTCGGGCGAGTCGAACTTGGCCGAGTCTTCACCGGAGTGGATTGCCCGCTGAGCCGAATCGGAGAGCGTCGCCACGAGCCGCCAGGCATGTCGAGTCCAGCTCGGAATGTCCAGCGCCGGGCTCGCGAGCGTCAGGCTCGCGACATGTTCCGGATGCGACCGATAGTACTCATACGCCAGAACAGCACCCCACGAATGGCCGACGAGGTGCACGTGTTCGTAGCCGAGCGCCGACCGCAGAGAGTCCAATTCGGCGACGAAATGCGCGATCGTCATCTTCGTGGTGTCGGTCAACGGATCAGACTTCCCTGCGCCGAGTTGATCGTACCGAATGACGACACGATCGTTGCCCAATGCTTCGAGCGGCTTGAGGTAGAAGCTCGAGAGTCCGGGCCCACCGTGCAGCAAAATGACGGGTGTCGCCGACCCGACGCCCGACTTCCTGTACCAAATTCGGCCGCCATCGACGGCCAGGCGGGCTTCGCCGGTTGATGTTGTTGAAACCCGCTGACTGTGGTTGTTGGCCGGATGTTGCGCTCTCCTCGCGCCGGTGCAGGCGGCGAATGCCGCGAATGCCGTGAATGCTACGGCGGCCGTGAAACTCAGCGCAAACGTCCAAGGCCGACGACGATGTACGCCAGGCATTGATGTCTCGGAATGCGCCGACACACAGCCGCGTGCGGCCGTTGCGATCGGCGACGGGGAATCCGGCACGAGCGACTAACGATTATCTTGCAGTCGCATTCGCCCTTTCGCCATGCCTGAGCGGTCCGCCAACTCGCCATCCGGTCTTCCGATCGACACCGTCTACCGGCCCGCCGACGCGGAGCTGGACTATGCGCGCGACCTCGGCGACCCGGGTGCGTTCCCGTTCACGCGGGGCGTGCAGCCGACGATGTACCGCGGCCGACTGTGGACGATGCGCCAGTACGCCGGCTTCGGCACCGCCGCCGAGACCAACCGACGATTTCGACACCTGCTCGACGCCGGCCAGACGGGACTGAGCGTCGCGTTCGATCTGCCGACCCAGATGGGGATCGATTCGGATTCGCCGCGCGCGCTCGGCGAGGTGGGACGCGTCGGCGTGGCGATCGACACGGTCGACGACATGCACACCCTGCTCGACGGCATTCCGCTCGACAAGGTGTCGACGTCGATGACGATCAACTCCACGGCGTCGACGCTGCTCGCGATGTACGTCGTCGCCGCCGAAGAGCGCGGCATCGCGCGCGATCGCCTCTCGGGAACGATTCAGAACGACATTCTCAAAGAGTACATCGCGCGCGGCACCTACATCTATCCGCCGGCGCCGAGCCTGGCGCTCGTCGCCGACGTATTTCGGTTCTGCGCGGCAGAGGTGCCGAGTTGGAATCCGATCTCGATCTCGGGCTACCACATTCGCGAGGCGGGCGCGACGGCGGTGCAGGAGCTGGCGTTCACCTTCGCCAACGCCGTCGAGTACGCCAAGTGCGCGCTCGACGCCGGTCTGGCCATCGACGCCTTTGCGCCGCGGCTCTCGTTCTTCTTCGCCGCGCACAACGACCTGTTCGAGGAGGTCGCCAAGTTCCGCGCGGCGCGCCGCATCTACGCGCGCCTCATGCGCGAACGGTTCGGCGCAAGCGACGCAAGCGCCCGGCTTCGCTTTCACACGCAGACGGGCGGCGTCACGCTGCAGGCGCAGCAACCCCTCAACAACGTCGTTCGCGTCACGATTCAGGCGCTGTCGGCGGTGCTCGGCGGCACGCAATCGCTCCACACGAACGGGTACGACGAAGCGCTGGCGCTGCCGACCGAGCAGGCGGCGACGCTCGCGTTGCGCACGCAGCAGATCATCGCCAATGAGTCGGGCGCCGCGCTCACCGCCGATCCCCTGGCTGGGAGCTACTACGTCGAACATCTCACGAACGAGCTCGAACGGTGCGCGCTCGATCTCTTGTCGCGCGTCGATTCGCTCGGCGGCGCGGCCAAGGCGATCGAGGCGTCGTTCTTCCAGGAGGAAATCGCTCGCAGCGCGTACGACTATCAGATGCGCGTCGAATCGCGCGAGACGATCGTCGTCGGCGTGAACGCGTACACCGACGGCTCCGCGCCGCCGATCGTGCCCGCGCCGGACTTCAGCGCGCTCGAGCGCGACCAGGTTGGCCGCCTGCGCGCCGTGCGCGCGGCGCGCGATGCTGCCGCGGTTCGCTCGGCGCTCAGCCGCCTCGCCGAAATCGCGCCGGCGTATCGGTCGGCATCTGGCGCACGGCCGCCGATCGTCGAGGCGATCATCGACGCGGTGCGTGCGCGCGCCAGCGTCGGCGAGATTGCCGACGTTTTGCGAGAGCGGTGGGGGACGTACCGGTCGAGCTGATCTTGCCAACGGAGCGGGCTGTGAGCGATGAGCGCGACCTTGAACGCTTCATTGGCCGCGGCTAGACTTCACCTCACCGCTTCTCTGGCCTAAGTCACAGGCGAATGCCGACTTACGAGTTCCGCTGTCCCGACGGCCACGAATTCGAGCGCTTTTACCGCAAAATCAGCGACGCCCCCTCCGACATGGTCTGCCCCGAATGCGGGAAGCCGGCCGTCCGGAAGCTTTCGGGCGGCGCTGGACTCGTGTTCAAAGGGTCGGGATTCTATCTGACCGACTACGGCAAGAACGCTCATCGCAAGAGTGGACCGAGCGGCGCGTCGTCGAAGGACACGTCGTCGAGCGATTCATCCTCGAGCGGTGCGGAATCGAGCGCAAAGTCCGATGCGGCGTCGCGCGAGTCCGGCGGCTCCGGCGGCCCCGGCCCGAGCGCATCGGGCGAGGGATCGTCGAAGGGCGAAAAGTCGAGCGACGCGAAATCGTCGTCGAGCGGTGCGACGGGTGCGTCAGGTGCGTCAGGTGCGCCGTCGACCAGCGCGGGATCGACCGGGAAATCAGGCGGGTCGTCGAGCGGGTCGGCGGGCGGATCATCCGGCAGCTCCTCCGGCAAGACCGACAAATAATGGACGGCACCGACCTTCTGCGCGCGGAGCTGATTCGTGCCGCGCAATCACTCGGTGCGCCTGCCGACGTCGAGCCGGTGATCGAGCGTCCACGCGATCCGGCGTTCGGCGACTGGGCGACCAATCTTGCGATGACGCTCGCCAAGCCGCTTGGGCAGAAGCCGCGCGATCTCGCGGCGGCGATCATCGAGCGGCTGGATTTTCGCCGGGCCGGCATTCGAGCGGCGGAGATCGCGGGGCCGGGCTTCGTCAACTTTCGCGTCGCCGCCGACGTGTTCGCCGAGGGGCTGCGGGCGCTGATCGCGGCCGGCGCCGATTACGGGCGCTCGAATGCCGGCGAGGGCCGCGCGGTGAACGTGGAATTCGTGTCGGCCAACCCGACGGGCCCGCTCCACGTCGGGCACGGGCGGCAGGCGGCGCTCGGTGACGCGATCAGCGCGCTGCTCGCCGCGACGGGGTGGCACGTCACCAGAGAATTCTACTATAATGACGCTGGTGCGCAGATCGTGAATCTCGCGCTCAGCGTCCAGGCGCGCGTCCGCCAGCTCGGCGGCGTCGAGGCCGCACTCCCCGAGGGCGGTTACCACGGCGAGTACATTCGCGACCTCGCCCAGCGGTACATCGACGAGCATCCGACCGATCCGTCGGCGGACGAT
>DATNAT010000198.1:0-4972 GCA_035572355.1 Gemmatimonadaceae bacterium
GATCTTCGTTCCGGCGACCACCGGTTTCGCCGAGGCGTTGGGCCTGCGCCTCACGCGCGGACGTTGGTTCGCCCCCGGCGACGCGCTGGACGGAGGACGCGTGGCGGTCGTGAGCCGCACGCTCGCCGAGCGCGCATTTCCACACACCGATCCGATCGGCCAACGCATCCTGATCTCGGGGGACACCTGGCGAATCGTCGGCGTCGCCGCGGACGCGCCGTACGAGGGGGTGGGCTCGCCGCTCGAGCCGGTGGTGTACGTACCGTTCGCCAATCGGCCGTCTGCCGGTGTCTGGATCGCCGTCAAGACACCGGGCTCGCCCACGGCACTCGTCAAGGCGATCCGCGACGCCGTCCACTCGGTCGATCCGGAAATGAGCGTCCGCGACCCGCGGCCGCTCGCCGACATGGTGAGCGATTCGGTGGTGCGGCCGCGCTTTCAGACATTCCTCATCACGACCTTCGGCGCCGTCGCCCTCTGCTTGGCGCTCGTCGGCATCTACGGAGTCGTGGCGTACGGCGTGGCGCAGCGCACGGCGGAAATTGGCCTCCGTCTCGCGCTCGGTTCGACGCGCGGCGGGGTGATCGCTCTGGTCGTGCGCGGCGGGATGGCGCCGGTCATCGCCGGCGTCGGCGTCGGGCTCGTCGTCGCCCTGGCCCTGTCGCGCGCGCTGTCGACGATGGTCTACGGCGTGGCGACGACGGATGGTGCGACCTACGCCGTCGTGAGTGGCGCCCTGCTCGCCGCTGCCGCCGCCGCGGTCTACGTCCCGGCCCGCCGAGCGTCGCGCACGGATCCCGGGCTCGCGATGCGCTAGGCGGCGTCGATTCGGGGGAGCGTGACGATAAAGGTCGACCCTTTCCCGAGCTCGCTTGTCGCCGTGAGATCGCCGCCCATGCCGCGGGCGAGCTTCCGGCTGATCGCCAGCCCGAGGCCCGTTCCTTCACCGCCTCGCGACTGCGCGGAGCGTACCTGCACGAACGGTTCGAACACGGCCTCGACGCGATCCACCGGAATCCCGCGCCCCGTGTCCGCCACTTCGATGCGCGCGGTGTCGGCGCGCGACGGGTCGACGACGACGCGAAGCGTGATGCCGCCGCCGCTCTCGGTGAACTTGATGGCGTTGGACAACAGATTGAGCAGCACCTGCACGAGTTTCTCGCGGTCGGCGCGCACGATCGGCATGTCCTCCGGAAGCTCGACCCGGTAGACCAATCCCTTCGCCGCCATCTGCGGCTCGATCATCACGGCCAACTCGCCGACGATCTCGCCAAGCGGCAGATCGACGAGAGTGAACTCGATGCGTCCGGACTCGACCCGCGCGAGATTGAGCACGGCGTTGATCAGCCCGAGCAGGCGGCGCTGGCCGCGCATGATGCGGCCGATCGCCTGAACCTGCTCGGGATTCACCGGTCCATACACCCCACCCTCGAGCAGCTGCGCATAGCCGCCAATGGCATTGAGCGGCGTGCGCAGCTCGTGGCTCATCGTCGCCATGAATTCTCCCTTGGCTCGGTTCGCCCGCTCGAGCTCGGCCGTTTGCTCCTGGAGCAGCTGCTGCTGCATCTCGAGCTCCAGCGCCTGGGCCTCGAGCTGGGCGTTCGCCTGCTCGGCGACGCGCTTGGCGGCGAGCAACGCGTCTTCGAAGCGGCGGCGTTCGCGCACCTCGAACAACACGCAGTCGATTGCCGGGAGCCCATCGCGCTCGTAGCGCACCGCGCTGCAGAGGTAACCGAGCTCTTCGCCGCCCTTGGTCTGCGCGAGGAGAAAGAGCTCGTCGACCCGGCCGTGCAATTTGACGAGTGGAAAGAGATGGGTCTGGTAGAAGATCTGTGCAGCGCGCGTGAACAGCATCTCGACGTGCTTGCCCAACAGCTCGTCGCGACCGTAGCCCAAGCGGTCGAGCAGCGTGGTGTTGACGAGCGTGATGCACGCGTCGTCGCCAAACGAGACGAACCCGCACGGCGCGCGGTCGAGCAGCTCGGGAATGTCGCAGACTACCCGCGGCATCGACACGTGCGTCAGGCGGACACCGTCGCCGGTTGGAGATATTCCGAGATGAGCGCGATCGTCTCCTCGGGATGGCTCATATGCGGACAGTGGCCCGTGGCACTCATGATTCGCATCGTGCTGTGCGGCAGCTGCGCGTCGAGGTACCGGCCGACGGGAAGCGGCGCCACCATGTCGTCGGTGCACTGCAAGATGAGCGACGGCACCCTGACCGCGGCGAGGTCCCGCCGGTTGTCGGCGTAGAAGGTCGCCTCGGCGAAGCGGCGCGCGATCACCGGATCGGTCGAGCAGAAGCTCTCGACGAGCTCCTCGCCGAGCTCGGGACGATCGGGATTCTTCATGATGGCAGGCGCGAGGAAATTCGCCCAGCCGATGAAATTCCGGTCCATCATGTCGAACAGCCCGTCGATGTCTTTGCGCTCGAAGCCGCCGACATAGGGCGGGTCGTTGATGTACCGCGGCGAGGGTCCGATCAGAATCAGCCGCGCGAAACGATCGGGCTCCCGGTTCGCGGCGAGAATGCCGATCATGCTGCTCACGGAGTGCCCGACGAAGATGACGTCGCGCAGGTCGAGCGCATGGATGACGTCCAGCACGTCCTGGGCGTATCCGTCGAGCGAGCTGTACCGTTTGGGATCGTACGCCGACGCGTCGGAACCGCCGCCGCCAACGTAGTCGAAAAGCACGACTCGGTAGTCGTCTTCGAACGCCGGTGCGACGAAGCGCCACATGTGCTGGTCGCAGCCGAAGCCGTGGGCGAAGAGCATGGGCTGCGTGCCGCGCCCGGAGACGGCGACGTTGTTACGCTCGAGAACGTTGACGGACATGACGACTCCTTCGGCAACGGCCGAAAGATACGCACGTGCGGGGCCGAGCTTGTCCAGGCGGCCTACGTTTCGATGGTGCACTGGAGCGCACGAACCCTCACCCAGGCCATCGTCATGAATGTCGGCATCCTCGGCAGCGGCGACGTCGCCAAATCGCTCGCCAGCGGCTTCGTCAGGCACGGCCACCGCGTGACGATGGGCACGCGCGACGCGAGCAAGCTCTCGACCTTCGCCAACGAGGCGACGGTGAAAGTCGGATCGTTCGCCGACGCGGCGGCGGCGGGCGAGATCGTGCTCCTGGCGCTGCACGGCCAGGGCACGGAGAACGCGTTGGAGCTCGCCGGCCCGAAGAGCTTCCGCGGCAAGATCGTGCTCGACGCCACGAACCCGCTCGATTTTTCCAAAGGCATGCCGCCGGGACTCTACGTCGGTACGACCGACAGCCTCGGCGAGCGCGTGCAGCGAAAGCTTCCGGAGGCCAAGGTCGTGAAGTGCTTCAACACCGTGACTCACCGTTCGATGATCGACCCGCAATTCAGCGAGCCGGTGCCGATGTTGATCTGCGGCAACGACGCCGAAGCGAAGCGCCGCACCGGCGAGCTGCTTCAGTCGCTCGGTTGGCCGGGGGCGTTCGACGTCGGCGACATCGCAGGGGCGAGGTGGTTGGAGGCGCTGGTGCCGCTGTGGGTCCGGGCAGGGGTGGCGCTGGGGCTGATGGGGAAAGGGGCGTGGGCGTTCAAGGTCGTGACCTGAGGCGTGAGGCGTGAGGCGTGAGATTTGAGGCGTTTGAGTTTTGAGGTTAGAGATCCCCACTCGGGGACTCGTGCGGCGGGTTGGCGCCGTACCTGAGGGACATCGGACCGCGGACTTCGGACCTCGGACGGCAGACAGCGCTTGGCGAATCGAGGTCGTGTTCGGGGACGATGATGAATCGTTCATACCGATCGCGTTGGCGCCCGAGGGTTCGGCGCCCGACGCAGCAGCTAAACCGTTCCCTTCCTTTCCATCTCCTTCACCTCGGCTGCCGCGTCCAGCGCGTAGCCGATCTCCCGCGAAAGCGCCCGCACTTCCTGCGTTGCGCTCGTAATGCCGCTGAGCGCCGAATCGAGGCCGGACGAGCGAACCTTGAGCATGTCGAGCGAGAGGTTCTGCAGCAGCAGTCCCGCGCTCTCGAACTGCTCGAGCAGTCGCGCGCGGGACGTCGTCAGGTCGGCCAGCATGTCGCGCTGACGTTTGAGCAGCGCGAGTGGACGGGAGCGGACGGGGTCGGCCGTCTGGGCCTCGAGTTGGGCGATGCGCTGGTCGAGATCGGGAAGCCGCGCCGTGCCGAGCTGCTGATCGAGCCGGTGGAGACCGCCGGAGAGCAATACGAGCCGCTGGAACAGCGAGTCCGCAGTCGCCTGTACATCCGGCAGCAGCTTGCGTTCGGCCTCGCTCAGGCGGCTTTCGAGATCCGTGATCGTCTTGTGGTCGGCGATCCCTTGTCGAAGCACCGCACCGAACGGACCATTGAGAGTATCGTCGCTCACGCCGGGCGGAAGCGCCGCCGATTGCGGAGTCCCAAGCGCGGGCGCCTGCGCGGCGCCGACGGCCGGCAGCGCAGAGAGGTCACGCAGCGCCTTGCTGCTCACCAGGGCACGCAATGGCACGCCGTCCGCCCACAGGCGGCCGATGTCGCGCGCGACGCCGAGGCCGATGCCGAAGATCGGGAACAGGCACCACCAGAAGCCGTCGCCGGTGACGTAGTTGATGCCGAACAGGAACAGGCTCGTGCCGAGGTAGCTCGCCATCCGCGCCCGTGTTTTCTTGACGCGGTCGATCGCCGAAAGCTTGTCGCCGCGTTTGGCGCGCCGGCGTTCGTCGCGCAGCTCGCGCGCATTTCTCGTGTGGGCGAGGACCCGCTCGGCGACGTCGGGCGGGACGCCTCGGGAACGGACGTGGGCCGACGACGTCGCGTCGTCGACGACCTCGCCGATCGAGTGGGTCGGCGGCCGGCGGCGGAGCGGCGCCAGCGGCGCGCCGTCGAGCGCCGCGACCAGCGCGGCGCCATCCGGGAACCGATCGGCGGGATCCTTTTCGAGAAGTCGCATGACGATCGTCTCGAGATCCTCGGCGACGTCGGCGCGCCGGGCGCG
>DATNAT010000199.1:0-7850 GCA_035572355.1 Gemmatimonadaceae bacterium
CCCGCCGTCACACCCTTGTGCGCGATCGGCGTCGCCATCGCGATCGCGTTCGCCCAGTTGTGGCCGGGCAGGCCGGGAATGTTCGCCGGATAGCGTAGCGTCACCGTCGGCACGTTCCACGAGATGTCGCCGATGTCGTCGCTGCCGCCGCCGCGCAGATCCTCTGGCCGCGGTGGCGTTCCCAGCCGCTCCGGCACCCGCGTCGTGAGACCCCGTGGATTCTTCTGCCCGAGCTCGCGCTGGATGCCGCGGGCGAGCGTCTGATCCTTGTCGTCCCATGTCGGCATGCCGACGGCCTTGATGTTGTCGAACATGTCCATCGCGATCGGTTTGCTGAAAAAGCCCGACCACCCGGAGCCGAGAATCTGCACCGAGGCGAGCTTGGTCCCCGTCATCATCGCCGCGGCCCGAGCGATCGTGTCGCCGAGCGCGAACAACGCTTGTGTCTTGGGCGCGTCGGTCTCGCGGAAGTAGTACCAGACGCTCGCCGTCGGCGGCACGACGTTCGGCTGGTCGCCGCCGTCGGTGATCACGTAGTGCGAGCGCTGCGTTAGCGGCAGGTGCTCGCGGCGGAAGTTCCACGCAACGTCCATCAGCTCCACGGCGTCGAGCGCGCTCCGGCCCGCCCATGGTGCGCCCGCGGCATGCGAGCTCTGGCCCTGAAAGTTGAACTGCGCGCTGATCAGCGCGTTCTGTCCCGATGTGCCGTACGACACGCCGAAGTCCGCGCTCACGTGACAGAACAGCACGGCGTCGACGTCCTTGAACAGTCCCGAGCGGACCAGATACGCCTTGGCCGCCATCTGCTCTTCGGCCACGCCGGGCCAGAGCTGTAGCGTGCCGGGAATGTGGTTCTTTTCCATCAACGTCTTGACCGCGATCGCCGCGGTGATGTTGAGCGGCTGGCCGGAGTTGTGCCCTTCACCGTGACCGGGTGCGCCGGTGATGAGTGGATCGTGATAGCCGACGCCCGGCTTCTGGTTCGCCTGCGGGATGTCGTCGAGGTCGGAGCCGAGTGAGATCACGGGCTTGCCCGAGCCCCAGGTCGCGACCCAGGCCGTGGGAATGCCCGCGATGCCGCGCGTCACTTTGAAGCCGTTCTGCTCGAGAATGCCGGTGAGATAGCGAGACGTCTCCACTTCCTGCATCCCAAGCTCGCCGAAGCTGAACACCTCGTCGACCATCTGCTGCGTGAAGGTCGACATGCTGTCGATCATGTGCTCGGCGTCCTTCTTGAGCGACACGAGTCGCGCATCGTCTGCCGGAAGGTTGACCGGAAAGGTGACCTCCGGCCGCGTGTCGGGACCTTGGTTGCCTCGCTGCGCGGTGCTGACCGCCGGGAGCGCGAGTGCAGCCAACGCGGCGAGCGCAGCGCCGGTCGCGGAGCTCCGAGCTGATACGTGGAATCGCATGTGGATGGGGGACGGGGGAGGGGGACGACGTGCCGAACGATTGGGCGTACGCCCAATTCTTCACGCTCGATCGGCCGCTCGCAACTCCATCGTGCCGAGCACGCGCTCGACGTCGGCGAGCCGCGGCTCGATCTCGATCGGCGGATTGGCGCGCGCCGGACGCGGCATCGCATCCTGGTGGTATGCGATCACCGCGCCAGAATCTTTGAGCAGGTGGCCCGTGAGCACTGCGACGACGCGCGCGTCGGGCGCGATCACCCCGGCGTCGCGCAGCGCTTTCACGCCGGCCACGCTGGCCGCGCTCGCCGGCTCGCAGCCCACCCCCGCGGCGTCTATCACCGCCTTGGCGTCGAGGATCTCGGCGTCGGTCACCGCGGCGACGACGCCGTTCGTCTCTCGAATCGTGCGCACCGCACGGTTCCACGACGCCGGAGCGCCGATCTTGATCGCGGTGGCGATCGTCTCCGGCGTGACGGTCAGACGCTCGGCAAAATTTCCGCGAAAGCTCGCCGCGAACGGTGCCGCGCCGCTCGCTTGAATCGCCGCGATGCGCGGCAGTCGATCGATCAATCCAATGGCGCGCGCCTCGCGCAGCGCTTTGCCGAACGCCGCGGTGTTGCCGAGGTTGCCGGCGGGCAGGGCGATCCAATCGGGAGCCTGCCACTCGAGTTGCTCGAGCAGCTCGAGCACGATCGTCTTCTGCCCCTCGAGGCGAAAGGGATTCACCGAGTTGAGCAGCTGGACGCCGAGCGCGTCGCTCGCCTGACGCGCGAGCGTGAGGCAGGCGTCGAAGTTGCCGCGGACGAGGAGCGTGCGAGCTCCGTAGGCGATTGTCTGTGCCAGCTTTCCGAGCGCGACATTTCCAGTCGGCACGAATACCAGCGCCGGAATCCCCGCTTGCGCCGCGTAGGCGGCGAGCGACGCCGATGTGTTTCCGGTCGACGCACAGGCGACGGCGCGTGCCCCGGTGCGCGAGGCCTGGGTCATCGCGACCGTCATCCCGCGATCCTTGAACGATCCGGTCGGGTTCATGCCTTCGTGCTTGACGAGGAGGCCGTCGACGGTCGCCCAACGAGCGATCGCCGCTCGCGAAATCAGCGGCGTGTTGCCTTCGGGATGAGTCACGATGTCGCGCTCGCGCGCCGTGGGCAGCACGAGCTCGTGGTAGCGCCAGACCCCCGAGCGAGCCGCGCCGTCGATCGCGCCGCGCCGCGCGCGGAATCGTTCGAGCAGTGCGGGAGCGCGCTCGGCGAACCGATGGACGATCTCGAGCAGGCCGCCGCATGACGGACAGGCTCCCCCTGTCTCCATCTCGCCGATCTCCGCGCCACAGTCTTCACACCGCTGGACGGAACCGGCCTCGATTGCCCGCGTGTCGGTCACGGCAGAATCTCGTTCACGCGCGCGCCCTGCTCGTCGACGCGCGCGATGCGGCCGGTTGCCGGGACGCCGGCGGTGTTGTAGGCGCGCACCATCGCGTGCATCACCCGTTCGGCGGCGGCGTCGCCGTCGGCGATCGCGAACGAGGACGGTCCAGCGCCGGAGATCGAGCAGCCGAGCGCGCCGGAGTCGAGCGCGGCGCGCTTTGCCTCGGCAAAGCCGGTGAGCAGCGGTGCGCGGGCTGGCTCAGCGATGCGATCGTCGATTGCGCCACGCAACCGCGACAGATCGCGCGCGCCGAGCGCCGCCACCAGCGCGGCCACCGCGGCCGCCTGCGCGAGCGCCGTCGCGCGATCGATGGTCGAGGGAAGGACAGCGCGCGCGTCCGCGGTGCGGAGCTGCATCCGCGGATGCACGATCGCGAAGCGCAGCCCGCTCGGCACCGGCAGGTGCATCACGTCGAGCGGGTCGACCGATCGAATGAGCAGGATGCCGCCGAACAGCGCCGGCGCGAGATTGTCGATGTGTCGCCCGGCGAGCCTTTCCTCTGCCTCGAGGGCGGCGCCGAGCAACTCGCCGCGGTCGAACGGCTCGTCGAGGAGCGCATTCGCCGCGACGGCGCCAGCGACGGCCGACGCGGCGCTTCCTCCCTGCCCGCCGGCAAGGGGAAGGCCTTTCTCGATCTCGAATGACAGTCCTACGTTGGCCGCACCGGCGCGGCGCAGCACCGCCAGGGCCGCGATGCCCGCGGCGTGCCGCGTGGGATCGCGCGGCAGGTCCGGATGGCCGGGCGCGTCGATCCGCACGCCGGGCTCGTCGATGCGGCGCGCGCGGACGCCGTCGCCCGGGCCGGTGACGGCGCAGCCAAGGATGTCGAGTCCCGGTCCGAGGTTGCCGATGCCGCCGGGTGCGAAGGCGTGGACGACACGACCACTGCGATCGTGCATCGCGCTACTGCTTGTAGATCGTGCCGCCCTTCATCACCAACTGCACCTGGCGAATCGCCGAGATGTCTCTGGTCGGATCGCCCTTCACGGCGATGAGGTCGGCGAAAAGACCAGGCTTCACGCTGCCAAAGCGGTCCGCAGAGTGAAGCATCTTCGCGTCGATCGACGTAGCGGACTTGAGCGCCGCGACCGGCGACATGCCATACGCCACCATCAGCTCGATCTCGCGCGCGTTGTCGCCGTGTGTGAACACGCCGACATCGCTGCCGCTGCAGATCGTCACGCCGGCGTCGAGCGCCGCTTTGAACGATTTCTTCTTCGCGGCGATGCTCGGCGGGTCGGGATCGGTGTGCTTGTAGCCGCGATACTGGAGAATGGCGTCGCCGGCAGCGAGCGTCGGTATGAGACAGATGCCGCGCTCGGCCATCATCTTGAACACTTCCGGCGTGCCGTTGTCGCCGTGCTCGATGGTCTCGACGCCGGCGAGGATCGCGCGGCGCATGCCTTCGGCCGTGCTCGAGTGCACGGTCACGGCGCGGCCCGAGCTCTTGGCGATGTCCACCGCTTCATTCAACTCGGCTTGCGTGAAGGTCGGCATCGTCTCGCCGTTCGGACCCCAGCGGTAGTCGGCATACATCTTCACCCAGTCGGCGCCGTGCTTGATCTGATCGCGCACGACGCGCGCTACACCGTCCGGTCCATCCGCCTCCTCGGCGCCCTGAGGAACGACGTCCATGTAATCGGTCGAGAACCCTTTCGGTGCGTAGCTGCCCGTGACGACGATGGCCCGCGTGGCCACGAACATGCGCGGTCCCGGAATGATGCCCTGGTTGACCGCCTGCTTGAGGCCGACGTCGGCGTACCCCGCGCCCTCGGTGCCGAGGTCGCGTACGGTGGTGAATCCGGCCATGAGCGTGGCCTTGAGATGATTCACCGCCCGGGCGACACGGAGCGCCTGCGACTCGTGCAACACCTGATCGTCCCACGGCGTCTCGTTGTACGGATGGAGCAACATGTGCGAATGCGCCTCGATCAATCCGGGCATGAGCGTCGTGCCGGGCAGCGAGATCGTCGTCGCGCCGGCGGCATCGAGCTGCGCGCGTGGGCCCACGGATTCGATGCGGTCGCCGCGTACGAGCACGGCCCAGCCTTCGTGCGGCGCGTCCGTGAAGCCGTCCCACACACGGTCCGGGACGAGCAATGTGGGCGGGCCAACCGGCGCCGCGTCGCGTCCCCGGCCTTGCCCGCGAGCGAGGGTCGGCGCAGCCGTCGCGGCCGCCGCCGCGGCGATGATGAGAGAAATTGCACGAGCACGCATTGATCGAATCGGGATGCGGGTGGGCGGCAGCGCGCAGCCGCGACGTGGCGAGGCGCCGGCCGACGTCGGAGAGCGACCAAGGAGAATGCGCACGCCGCCGCCGCGGCGCAACGCGCTGGGCGGGCGTCCGGGAGGCTCAGCGCTCCGCGTCGTCGCCTCGAATGACGGGAAGACCGGCCGCCGTCCACGCGCCATACCCGCCCGTCGCGTTGACGACTTTGTTGAATCCGCGCGCCAGTAGAAAGCTCGCGGCGATCGCCGAACGCGTGCCTCCGCCGCAGTGCAGCGCAATCGGTTGGTCGAGCGACAGCTCATCGGCGCGCGCGGCGATGTCGCCGAGAAAGAGATGCTGCGCCGCCGGCACATGTCCCGCCGACCATTCGGCGTCGTTCCGCACGTCGACGATCGTGCGGTGGTTGCTCGCCGCCAACGACGTCATGTCGATCTGCTCGACTCGTCCGAGCGGGCCGTTCGATGCCGCCCAAGCGGTGCGGAGCTCGCGGCCGGCACTCGCCACGACCCGATCGAGGCCGATCAGCGAGAGCGCCCGGCGCGCGTGCGCCACACGCTCCGCGTCGTCGGCGAGGAGGATGAGGTCGCGGTCGTAGGGCAGAAGCCAGCCCGCCCAGGTGAGAAATGAGCTGCCGAGCGGGAAGTTGAGCGTTCTCGGAACGTGCTCGGCGGCGAACGCGGCGCTTCCGCGAACGTCCACCGCGAACGCACCGCGCTCGATGGCGGCGCGAAAGCTTTCCAGGCCGAGGATCGGAAGCGCTACCGTTGAGAGAGCGGGCGGTCCGTCTCGGTTGACGACCTTCATCCGCGCGAAGTAGGGCGGTGGCGTCGACTGGCCGGCGAGCGCTTCGCGGACGAACCTGACTTCATCGGCAATCTGAAAGGCCCAGTTCGCCAACCGCTCGTATCCGAGCGTGCTCGATGGAAGCGCGCCAAGAGCTTTTCCGCAGGCGGACCCAGCCCCGTGCCCAGGCCAGACCTGAAGGAAGTCGGGCAACGATTCCGTTTCGCGCACGGAATGGAACAGTCGTCGGGCGAGGGCATCGGCTGTCCCGCGCGCGTTCGCCGCGCGCTCGAGGAGGTCGGGGCGGCCAACGTCGCCAACGAAGATGAAGTCCCCAGACAACATGCCGAGCGGACGGTCGCTCACTGCACGGTCGGTCACCACGAACGCGATGTGCTCGGGCGTGTGTCCGGGGGTATGCCGGACGTCGAGCGAGACATCGCCCACGTCGATCGTGTCGCCGTCGCGGATCAGCCGCGCCGTGGTTCGGTAGGCCCACTCGCCCTCGCCGTGCCCCGACAAGAGCAATGAGGCGCCGGCCCGATCGGCGAGCTCGCGGGCACCCGACACGAAGTCGGCGTGAATGTGCGTCTCCGACACGTATGTGATGCGCAGGTGCTTTCGCGCGGCGAGCTCGAGGTAGGCGTCAACCTCCCGCGTCGGGTCGATCACGACGGCCTGGCCCGAGCGCTCGCAGCCGATCAGGTAGCTCGCCTGGGCGAGCATCTCGTCATACACGCGTTCGAGGAGCATAGAGGAGAATCGCGCCCGGTAGCGCGCGGCGCAACGACCTCTCGCGGCGAGTCGTAACACTAGATACCGTTCTCGTTGGTGCGCGCCGTACGCCCTACTGGCGCCGCCGACGGTTTCCCGCCCTCAACCCCCGATGTACACATGACAAAGCCACGGTTCGTGGTCGCCCTGACACTGGCGGTCGCACTTCCCGCGCTGGCCCCTGGGCAGTCCGCCGCTCCGAAGAAGGCGCTGACCCAGGCCGACTGGGACATCTGGAAGTCGATCAACGCGCCCGCCCTCTCGAGCGACGGCAAGTGGGCCGTTTACACCCTCGTCCCACAGGTTGGGGACGGCGAGCTGGTGGTTCGCGCCACGTCGGGATCGACCGAATTCCACGTTCCGCGCGGCGATCTCGGCCGGCCGAACAACATTCCGGGCGGATTGCGCGGGCGAGGCGCCGGCACTGGTGAAGAGGAACCGGCGGGCCCGGCGACGTCTCCGGCGCAGATCACGGCCGACAGTCGCTTCGTGCTCGCGTCGATCGAACCGGCGAAGGCGGAAGTAGAGCGCGTGGCGCGCGCGCGGCAGAATGCGCTGCTCGCGCGCACGTCGTTGGCGATCGTCAGCCTTCCCGACGGCAAGGTGACGACGATCCCGAACGTGCGGTCGTTCCGGCTGCCGAAATCGAACGGCGGTTGGGTCGCGTACGTGCCCGGCGCGGACAGCGCGGCGGGTGATTCATCGGCACGCGGCGGGGCGACGGGCGGTCGTGGAGGCCGGGGACGAGGCGCGGCGGCCGGAAATCGGCGGCAGTTTGGCAACGCGCTCGTGCTGCGCAACCTGTCGACCGGCGCCGAAGAGCGGCTCTCGGACGTGCTGACGTACGCGTTCGACGACAGCGCCAAGTCACTGGCCTACACGGTCGTGGCGCGCGACTCGAGCAAGGACGGCGCCTTCCTGCGCGATCTGCGCTCGGGCGCGACGTCGACGCTCCTCGCCGGCGCCGGCGACTATAAGGATCTCGCATTCGATCGGACCGGAACGCAGCTCGTCTTCCTCGCCGACCGCGACGAGTTCGGGCATGCCGCCAAGCCGCGGTACACGCTGTATCAGGCTTCGACCAAGGGCGGTGCGGCGCAGTCGATCGTGTCGCCATCCCAGGTCACGCCCGGCATGCACATCGCCGACAACGCTGGCCTGGCGTTCACGCGGAGCGGCACGGCGATCACCTTCAGCGTGGCGCCGCCACCGATCGATACCGT
>DATNAT010000200.1:0-11800 GCA_035572355.1 Gemmatimonadaceae bacterium
GATCTGCCGCATGTCTTTCTTCTGCGCGAGGAGCAGGCGGCGGGCGAGCTTGAGCCCTTCGGCGGTATTCGTGTGGTACGGCCCGACCTGCGCCGTGGCCAGCGTGGCGAGCGGAATCTCCTCGGCGGAGTCGTGAAAGAGCACGACTTTGAGCGTGTCGCCGGGGAACTGCGTGCGGATGAGATGCGTGAGGGCGAGCGCGACCTTCTTAGCCGGCGTGAAGCGATCCTCGCCGTACAGGATCATCGAGTGCGAGCAGTCGAGCATCAGCACCGTGGCGCACGACGACCGGTACTCTGCTTGGCGCACCATGAGGTCCGAATAGTCAAGGTCCATCGGGACCTCGATCTTGCCGGTGCGGGCGAGGGAATGCTTGAGGGTCTCGTTGACGTCGATGTTCAGCACGTCGCCGAACTCGTACGGCTTGCTCCACCCGTCGGCCTCGATGCCGGTGGCCAGATACTGCGTGTCGTGGCTTCCGAAACTAGACTTCCCTAATGAGCCAAGTAAGCTTCTCAGAGTTTTATAGCCGAGGAAGTCGATGCCCTTCTCGGTGAGGTTGAACTGGACGTCGCGGGCCGCCGCCTTGGCGAGCGAGCCCGGCCCGGTGACCGGCTGGTGGCCGGCGGGCATCTGCGGTGCCTGCTCGAGATTGAGGTAGCCTTCGTCGATCAAGCGCTGGACGAGCTCGTCGAGGAGCTTGGCGAGCTTGGCCTGGCCTTCCTCGTCGTCGCCGCCGCGGAGGGCGTCGAGCATCTCGGGCGTGAACTGCCCGCTCTCGAGGAGCGCGTCGAGGATCGCCTGCTTGAGCGCGTCGAGCGAGCGGTTGCCGTCCTCGGCGCCGTCGAACGGGTAGTACGACTGATTGTCGCCGCCGGCGAAGCCCGATTGCAGCAGAAAGTCAGCGAGCTTGTCGAGCAGCGACTGAAGGTCGACCGCGTCGGCGAGCTCGGGGCTGAACTTGGTGTAGGTGTGGAAGCGCATGCGGGACCCCTCCTCTTGGAAGGATACCCCGTGGGGAGGCGAAGGGCTACACGCGCGTTGGACGTTGGAAGCGGGACGTTGGACGATGAGTCGCGAGTCAGTCTGTCCGCAGCGCGGCGACGGGGTCGACGCGGGCGGCGCGGAGACTTGGGAAGGCGCTGGCGACGATTCCGATGATTAGAAGTGTGAGCGTTGATCCGATGAAGACTGGCAGATCGCGCGGACTGATGCCGTAGAGCAGCGACGCGACGAGACGGCCGGCAGCAAGGGAGATCGCAACGCCAGCGGCGACTCCAACCAGCAGCACCCGCGCCCCTTCGCCGACGACGAGCGAGACGACGTCGGACCGCTGTGCGCCAAGCGCGATACGAATACCCATCTCACGCGTGCGCTGGCTCACCGAGTATGCGACGACGCTGTAGACGCCGAGCGCCGCGACCACCAACGCGAGCACGCCGAGAGCGGTGAACAGCTCGGCGCCGAGGCGCCAGGGGCGGAGCTGCGAGTCGAGCGACTGGCGCAGCGTCATCACCGTCGCCGGCATCATCGTGGGGAATTGACGCGCGAGCTCGCGAGCGATGCGGGCGCTCACTACCCCGGCCTTATGTTCGTCGACGCGAACGATGAGGGTGCGCGGCAACGAGAAGGTGTCGGTCGGAGCGGCGGGCAGATAAAACAGCAGCCCCGGTTTCTCGATCACCCGGCCCCGATGCACATCGGCGACGATGCCGACGACCGTGGAGCAGGGATCGCCGTGCTTGCCGACGATCAGACACTTGCCGATTGCCGACTCGCCGGGCCAGTAGAGGCTCGCCATGGTGCGACTCACGACAACCGACCCGCCCGGGCCGAGTCGATCGGATGCGTTCAGATCTCGGCCGGCGATGAGCGGAACCCCGGTCGCGCGAAAGTAGCCAGGGGAAACGGTCAGGTTCCAAGCCCCTCGCATGCCGTCGAACATTGGCACGGAGTCGCGGTCTGGAAGACTGATTCCGGTGCCGCTGTACCCACGCATTGGGGCGTTCTGCGCGAGCGCAACGGCCTCGACGCCCGGGCTTTCGCGAAGCCGATCGGCGGCGGCATCGAGTCGTGCGTAGACGTCGGCGGCGGGCGGCGACGTCACGAAGTGCGGCTCGGCGAACATCGTCTGGTCGACATCGTACCCGAGATCGATCGCGCGCACGTTGCCAAGACTTCGTACGAAGAGACCGGCACCGACGAGCAGCACGATCGAGAGCGCCGTCTGAAGTGCCAAGAGCGTGGAGCGGAGCATCGAACGTCGATACGCTCCTTCGTGCGATCCAGCCTTGAGACTGTCGACGAGATTGGGCTGGCTCGCCTGAAACGCCGGCGCCAATCCCGCCACGATTCCCACCGCAAGACTGAGCCCGGCGATGAGCCACACCGTGCGCGCGTCGATGGCTGGCGTGGACCACTGCACGTGCGGCAGCAACAGACGGCGCAGCGCCGTCGCCGACCAGAACGCGACGAGCAATGCCACGGCGCCGCCGAGCATTCCGAGCAGCACGCTCTCCGTGAGAAGCTGCGCGTAAAGGCGGCCTCCGGTCACGCCGAGTGCTCGCCGCAGCGCAATCTCCCGCCTCCGCCTGGTGGCACGCACGAGGAGCAGGTTTGCCACGTTTGCGATGGCGATCAGCAGAACGATGAGCGTCACGCCGGCGAGCCGCGTCGAGATCGACACCTCGCGCGCCGTGTTCTCGGGCCCCGCCGCGCGGACGATAGAGCCGGTTTCCACACGCTGCGTCGAGTCGTACATCAGCCCGCGCAGATGCACGCTGAGGTGCGCCTGTGTGGCGGTCGCCATGAGGCGAGCCTCAGAAACGCCCGGCGGGATACGGGCGAGCATCTCGAAATCGTTATTGAAGCTCTCGTACCATGGCTCGCCGGTGAAGGCGAGGCCGTATGCATTCGTGTTGGCTGTCAGCCACACATCGACGGCATCGAGGTCGATGCCGCTGAAGCCCGGCGCGGCCACGCCGATGACCGTGAACGGCCGCCCTTCGATGTCGACCTTCCGGCCGACGACGGCGTCGCGCGCGCCAAACGCGCGCCGCCAGAAGGCATCGCTCAATACGGCGACCTGCGTCGGCGCTTCGATCCGCGCCTCGTCGCCCGAGAAGAAGCGCCCGCGCTCCGGCTTGACCCCCAGCAGCGAGAAGTAGCTCGCGCTTACATGGCTCGCACGAATCGGAATCCGCGTTGCGCCGTCGATCACGGCAACGGAGTCCGGCTCGCTGAACGCCGCGAGCTCGACCTGCGCGCTTTCGGCGGCGACGATCGCGCGGACGCTGGGATAAGAGAAGCCCGGAATGGCGAAGCGCGCTCCCGGTATCTGGAACTCCGCCACGTCGATGTACAAGCGTCTGACCTCGCTCGGCCGCACGACACCCTGCGGCGGTCGCTCGAACAGCGTATCGAGGAACGAGTAGACGGCCGCGTTCACGCCCATACCGAGACCCAGCGTGATCATCACGGCCCCCGTGAAGCCCGGCGAGCGCCGGAGCCCGCGCCAGGCGTACGCCACATCCTGCCGAAGCACGTCCAGCCAGGCGAGCGGAGTCATGCGGCGCACCTCCTCGCGGTAGTAGGTCGTGTTGCCCATCGCACGTCGGGCGGCGAGCTCGGCGTCGATCGCCGAATGGTCATGGCTCGCGGCGAGCGTCTCGAGCTCGACGTGAAAATGCAGCTCGCGCGCGACCTCGCGCCCGTACCGTTCGCCGCGCCAGAGTACGTACAGCCGGTGCCGGAGTCCGTCGAGCAACGACATCGCTATCTCGTCGCCATCACGCGCGCGATCGCCGTGCTGGTTCTCTCATAGTCGGCGATCTTTTCCTTGAGCTGCTTCCGGCCGGATGGCGTGATCGAGTAGTAGCGCGCCTGGCGTTTGGTCGGCGTCTCACTCCAGCGAACCGTCGCCCACCCTTTGTTGAGCACTCGCTCGAGGGCTGGGTAGAGCGAGCCTTGCTCGACGCGGAAGACGCCGTCCGAGAGCTTGGCGATGTGCTGCGCGATCGCGTAGCCGTGGAGTGAACCGACGGTGAGCGTGCGGAGAATGAGCATCTCGAGCGTTCCGGGCGGCAAGCCGCTTGCGCTTCGGTCTGCGGTATTGGGGCGTGGCATGGTCGGGACCAAGGGGCTGACCGTCTGCATATGTAGACGAACTGACTATTACGATTGCGCCCCCGCTGCCGACCGTCAACCCCCGCCCCTCACGCCGGCCCCTATCTCCATCTCCCTCTCTATTTCTCACATCTCGACGCTGGGCTCGCTGTCGACGTCGAGATTCCGCAATGGAGACACGAGCCTCGAGGCGCAAGACTGACCCCTCGAACCTCATGTCTCCCGACTGGCATCTCGACGCCGCTGGACCAGACCAGCTTCGAGATGCCAGACGTAGAGATGGAGATGGAGCCAACGGCGGTGCGAGAGCTCGCCCGTCCCACGTCCCACATCCAACGTCCCACTATTTTCCAATCGTGTCCTCGCCTCCCGCCAGTCGCGCGCCCACGCCGGCGTCCTCGGCCGTGCTCACTCCGGCCGCGAGCGCGGCCGTCCCGTCGCTCAATCCGTTTCAGACCCTTCAGCGGCACCGCAACTTCCGAATCTTCTGGGCCGGCCAGACGACGTCGCTCATCGGCACCTGGATGCAGACGATGGCGCAGGGCTGGCTGGCGTTAGAGCTCTCGAATAGTCCGTTCATCGTCGGGCTCGTCGCATCTGCCGGATCGTTCCCCGTGCTCCTCTTCTCGCTCCACGCCGGCGTCGTCGCCGACCGCACCGAGAAGCTCCGCCTGGTCAAGCTCGGCCAGATCGCGTTCGGCATCCAGGCCACGCTCCTCTGGTGGTTCACCTGGAGCAAGCACATCACGATCGGGTGGCTGCTGGCGCTCGCCACGGCGAACGGCGTGATCAACGCGTTCGAGATTCCGGCGCGCCAGTCGTTCGTCGTCGAGCTCGTCGGGCGAGAAGACCTGCCGGGCGCGATCGCCCTCAACTCGAGCGGGTTCAACATCGCGCGCGTCGTGGGTCCGAGCATCGGCGGCGCGATCATCGCCGGCCTTGGCCTGTCCTGGTGCTTCGGCATCAACGCGCTGAGCTACATCGCCGTCATCGGCGGTCTGATGATGATCAAGCTGCCCGCCTGGACGCCGCCCGAGCATCTCGCGTCGCCGTTCGAGGGAATTCGCGAGGGCATCCGCTTCATGCGCGACACGCCGGCCATCGCCGCGCTGATGCGCTACGTGGCGGTGTACTCGATCCTCGGCGTGCCGTACCTGACGCTGATGCCGGTCGTGGCGCGCGACCAGCTCGGACTCCAGGCCGGCGGCTACGGCGCGCTCCTCGCCTGCGTCGGCGTGGGCGGCGTGTCCGGCGCGCTCTGGCTTGCCGCGGTCGGCGACCGGTACGACCGCATGCGGCTCCTCGCCACGTCGTCTTACGCCTACGGCATTCTGCTCGTGCTTTTCTCGCTCGTGCGGCACGCCGCCTTCGCGTATCCGCTGCTGTTCGGCGTCGGCTTCACGATGATCGTCACCAACGCGCTCGCCAACTCGACGCTCCAGCACATCGTGCCCAACGAGCTGCGCGGCCGGTTGATGGCGGCCTACTCGTTCATCGTCGTCGGCCTGTCGTCGGTGCTCGGCTCGCTGCTCGCCGGCAGCGTGGCTCACGCGATCGGCGTGGCGTGGGCGATCGGCGGCGGCGCGGCGATCATGCTCGCCTACGGCTTCTTCGTCTTCGAACGCCGCCCAGATCTGCGGACGCAGTAGCACGGCGCGATGTACTCGACCTGCATCTTCTGCCACACCGACCTCGGAAAGAACGAGGCGATCGAGCACTTCCCGATCGGGCGGCGTCTCGCGTTCGATGCGGCGAAGGGGCGACTGTGGGTCGTGTGCCGCAAGTGCGAGCGGTGGAATCTCACGCCGCTCGAGGAGCGCTGGGAGGCGATCGAGGAGTGTGAGCGGTTGTTCGCCTCGACGCGGCTTCGGGTCTCGACCGACAACATCGGCCTGGCGCGCATTCGCGAAGGGCTCGAGCTCGTGCGGATCGGAGCGCCGCAGCGGCCGGAGATGGCGGCCTGGCGCTACGGCGACCAGTTCGGCCGGCGGCGGCGGCGACATCTGATCTACACGACCGGCGCCGGCGTGCTCGTCGCCGGTGTATTGATCGCCGGTCCAGCGACGGGGATTCTCGCCGGCGGCGGATGGGGGCTGTGGAACCTCGTCAACAGCGCCAACAATTTGTATCAACAGCGGCGAGTGCGCGCGCGTCTCACCCTGCCCGACTTCGACGAGCCGGTGGCGATTCGCCTGAACCAACTGAATCGCGTGAGCGTGGTCCGCGTCGACGAGGGCTGGGGCCTGCACGTTCCGATTGCCGGCGAGCGCAAAGTGATCGTGTTGCCGACGGGCCGGCTCATGCGCTCCAGCGCGCTCAACACGCAGTCGGAACAGTCGCACCTCCTCATGGGCGACGAGGCGATGCGTGCCGCGGCGAAGCTGCTGCCCGCCATCAATTCCTCCGGCGCGAAGAAGGACGAAGTCGCGACCGCCGTCGAGTTGATCGGTCGCGCACCCGAACCGGCGAAGCTGTTCGAGAACGTCGCGGGCGGATACGCGCCGCTGTCTCGCCGTCGCGGGCGAAGCCGCGGCGCGCCTCCGCCCGGACATGCCCTCTCCAAGCTGACGAAGGAGATGCGACTCGCGCTGGAGATGGCGACGCACGAAGAGAGCGAACGCCGCGCCCTCGAGGGCGAGCTCGGCCTCCTCGAAGATGAGTGGCGTCAGGCGGAGGAGATCGCGGCGATCGCCGACGACATGTTCGTCAGCGACGCGACACGCGACAAGCTGTCGGAGCTCAAGCGCTCGGACTAGACGACCTCGCGGTCAGACCGTCGTCACGCCGAAGTGGCTGCGCGCCGCGTCGACGATCAGCGCCGCCGATCCTTCGACGCCCAGCCAGCCCGTGTTCACGCACAGATGATAATTGTCCGGCGAGAGCCAGTTGCGGTTCCAGTGCCGCTTGACGTACTGCTCGCGCTGCTTGTTCATGTCGCCGACGACGCGGTCGGCCTCGTCCTGCGACACGCTGAACTTGTCCATCACGTAGCGTCGAAGATTTGGCCGCGGCGCGAAACAGAACACGTGCAGCGCGTCGGTGCGCTCGGCGAGCAAACACTGCGCGCCTCGTCCGACGAATACCGCCGGTCCGGTCTGCACCGCCTCCTCGATCACGCGGCGCGTCACGGCAACCACACGCTCTTCCGTCGTCTCCATCGGACCGGCGGGCACGGGCGGCATCATCTCCGGCGAGCCAAGGGACAGGGCAGTGGCGATCCGTTCGACGATCGACGGCACGCGCTCGTCCTGCGCCGACACCTCGGCCGGACTCAGCCCCGAGCGTTCGGCGACTTTTTCGATCATAGTATTGTCGAACAGCGACCAGCCGAGTGTGTGGGCGACGCGCTCGGCGACCTCGGACCCGCCCGAGCCGTACATACGCGAGATCGTGATGACGGGCATCGATCGATCAGTACGCGTTCGCCCGCGCGCCCGCGGCGGCATGCGCGGTACGATCCGACTCGATGACGCGGCGGCGCACCTCTTCCACCACGTCGAAGCCGAGAGCGCCCCAGGTGCGCGCGGCAACGCGCGCGGCGGCGGAGTTGTGCAGTCGCATCTCGGTCAGTCCGCGATCGACGCACCAGCTCTCGGCGGCGTCGAGCAGCATGCGCAACACACCGTGCCGCCGCACGGCGGGCCGCACGTAGACGGAAGACACGTAGCAGAAGCGATCGGGGAGCAGCAGCGGCGAGCCGGGCGTGTCGACGCAGCGCAGAATCCCGACGGCGTGAGTGCCGCGCTCGGCGAGGAAGATCGACTCGTAGCTGGACGCGAGCTGGGCGCGGTAGAGATCGTAGGCGCGCCGCGCCGCGTCGGGATGCAGGTCGCGATACAGCTCGTGATCGCCGTACTCTCGGAGCAGCGCCAGCCGAAGCTCGACGACCGTGGGCAGGTCGTCGAGCGTCGCGACGCGCACCGAGATTCCTCGCGTCACGATAGGCCGCCGCCGAAGAGATCCTGATTGGGACGGCGGCGCGGCTCGGGTGTGGCGCGTCCATACTGGCCGCCGTCGGAGCGTGAAATTTTCTTGCGCGCCACGAGGGCTTCGAGCACGAGCTCGCAGGCCGACACCGTCATCGCCGGATCGTCTTCCGGCGCCAGGCCGACGTGGTGCACGATCTGCGAGAGATCCGGCACGATCGCGAAGCCCTTGAGCGCGAGATCGGCCCGTGCGTCGTCGGCGACTTGCAGCGCGCCGCCTTCGTCGAACCACATGATGATCTCGTCGACGTTCACGCCGCCGGCGCGATCGTGAAAGGTCGTGTCGGCCGACCGGCGAATCAGCTCGCGCGCGATCGCCGTGCCGCCGATCAACTCACCTTCGTACTCGAGCTCGATCTTGCCCGTGATCGCCGGCAGCGCCGCGTAGATGTCGGAGATGCGCGGCACGATCTCGGCGTCGCCCGTCACGACGGCGCGGCGCTCGGCGTTCGACACGACGTTCTCCATCACGGTGATCGGCATCCGCTGCGACACGCCGGAGCGTTTGTCGATGCGGCGATCGTTGCGCGCCTCGAACGCGACGCGCTCGATCACTTCGGCGATGAAGTCGGGAATGCGGATTGGCCGGCCGTCGCGCTCCGTCCACGCTTCCTGCCGCGTGATGTCCATTCCGAGCTCGACGCTCGATGGATAATGCGTCGTGATCTCGCTGCCGATGCGGTCCTTGAGCGGTGTGATGATCTTGCCGCGCGCCGTGTAGTCCTCGGGATTGGCGGTGAAGCAGAGCTCGACGTCGAGCGGCAGGCGAATGGGGTAGCCTTTGATCTGGACATCGCCCTCCTGCATCACGTTGAACAACCCGACCTGCACCTTGCCGGCGAGATCGGGCAGCTCGTTGAGCGCGAAGATGCCGCGGTTGGCCCGCGGCAGCATCCCGTAATGGATGGTCAACTCGTCCGAAAGCATGTGCCCGCCGCGCGCGGCGCGGATCGGATCGAGATCGCCGATCAGATCGGCGATGGTCACGTCGGGCGTGGCGAGCTTTTCGACGTAGCGGTTCTCGCGTCCGACCCAGGCGATCGGCGTGTCGTCGCCCGCTTCGGCGATCAGGTTGCGCGCGTACTTGGAGATCGGCGCGAATGGATTGTCGTTGATCTCGCTGCCGGCGACGATCGGCATCGCGTCGTCGAGCAGCGTGACGAGCGCGCGCAGGATGCGCGATTTGGCCTGACCGCGAAGGCCGAGCAGGATGAAGTTGTGCTTGGAGAGAATGGCGTTGACCATCTGCGGCATGACGGTGTCGTCATAGCCGATGACGCCGGGAAAGAGCGAGCCGCCCTGACAGAGTCGGTCGAGCAGATTCTGGCGCATCTCGTTCTTGACGGACCGGAACGCGCGGTCGGGAACGCCGTACGGTGAGCGCTTGAGAGCGCCGAGGGTCTCGGGGGTGTGTGACGGCACGTGAGTCTCCGTGAGCGCCGGCGAATTGGATTTCTGCTGCAATGAAGGTGCGGGGGCGCCGGCGGCGCAAGGCTTTTCTACCCTCAGGCGGGAGAAAGGAGGCGGCCGCCGTCAGGCGGGATGCGGGCGGACGCGAAAAGGGCGCGACTCGTCGTCGCGCCCTTCCGCTGAACAGACTGCTGGTACCGACTGCGATCAGCCCTTCTTCTTGCCGCCGGTCTTCTTGGTGGCGTCCATCTTCTTGGTCGTGTCCATCTTCTTGGTGGTGTCCATCATCATCGACGTGTCCTTCTTCGTCGTGTCCATCTTCATGCCGGTGTCGGTCGTGGCTGGCGCGGGGGCCGGGGCCATGGCGGGAGCGGCGGTGTCGGCGTTGTTCGATGCCTTCGAGCAAGCGGTAATCGCGATCACAGCGGCGACGACGAAAGCCAGGCGCTTCATGACATTCTCCTGAAGAGTAGGTCGAGGTTCTTCCGCGTGGTCCGTGCACGCGATCTGGGCGCTCGGTAAAGGAGCGGCGCTAAAACTTACCGGACCCAGAAAGCGTGTCAAGACCGTGGGCAGATCAGCAAGTTCGCGTGATGTAATGAGTTCGTTCTGTCCGCTCGCTGACAGGCGAGGGAACACCAGCCCGCACGGGTTGCACCTTCCGGGCCACTGGTTGGGTACGGTCGAGGATCATAGCTTGAGAAGGTCCGCCATTCCCGATCAATCTCGGCTGAAACTCGGCTGAAGTTTGGCTGCAGCTTGGCTGAATTCCGCGTCGGAGCGCCCGTGGCCGTTCAATTCTCGCCCGACACCGCCCTCGAGCAGACTGTGGTTCGCGGCGCCTGCCCCCACGACTGCCCCGACACCTGCGCCATGCTCGTCACGGTCGAACGCGGCCGCGCCGTTCGCGTCGCGGGTGATCCGGATCACCCCTTCACCCGCGGCTTTCTCTGCACGAAGGTCAACCGGTACATCGAGCGCACCTACCACGCGGGACGCGTTCTGTATCCAATGCGTCGGGTCGGCGCCAAGGGCTCCGGCAAGTTCGAGCGCGTGTCGTGGGAAGACGCGCTGGCCGAGATCGCGGCGCGCTTGGGCGACATCCGCCGTTCGAGTGACGGGCCGCAGTCGATCCTGCCGTACTCGTACGCCGGCACGATGGGCATGGTGCAGGGCTCGTCGATCGATCGGCGGCTCTTTCACCTGATTGGCGCGTCGAAGCTCAATCGCACGATCTGTTCGATGGCGGGAACCGTCGGCATGCAGATGACCGTCGGCGCCAACGTGGGCGCGGACCCGGAAGGCATCCCCGAGAGCGACCTCGTGCTCCTCTGGGGCACGAACACGCTCACCGCGAATCCTCACCTCTGGCCCTTCGTGCTCGAGGCGCGGGCCAAAGGCGCGCCGATCATCGCGATCGATCCCATCCGCACACGCACGGCTGCGCAGTGCGACGAGTGGATCGGCATTCGTCCAGGCACCGACGCCGCGCTCGCCCTTGGCATGATGCACGTGCTGCTCGAGCGCGGGCTCGAGGATCGCGACTACATCGCCGCGCACACGCTCGGCTTCGACCAGCTGCGCGAGCGCGTTCGCGACTATCCACCGGACCGCGTCAGCGCGATCACCGGCATTCCAATCGAGACGATCGTTTCGTTGGGCGAGCGATACGGCCGGTCGCGCGCCGCGTTCATTCGCGTGAACTACGGGCTCCAGCGCCACGGCGGCGGCGGCATGGCCGTGCGCACGATTGCCTGTCTGCCCGCGCTCACCGGCCACTGGCGGCGCGCCGGCGGCGGCGTGCAGCTCTCGTCGAGTGCCAACTTCGCCTTCGACAAGCGCGCCCTCGAGCGGCCCGATCTCTCGTCGCCCGTGCGGACGATCAACATGATCCGCCTCGGCGAAGCGTTGACCACCGCGGACGCCGGCGTCGGAGGACCTCCGGTCCGCGCGCTCGTCGTCTACAACTCGAATCCGGCCGCTGTCGCCCCAGATCGAACCGCCGTGCTGCGCGGGCTGTCGCGCGATGATCTGTTCACCGTCGTGCTCGAGCACTTTCAGACGGACACCGCCGACTACGCCGACTTCCTGCTGCCGGCCACGACGCAGCTCGAGCACTGGGACCTTCACCTCTCCTACGGCCACCACTACGTCTCGCTCAACCGCCCGTCGATCGCGCCGCTCGGCGAATCGCTGCCGAACAGCGAGATCTTCCGCCGGCTCGGTGCCGCGATGGGACTCGATCACCCGTCTCTCCGCGACGACGATCTGACGCTCAT
>DATNAT010000201.1:0-8787 GCA_035572355.1 Gemmatimonadaceae bacterium
GTACGGAATGCCGTTGCCCATGTCGTCGTAGACGCGCTGCATCGTGTCGGCGCTCCCGACGAGAAACCGGCAGCGCGGCGCTCCCATGGACCGGCATTCGACTTCCATCACGGCGAGCGACTCGCCCGCCAAGCGACCGAACAAGTCGGCGAGGACGCCGGCCGTGTAGTAGCATCCTGGAA
The DNA here is from genome assembly GCA_035572355.1 of Gemmatimonadaceae bacterium. Lineage (GTDB taxonomy): Bacteria > Gemmatimonadota > Gemmatimonadetes > Gemmatimonadales > Gemmatimonadaceae > JAQBQB01. The sequence goes on from DATNAT010000201.1 coordinate 183, forward strand.
ACTCGAGCGGATACGCCGGGTCGCTCTCCGCCCAATCCTCGGAGTCGACCGTCGCGACGGAGGCGAGAGTGCCGAGCTGCATCGAGCCCCAGCCCGCGCTGCGGAAAAACTCGGTCGCTCGCTCGCCGAAGTCCGCCGCGGCGAGCGATTCCGGGTCGCCGAGGCCGCGCGACGCCAACCAATGCCCGAACGCCTCGTAGAGCGCTTGGCCTCCGGCGTAGCCTGCCTCTTGGAGGAGCGCAGCGGCGCCCGGGCCCACGTCGCGGAAGAGCGCGGTGCGCAGCGCGAGCAGGGAATCCCGCGTCAGCGCGACGAGCGCGTTTTCCGGCAGGTCGATCGGCTGTGACATCAAGCTCTCCTCGGGTTGACCGCGTCACCGAACCTGGTGTGCCGCTGGCGATGGTCGATCAGGATTCTCCAATCTATCGCGTCGGGCGCCGGCTAGTCCCCCGCGCCTCGAGACACCCGGCGCAGCAGCTCCGCCTCGTCGATCGTCTCGACCCCCAACTGGCGCGCCTTCTCCAATTTGCTGCCGGCGTCGTCTCCCACAACGACGAAGCTCGTTTTTTTCGACACGCTGCTCGACACCCGGCCGCCGTTCGCCTCGACGAGGGCGGCGGCCTGCTCTCGGGAGAGCGTCGGCAGCGACCCGGTGATCACGACCGTGAGTCCCTTGAGCGCTTCGCCGGTCGAAGTGCGGGGCTCGTCCATCGTCAGGCCGCGCTCGCGCAGTCGCTCGACCAGCGACCGCGCCTGGGGATCGGCGAACCAGGCCGCGATCGACTCGGCGATCGTTTCGCCAATTCCGTGCACGGCGAGAATGTCGTCTGCCGTCGCGGCCGCGATGGCCTGCATCGTCGCGAAGTGCCGGGCGATCTGTTTGGCGGCAATCTCGCCGACGTGCTCGATGCCGAGCGCGAACAGCAGCCGCGACAACGGCTGCGCCTTGGACGCGGCAATCGCCGCCACCAGGGCGTCGGCGCTCTTGTCGGCCAGGCGCTCGAGCTCGGCGAGCTGGGGTGACGAAAGGTCGTAGAGGTCCGCCGCGTCGTGGACCAGGCCGGCGTCGATCAGCTGGGCAAGGCGAGCGTATGAGAGTCCTCGAATGTCCATCGCGCCGCGCGACGCGAAGTGGACGAGACCTTCGAGCTGGCGGCCGGGGCACTCGAAGTTGGGGCAGTAGAGCATCCCCTTCTCGCTGCCGGCGACGAGCGCCGTGCCGCATTTCGGGCACATCGTCGGCGGCACGTATGGCGCCGGAGGATCGGCCGCGTCCCGCTTGTCCGGCACCGGTCCTATGATCTGCGGAATCACCTCGCCGGCGCGCTTGACCTGCACCACGTCGCCGACACGCAGATCTTTTCGCGCCACGAGATCGAAGTTGTGCAGCGTCGCCAGCCGGACCTGAGCGCCGCCGATCTCCACCGGCTCGAGCACCGCGTACGGATTGATCGTTCCGGTGCGGCCGACGTTCACCTCGATGGCGAGCAACGACGTCTCGGCGATGTCGGGCGCGAACTTGCGGGCGATGGCATACCGCGGCTCGCGGCCGCCGACCACGCCCAAGTCCGGCCAGAGCGCGAGGTTGTCGACCTTGACCACGGCGCCGTCGATCGCAAAGTCGATCTCGCCGCGAACGCGATGCTCGACGTCGCGCGCCCAGACGTGCACTTCGTCGAGCTTGGCGCAGCGGCAGCGATGCGGCGCTACCGGAATACCCCACGACTCGAGCGTGGCCAGCAGGTCGCTCTGCGTGGCGACGGGGAGATCCTCGCCGTCGGGAACGGCGATCGCGTAGCCGAAAAAGCGGAGCGGCCGCGCGGCCGTGACCTTGGGATCGAGCTGACGGAGCGCGCCGGCCGACGAGTTGCGCGGATTGGCGAACACGGGCAGCCCCTGCGCCACGCGCTCTTCGTTCATCCGCTCGAAGCTGGAGAAGGGCATGAAGACTTCGCCGCGAATCTCCATCATGAACGGGTGGTCCGTGCCCTGCAGTCGGAGCGGGATGTCGCGCAGCGTGCGCAGGTTGGCGGTGACCGCCTCGCCGATCGTGCCGTTGCCGCGCGTCGTGCCTTCGACGAACACGCCCTCGCGATAGGTGAGGCTCACCGCGGCGCCGTCGATCTTGAGCTCGCAGGTGTAGCCCGAAGCGCGCACGTCGTCGCCGGCGAGACGAATGAGCCGCTCTTCCCACGCCGCGAGCTCTTCCTCGTTGAACGCGTTGGCGAGGGAGAGCATCGGCACGAGGTGTGTGTGCTTGGCGAGCGCGCTCGCCGGTTCGGCGCCGACGCGCTGCGTCGGCGAGTCGGCGGTGCGCAGCTCGGGGTGTGCTTCCTCGAGCATCAGCAGCTCGCGGTACATCCGGTCGTACTCGGCGTCGCTGATCGACGGCCGGTCGAGGACGTGGTACTCGTAGGAGGCGCGCTCGAGCTGTTCCCGGAGTGTCGCGGCGCGAGCGGCGTCTTCGGTCGCGCTATCCTTTGGCTTCTTCATCGATGACTTGCATCGCGACCGTCACCAGCCGCTCCAGCTCCTCATCGGAGGCCTTGGGCAACAGCGTTTCCGCCCACACGTGGTCCGCCGTTGACGTATGGCGGTCGAGCAGCCGGCGCACGAACGCGATGAGCGCGACGCGCTGCAGGTCGGCGCGGCGTTGGTCGCGGCTGGCCTCTTTCTGGTCGTGGAGCAGCGCTTCGAACCGGTGCGCGTTGCGCAGCGCACGTGCCGTGAGCGACGCGATCACCTGGCAGAAGTGCATGTCGGCGTTCGAGAACGCTTCGGCGTCGCGCCGCGTGCGGAGGAAAATTGCGCCGATCACCGTGCCCTGCCATTGAATCGGCACGACGACGATCGCGCGCACACCGCGCGCGTCGAGCGTGGCCCGGATGGTCCGCAGCGACGGCTCCGTGGCGACGTCCGGGATGAACACCGTCTCGCCGGTCTCGAAGGTGCGCTTGAGCTCGGGATAGCGATTGAGGTCGACGACGAGGTTGCGGATCGTCGGATCCTCGTAGCTCGCGACGAGGCGGACCTCGTTGGCGTCGCCGGACAGGAAGATCGCGCACCGGTCGAGCTCGAACGACTCGCCCATCTTCCGCGAGATCGTCTGCAGGATGTCGACGAAGTGCAGCGACGTGGAGATGTCCTGCAGAATGTCGACGACGGCGAGCAGATGGTCGCGCTCGCGCTGCAGCTCGGCGATCCGCGACCGAAGGTGGGCGGCGTCGCCGCCAGCTAGGTCGCCGTCAATGCTCCCAACGGACCCCGGCGTCTGCGACGGGAGGGGGTCCTGGCTGGTGGGGGGCGTGTACGTCGGCTCGGGTGGGTTCGTGTGATCCATCGTCCGCCGCAAGATGCTCGTTGTATTCGGTGCTGTCGAAGCGTACGACGCGATTGCGTCCCGTTTCTTTGGCGACGTACAGCGCGTCGTCGGCCGCGCGCACCAGCGTGTCACAGTCGGCGACCCGCGGATGCGGCCAGGCCGACACGCCGAAGCTCGCCGTCCGGCGAATCGACTTGCCGTCGAACGTGAATGTATTGCCTTCGACTTGTTTGCGCACCCTTTCGGCGAAGGTCACCGCGGCGTCGAGGACGGTGCCGGGCAGCAGGAGCATGAACTCCTCCCCGCCGTAGCGCCCCACGCGATCGATTTCGCGCACCTCGGCGCGCAGAATGCGCGCGAACTGCTTGAGCACCGCGTCGCCCGCCTGGTGTCCGTAGGTGTCGTTGACGCTCTTGAACCGATCGAGATCGCACATGACGCAGGCGAATGGCTCGGACAGCCGCCGTGCGTGCTCGAACATCTCGTCCAGGCGCTCCTCGAGGTGGCGCCGGTTGGCGATCGACGTCAGCGCGTCGGTCTGCGACATGTAGCGCAGTCGCTCGTTTGCTTCGAGGAGCTGACGCTCGCGCTCTTCCAGCGCTTCCTGCAACCGCTTGATGCGGAGCATCGACTTGACGCGCGCCTTGAGCTCGGCGAAGTCGATCGGCTTGGTGATGTAGTCGTCGGCCCCGGCCTCCAGCCCCTCGACCTTGCTCTCGGTCGTGTCGAGCGCCGTCTGCATGATGATCGGAATGAAGGGCAGGGAGTCGTTCCCCTTCACTCGCCGCGCCACCTCGATGCCGTCGATCTTCGGCATCATCACGTCGAGGAGGATGAGGTCGGGAGGCGCTTCTTCGACCTTGGTCAGCGCTTCGGCGCCGTCGCCCGCCGTTTCCGGCGTGTATCCCCACGACTCGAGGCGAGCGCGGAGGAGCTCGACGTTGTCCTCGTGATCGTCGACGATCAGGATGCGTGCACGGTCTGGCTCACGCCGCGGATCCATCGCCCTTCCCGAGGAAGCGTTGCACTTCCGCCACCACGGCCCGCGGCTCGCACGGTTTGGCCAGATAGCCGTCGCAGCCGACTTCCATCGCTTTCTCGCGGTCGGCGGCGAGCGCGTGCGCCGTCAACGCGATGATCGGGATGTCGCGCGTCTGCGGGTCGTGCTTCAGCACCTGCGTCGCCTCCCACCCGTCGATCACGGGGATCGAAATATCCATGAGGATGAGATCCGGCTTCTCCGTCCTCGCCTTGGCGATCCCCTCTTCACCGTTCAGCGCCTCGGTGACCGAATAGCCGAAATGGCGCAGAATCGTGGAATAGACGATGCGGTTATCCTCGTTGTCTTCGACGAGAAGTACGGTTTTTCCCTTGCCGTTCGCGCTCATGAGTTTCCTTACGCCGTGGCAGGACTGGATGCCAGTCCCTGCTGGGCGTCTCGACACAGCTCGTGAGGGGGATACTGCGAAACGGCGAGACAGGATGCCGGACTAGAACAGCCGGCAAGTGGGGCCCGAATCACCGCGCGACAGCGCCTTCGGACACACGGAAGCCGCAAGTTTCTTACCACGAACCGAGGCTCGTCCAATAATGGCCTATGCCGGTCCAGCGAAGCGGGGGAAACCTATAATGCTCGGCGCCTTGCCGCGCCCCGGCGAGAGCGCGCGGCCCCCAGCCCGACCGCTGCCGCGGTCGGCCACCTCGACCGATCGCCCGAACGATCCGTTCGGCCTCGGCGTGTTCGCCGCCGGACTCGGCTTGGGGATCGTGCTCGGCGCCGGAGCGGCATTGCTGTTTGCACCGCTATCGGGCGCCGACGCGCGCCACGCGCTCGCCCGCCGCGGGCGGCGCCTTCGACATCGCAGCCGCGACGCCTGGGACGATCTCGGCGAGGAGCTGCGCCGGATGCGCCGCCGCCGCCGTGCGCGTCGCAATGCCCGCCGGCACGAGCGCCAAGAGCTCAGCGAAGCTTCTTGAGTCGCTCGGCCGCCAGCTCCTTGTACTTCGGATCGTTGTAGTCCGTGACCGGGGCGCGCGCGATCCATTCGTAGAGCGCAATCGCTTTCGCTTTCTCTCCACGATCCTCGTACACGGCGCCGAGGTCGAGGCGATGTGTGATGCGCGCCGAGTCGAGCGCTACCGCCTGCTCGAGGTAGTGCTGCGCGTTGTCCCAGCTCGCTTGGCCGAACACGCCGCCGCCGAGGAAAGTCTTGGCGACCATGCGCGCCAGACCGTTGAGGCGCATCACTTCGGCGTTCCATAGCCCCATCACGTGCAGCGCTCCGGCGTGCTTCGGGTCGATCGCTAACGTCTTCAACGCTTCGTCGCGCACCACGCCGGCGTACTTCACCCGGTCGCGCGAGCCCATCGTCAGCGCATTGCGGCCGACGGCGCGCGCCAACTCGAAGTGGCCCGCCGCGTCGTTGGGATTTGCCGCGACGGCGCGCCGCGCGTACTGTTCTGCCCTTCGGTACAGCGCCGTGCGCGCATCGGCGCTGGGGTTGAACTCACCGAGGTCCACGGCATCGTGCGCGGCCTTGATGAGCGCATCGTAATTGGTCGAATCGACGGCAATCGCCGCCTCGTATTCGCGGAGTGCCGTCGTGATGTCGAGCGCCGCATGGGCGCGGTCGCCGGCCGCCAAGTGCTCGGCGGCAGTTTGTGCGTGCGCTCGGACGACGCCCGACGTCAACGTCGTCGACAGCGCGAGCGCGGCCATGCGCAGTCTCATGCGATGCTCCACGAAGTGGGATGCCTCGTTCTTTATACCCCGCAGACGCTTCAATGCTCGCACACCGGTTGATCGAACGAAAGCGCGACGGCGGCCGGATCGAGGCCGGCGAGTGGCGCGCCCTCGCCTTGGCCTACGCCAAAGGCCACGTTCCCGACTATCAGATGGCGGCGCTGCTCATGGCCTGCTTTCTCCGCGGCCTGGACCGCGCCGAGACCGCGGCGCTCACCGAAGCGATGCTCGACAGCGGCGACCGGCTGAATCTGTCACATCTCGGGCGCGCGCGCATCGACAAGCATTCGACCGGCGGCGTCGGTGATAAAGTGTCGCTCGTTCTCGCGCCGCTCGTCGCCTCGGTCGGCGTCGCGGTGCCGATGATGTCCGGCCGCTCGCTCGGCCACACCGGCGGAACGCTCGACAAGCTCGAATCCATCCCGGGTTTTCGCACCGATCTCACCCTCGCGCAAGCGAGCGAACAGATCGAGCGTTTGGGGTGCGCGATGATTGGCCAGACGCCGGAGATCGCACCCGCCGACCGCCGCATGTACGCGCTGCGCGACGCGACGGCGACCGTCGAGTCCATTCCGCTCATCGCGGCGAGCATCATGAGCAAGAAGCTGGCGGAGGATCTCTCGGGTCTCGTGCTCGACATGAAGCGCGGCAGCGGCTCGTTTCTTCCCGAGCTAGAACGTGTGCTCGAGCTGGCCGATCTGATGATTCAGCTTGGCGCGGACCACGGCTGCGCCTGCGTTGCGCTGGTCACGGCGATGGACCGCCCGCTCGGCCGTGCCTGCGGCAATTCGCTCGAGGTCGAAGAGGCGATCGCCGCGCTCAAAGGCGAGGGGCCGGCTGATCTGATGTCGGTCACGTACGCGCTCGCTGCGGAGATGGTGGTGCTCGCCGGCGTCGCGCCGAGCATCGACGTCGCACGCCGCGAGCTGGAGAAGGCGGTCGGCACGGGTCGCGCCGCCGAGCGGTTTCAGCAGATCATCGACGCGCAGGGTGGGAACCCAGGGGTGGTCGACGATCCCGCGGTGTTGCCGCAGGCGGCGGAATGCGAGCTATTTCCCGCAGCGCGACGCGGGTTCGTCGCGCGTGTCGAGCCCAAGCCGATCGGCCGCGCGATCGTCGAGATGGGCGGTGGTCGCTCACATGTCGACGACGTGATCGATCCATCGGTTGGGTTCGTCATCACGGCGCGCCCCGGCGATTGGGTCGAGGCCGGCGAGCCGCTCGCAACCATCTTCGCTCGCGACCGCGCTGGGATCGGCGCCGGCCGCCAAGCGCTCAAGGCGGCTATCACGATCGCCGACGAAGCCGAGCCGCCGCTCCCACTGATCTCTCACCGCGTCACGAGCGGTGGCGCGGACGTGTATCGAGGAGCGTAAGGCGCGTGGATCGTGGATCGTACGCGTTCCCGTCTAGCCCGGTGCGACGCGTCGATTCGCGCTCGTTCGCGGTACCCGCGCCCACTGTGTTCCAACCCGACTCGCCGCGAGGAATGCCGCTCGGGACGCCCCACCGGCGACAGCGGGATACGGATTCAACGGATAGCAGCACGGATCAAACGGATCGTGCGAACTGACCCGCGAGTGCGACGAGCCGAGGCCGAACGGCTTTGTGGTCGCGGAGCTAGCTCACGCTTCGCACTCACCGCTCATCGCTGAGCCGCTACGATCCACGATCCACGATCGGCGTCAAACGTCCAACGCTGATCAGGTTGCGCGTCCCCCACCGGCTGGAGAGTTTTCCTGTTACACCAGCTTCACCAGTCGTCAGGGAGATCTGATGCCACCGAAAATTGCTCGCCTGGCCGGGCTCGGCGCCTTCGGCGCCTGCTTCGGATTCGTCGTGTTGTTCCTGTACGTCGCCTGGATCAGCCGGCACACGTCGCTTGGCGGCATGAAACCGGAGCTCTCCGTCGTCACGTGGATCAGCGTCGCGGTCGTCGTGCTCGCGCTCATCGCCGTGCATGTCGCGATCGGCAAGCAGCTGCTCTATCTCGGGCGAGGCGGCGGACCGCGCAGCGTGTGACCGCGGCCGGGCCGGGGCCGGCGCGTTCCAGCGTCGCTGCGAAGTTTCGTCGTGCGCTTCTCCTGCGCTGCCCGCGCTGTGGAGGGCACGCGATCTTCCGAACCTGGCTCTCAATGAAGGATCGCTGTCCGACCTGCGGTTTGGCGCTCGAGCGAGGTGAGCGGTCGGATTTCTGGATCGGCGCCTACGTCTTCAATCTCGTCGCCGGTGAGGTTCTCGCGATCGGCATTCCAATCGTCTGGATGATCGCGTCCTCGCCACATCAGCCGTGGACCGCGATCGAGATCGTCGCCGCCTCGCTGTGCGTAGTGTTGCCATTCCTGTTCTTTCCGTTCTCTCGTACGCTCTGGCTCGCATGGGATCTGAGCTTCCGGCCGATCGAGCCGGGAGACGCGGGCCGGTCGGCCGACCTGATCGCGCCACGCCACGTCGAGGAGCAATGACGACGCATCGCGTTGCACCCGTTCCGTTCACCGTCGTACTTGCGGCCGCGCTCGCGATCGGTGCCGGTTGCGCCC
>DATNAT010000202.1:0-13163 GCA_035572355.1 Gemmatimonadaceae bacterium
GTTGGGTGCTGACGGTCGAAGCTGGAACGCGTCACGCGACCGCACGACCTGCCAACCCCCTGCTACTTGGACTCTCGAACCGACCCGACCGTTTGCCGTGAATTCGACGAGCCGCTGCGTTCCGCGGCGATCGAGCGCCACCCCGGCGCGCGCCGCGAACGCCGGCCAGAGCACGCCGAGAGCCGGTCGCCCACAGCGACGAAGCGCGGCGGCATCGACGTCGACGCCGTCAGCCGACGCGGTAGCGACCATCGGCGCCGCCAACTCCTCGACCCGCTTTCGCCATTCGCCGGCGCGCGCCGCGACCGCCAGCAGCTCGCGGTCGATCGTCGGATTCACCGCGAGGAGCGCCGGCAGCAGGTCGTGCCGCACGCGATTGCGCAGGTAGCGCCGCGACGTATTCGACGGATCTTCCACCCACGGCACGCTGTGCGACGTGGCGAACGCGGCGATTTTCAGGCGTCTGAACCCCAGCAACGGGCGGACCGTCGAGCTCGGGGCGTACAGGCCGGCGAGACCGCGCGCGCCCGCACCGCGCAGCACGCGCATGAGCACCGTCTCGATCTGGTCGTCGCGCGTGTGCGCCGTTGCCACCGCGGCATTCCATTCTCCGGCCACTCGACGGAGAAATTCCCAACGCGCGTCTCGAAGCGCGGCCTCGGATGAGTCCGCGGGTTCGCCGCCACTCGAGCGTTCGCCTGCCACGCATCTCACGCCGAGCGCGGCGGCCCGGCGCGCCACCAGCGACGCCGCGGCGGTTGCGGCAGCTCCCGTTCCATGGTCGAACGTCGCGACGATCAATCGGTCGCCGGGGAGCACGCTCGCCGCCAGCTCGAGCAGCACCATCGAGTCCATTCCGCCGGAGACCGCGAGCGCAATTCTCGCATAGCGCGCCAGCGCGCGACGGCATGCCTCGGCGACCGCGTTCTGCAGCTCGCGATCGATCTCGTTCGCGCGGCGAATCCCGGCATACCGGCTCATGGGCATAACATACCCCGGGTCGTCTCCCCGAGCTGCACAGACCCTGGAACGCCGGTCGAGGCTCCGGTATACTTCGGACGTTCGCGACTCATTCTTCGGGAGCACACGCTTTGGAAACGCACGGTCCCCTCGGCACGCTCTGGGTCAGCATCGGCCTTGGCCTGTTCTACGTCGCGCTGGTGTGGCTCAATACGCTCCTCGGATTCTTTCTCACACCGCTGTTCGTGATACCGGGCACCTGGCTCACCGATCGGCTCGGTGAACAACGTCAGGAGCGCCTCGACGCGCGCAGCGATGGCGAGCCTCCCCGCCCCTGAACGGTCGAGCGACGGGATGTGAGCACGAGCAAACTGATATGATCGCGCGATCGAGGACGGGGCGACGCCCCGTCCTTTCTTTTTTGTCGATCGAGACGGTGCGGGGTCTGCTGCGGCGCGTCGCGCGAGCGAGCGCACTCGTCGTGCTCGCCGCGCCTGCCGTTCACGCCCAGTTCGTCGTGCGTTCATGGCTGCCCTGGCGAACGATCGAAACCGGGCACTTCGCCTTCCACTATCCGACCGAGTTGGAGGCGTGGACGCGGCACGTTGCCGCGCACGCCGACGCAATCGATTCCGCGGTGTCGGCCATCGTCGGCTACACGCCGACCCACCGTGTGCATGTCGTGGTCGACGATCCGTACGAGATCGCGAATGGCTCGGCCTGGGCATTCATCAATCAGCCGGTCATCTACCTCTGGGCCGCGCCCGCCGATCCGCGCGAGGACATCGGCGAGTTCACCGACTGGGGCGAGATGCTCGTGTCGCACGAGTTCGGGCACATCGCGCACCTCGTGCGGCCGTCCCGGAATGCCAGCATGCGGCGGCTCTGGCAGCTGCTTCCCGCCGACCTGGGCCCGATCTCGCTGAACGCGCCGCGCTGGGTGCTCGAGGGATATGCGACGTACATCGAGGGGCGCGTGACCGGATCCGGGCGTCCGCACGGCAGCTGGCGCGCGGCGTACCTTCGTCAATGGGCGCTCGAGGGGCAGCTGCCGCGGTACGATCAGCTCGATGCGTCCGGCGCCTACGAAGGAGGGGAGTTCGCGTACCTCGCCGGTTCGGCGTTCCTCGAGTGGCTCGCGGCGCGCGGTGGCGACTCGCGCCTCGTGCACCTGTGGCGGCGTATGACCGCGCGCCAGCAGCGCGACTTCGACGCCGCGTTCGTCGGCGTGTTCGGCGAATCGGCACGAGCGCTGTACGGCCGGTTCACCGCCGAGCTCACCGCCAGCTCACTGGACGCGGCGCGCGCGATCGCCGCCGCGGGAGCCGATAGCGGACGCATCGTACAGCGCCTTGCATGGAGCACGGGCGACCCGAGCATCTCGACCGATGGCCGGCGAGCGGCAATCGTGCTGCGCTCTCCGATCGAACCGTCGCGCGTCGTCATCTGGAGCACCGCGCCGGAGCCCGACACCGGCCGCGCACACCGCGATTCGATTCTTCTCTCGCGCGATCCGGAAGACGTTCCGGCGCGCGCGATCTACCCGCCGCCAAAGCGCGTGCTCGCCACGCTGCGCGCAAAGGGGGGCAGCGGGTACGATTCGCCGCGCTTCCTGCGCGACGGGCGCGTACTCGTGTGGCGCAACACGCCGCGCGGCGACGGCACACTCGCCGCGGATCTCTATCTCTGGGATCCGTCTCGCGGCTCCGTTCGGCGGATCACGCGCGGCGCATCGGTTCGCGACGCGGACCCGGCGCCGGACGGGCGTTCGGCGATCGCCACGCGCTGCCGCGCCGGTTGGTGCGACGTCGTGGTAGTCGATCTCTCCTCGGGATCGGTCCGCACGCTTCTCAGCGGAAGCCCGACCGTCACCTATTATCGCCCGCGCTGGTCGCCCGACGGCACGCGCTTCGTCGTCTCGGTGAATCGCGGAAGAAAGTGGGAGCTCCGCGTCGTGCCCGCCTCGGGGAATTCTCCAGTCGATGCATCGGGCGACAACACCGCCAACTGGTACGACGCCGCGTGGCGCGATGATCAAACACTGATCGCGGTCGGAGATCCGGGCGGCGTGCCGAACCTGTACAGGCGCCGAGTCAGTGGCCCGGACTCCGCTTGGCGTCGTCTGACCGGCGTCACCGGCGCAGCGGTCGCGCCGGCGGTCGATCGGCGCGACGGCTCGATCTGGTTTCTCTCGCTCTATTCCCGCGGCTACGACCTACGGCGCATCGACGCGACGACTGCAGAACCTCCGCTCGTGCTCTCGTCGTCGTTCGCGCCGGCGGTCCCCGATGTACCGACGACGCCCGCCCGTCTCGACTCGAACACCGTCTCGTCGCCCCGCGGATATGGCTTCGGAGCGCGATCGCTTCGCTGGCTGCCGTTGCCCGAAGCCGACGCCGATGGGCTGGGCGCGGCGCTCGGCGTCGTGTCCATGGACCTGATTGGCCGGACCAGAATTCTAGCGCAGGGAGCGTTCGGCGATCCCTCGGCTTGGCGCGGCGGCTCGCTCGCCGCGGACTGGCGGGGATCGCGCCCCAGCTTCGAGCTCCGCGCGTTCGACGCCGGACAGCGGCCGAGTGCGTCCCGCACGCCGGTTCCCGGCGCGGCGCTGCTCGATACGAGGCTGAGCGGCGGCGAGCTTGCGGTCGACGACGATTGGAGCTTCGACACGTGGGCGGCGCGCGCGCGTCTCGGCGGCAGCATCGGGCGGGTTCGCGGTCTGGCGGGACCGTTGGGCGCGGCCGATCGCTCGCTCGCCTTCGGTGCGCTGTCGGCGGCCTGGCTCCAGCGCGGCAGCGCCGCCACCGTCTCGGAAGCGTTGAGCGCCGATATCTCGACCGGCCGGTCGTTCGACGCCGCGTTCCGGCGTGCGCTGGTGTCGGCGTCGGTGGCGCTGGGCGGCCGAGCGCCGATTCCGGTGCGCGCCGCCGCCACCTATGGCCGGGTATCGAGCGACGCGCCGCCGTTCGAGCAACTCAGCCTCGGAGGCGGCGAGTCGCCGCTGATCGATGCGGCACTCCTTTCTCAGCGGATCGCGATGCCCGCGCTGCCGTTGGGGATCAGACTGGGCTCATCAGCGTTGACTTATAAAGCAACGCTCACCGGACAACCACTCTCGCTCTACTATTGGGCCGGCTCGACGGCGCCAGGCAGCGAGCGCTTCGCCGCCTGGAACCGGGTCGTCGGCGTCGAGTGGACGGGCTCGATGGCGGCCATCCCGGTAGCCGGCACGCCGGCGGCGCATGGTCAGATCGGCGTCGGGGAGTCGCTCGACGCACCGCTGCGCCATCGGGTGCGCGCGTACGTGAGCGTCGTCATCGGCCGGTAGCTGGCGGGGGTCCGTCGTCGGACTGCACGAGCAACCGGTAGCCGGGCACCGTGAGGAACTCCTCGAAGTCGCCGAGCACGAGAAGATCGAGCAGTGCCGCGGCGTCGACCCATCGCGACGCGGGAGTCTCGGATTCCCGCAGCGCGGCGAGCACCCGATCGCGTACTTCGCGATAGCCCGCGGCGCTCATCGTGCCGTCGTCGGCGATCGGCGCCTCGTGGCGCACCCACTGCCAGAGCTGCGATCGAGAAATTTCGGCGGTCGCCGCGTCCTCCATCAGATTGTGAATCGCCGCCGCGCCCTGGCCTCGCAGCCACGACTCGAGGTACTGCAATGCGACGTCGACGTTGGTCTCGATGCCGCCCGTCGTCACCGCGGCGTTCGGCACCGTCAGGTCGACGAGACTCGCCGCATCAGTCGGCGGAGAATCGGCCGCGCGACGCCGCTCCTTTTGGTTCGGGCGCGCGCCGAGCACGCCGTCGAACACCTCGCGCGCGACCGGCACCAGATCGGGGTGCGCCACCCACGTGCCATCGAAACCATCGCCCGCCTCACGGGTCTTGTCGTCGCGCACGGCGGCGAGCGCGCGTCCATTCACTTCGGGATCGCGCCGGCTCGGAATGAACGCCGCCATACCGCCGATGGCGTGCGCGCCACGGCGATGGCAGGTGTCGACGAGCAGCTGGGTGTAGGCGCGCATGAACGGCACGGTCATCGTCAGCCGCGCCCGGTCGGGAAGCAGTCGGTCGCCCCGGGTGCGAAACAGCTTGATGATGCTGAACAGATAGTCCCACCGCCCGGCGTTGAGCCCAGCCGCGTAGTCGCGCAGCTCGTAGAGAATCTCGTCCATCTCGAAGGCGGCGAGGATGGTCTCGATGAGCACCGTCGCCCGGATCGACCCGAGCGGCACGCCGAGCGTGCCCTCGGCGAGCTCGAAGGCCGTCTTCCAGAGTCGCGCCTCGAGGTGGCTCTCGAGCTTTGGCACGTAGAAGTACGGACCCGATCCACGCGCCAACAGCTCACGCGCGTTGTGAAAGAAATAAAGACCGAAGTCGAATAGGCTGGCCGACACCGGCGCGCCGTCGACATCGACGTGGGCTTCGACCAGATGCCAGCCGCGCGGCCGAACGACGAGTGTGGCCGTCCTGTCGGCGAGCCGATAGCGCTTGCCGTCTGGTGCGTCGAGCGTCAGCTCGCGGCGCACGGCGTCGATGAGGTTGGCCTGGCCGCCGATGACATTGCTCCACGTGGGCGACAGCGAGTCCTCGAAATCGGCCATGAACACCCGCGCCCCCGAGTTGAGGGCGTTGATCATCATCTTCCGATCGACGGGACCGGTGATCTCGACCCGTCGGTCGTCGAGGTCGGGCGGGGCCGGCGCAACCCGCCAGTCCGCCGCCCGCACGTTGGCCGTCTCTTCGAGAAAACGGAGCGGCGCACCGCCTTGGATGGCGGTACGGCGCTTGGCACGATGGGCCAAGAGCTCTTCGCGCACCGGGTTCAGTGTGCGGTGTAGAAGGGCCACGAACTCGAGCGCCGCCGCGGTCAATACGCGATCGTTTTCCTCGGTGGCACGGACTCGGACCGTCACACCGTCAGGCCGGTCCGCCGTCACGACGGCGCCTTTCGCATAAGGGATACAACGAGTCTTCCAATCATAGGAGTCATGGTGGTCAACATGCCGCGGGTTCGAGTCTGTCAGCAATATTCCTGGCGACAGCCCGCGACCCTGCGTCTATATTTCTGCCGCTTCGCTCCGCGGGTCCGCATCGGTCATGAGGCGATCGTCGTGCGGCGTTGGGTGCACGACGTCGTGCACGGAACGCGTTGATTCACGTGGCGGTCGCACTGTGCGCGCTCGCCCCTCATCGGGAGGATGCAGATGAAAGTTCTCCGTGCTGGACGGTTGTGGCTTGTGGCCGGCGCCGCCGCGATGCCGGCCGCGCTCGGCGCCCAAGCGTTCGGACTGAACGAGATCGGCTCCTGCGCGATCGCGCGCGGTTTTGCCACTACCGCGTCGCCTTGCCGCGATGCATCCACAATCTATTGGAATCCGGCCGCCGCGACCTGGCTCGACGGGTGGAGCGTGAGTGGCGGCGTCGCCTCGATCGCGCTCAATGGACGCTTCCGCCAAGATTCGACGAACCGACAGTTCGACGCCGTGGCTCCGACCGCGTGGGTGCCCCACGCCTTCGTCAACTATCACGCGCCGTCCAGCCACTACGCCTGGGGCCTCGGTTTCTACGTCCCGTATGGACTGACCTCGCAGTGGGCGCCTGACTTTCCAGGACGGTTCGAGGCGCAGAAGGCCTCGCTCCAGACGTTCTACATCCAACCGAACGTCGCCTGGCAGATCAATTCCAAGTGGTCGATCGGCGGCGGGCCGGTCTACGGCCATTCGTCGGTCGAGCTAATTCAGGCGGTGGACCTGTCGACTCAGGCTACGTCTGCCGGCGGCCCGACATTCGGTGAGCTTGGCATCGCGGCCGGAACTGAGTTCGCGCAGGCCCGCCTCAAAGGGACCGGCAGCGCTTGGGGCGTTCAGGTGGGGCTGTCCGGACGCCCGACGCCGGAGTGGAGCGTGGGAGCTCGGTTCCTCTCGGCGCTCAACTTCTCGTACGACAATGCCGACGCCACGTTCACCCAGGTGCCGACCAATCTGATCGTTGGCGGATCGCTGCAGGCGCCGCTCGTCGCGGGCACGCCGATCGACTCCGTGGTCGCACCGCAATTTCGCACCGGGGGCCTCCTCGTCAGTCAGCAGGCGTCGACCAAGATTGTGCACCCGGCGCAGATCCAGGCGGGCATTGCCTACTCGGGCTTCAAGGATTGGCTGCTCGAAGGCGACTACTCGTGGGTGGGTTGGAAGCGATTCAGCACGCTTCCAGTCACGTTCACGAACACGCCGCTCAACTTCACGCTGATCGAGAACTACAACAACTCGTCCGCAATCCGACTGGGCGCGGAGTACACCATTCCGACCGATGGGTGGAAGCTGCGCGCCGGATTCGTCGGCGCTGCCAGCGCCGCGCCGCCGGAAACCGTGACGCCGCTGTTGCCTGAGCAGGATCGCAACTACTACACGCTCGGCGCCGGAGTGCCGTTCATGTCGCGTTGGGCGCTCGACGTGTCGTATGCCCACGTGTCGACGCCGGGTGCCCGCGGACGAATCGTTCCGCGCACGACGACCGAGAACGCCACGGCAACCGCCGATCAACTCAATAGCGGCGTGTTCAATCTCTCGGCTAACGTCTTCTCGTTCACGCTCAAGGCCAGCTTCTAACCCGACCCAGGAGATCAACGGATGTCTCGTTTGAACGCAGTGATTCGCTGCGCCCTCCTGATGGGCGCGACCGCGGCCGCTTTTGCTTGCACCAGTAACGACGCCAAGCTCATCGAGCCGGCGCCAACGAATGCGATTTTCCAGAGCTACGTGGCGCTTGGCAACAGCATCACGGCCGGCTACCAGTCGGGCGGCATCAACGATTCGACTCAGAAGCAGAGCTACGCCGTGCTTCTCGCCGCAGCGATGCACACGCGCTTTGCCTACCCGTCGCTCTCGATGCCCGGCTGCCCGCCGCCGGTCAACAACCTACTCACCCAGTCGCGCGTGACGCTCCCTGGCCAGCCGGCATCCACCGGGACGACCTGCTTCTTTCGCCGGGATGCGTCGGTGACGCCGGTGTTGAACAACGTCGCCGTGCCCGGCGTGACGAGCTTCGACCCGACGGCGCCCGTCGGTCCGGCGGCGAGCGCGCTCACCCAACTCTTTCTTGGTGGAAAGACCATGGTGATGAAGGCGCTCGACGCTCAACCAACCTTCGCCACCGTTTGGATCGGAAACAACGATGTGCTCGGGCCGGGCACGAGCGGACTGATTGGCACGGCGACACCGCTCGACGTGTTTCGACGCAATTACGACATCGTCGTTCGGGATCTGATCGCGGGTGCTCCTGGCCTCAAAGGCGTGCTGATCGCGGTCGCCCAGGTGCCCAACGTGCCGCTGATGATTCCTGCCGCCGCCTTCGCGAATCCGACCGTGCTGGGCGCAGCGAGCCAAGTCGCCGGACGCGCGGTGTCGCTCGACCCGGTCACCTGCGCCGGCACCGGGCTCGGTTCTCTCATCGATTTCCAGTACTTGGCGGCAATTCGGCTCCGCCCGGCTGGGTTCCCCGGAACGATCTTCTGTTCGCCGATCTCAGGCGGCGGCCAGACCGATCTCGGCGACTTCCTGGTCCTCGACCCGACCGAGACGGCGTCGCTCACGACACTGATCAGCGGCTACAACGCCTACATCAAGGCGAAGGCGGACAGCGTCGGGTTCGCATTCTTCGACCCGAACCCGCTACTCGCCGGCCTCAAGACCTCCGGTGCCGTTCCGGTGTTCCCCAACCTCACGAGCACCACGCAGCCATTCGGGCAGTACTTCTCGCTCGACGGTGTGCATCCGTCTGCGGCCGCGCATGTGCTCATCGCCGACTCGCTTGTCTCGGTCATCAACGCGAAATACGGGACGACCCTGATCAAGCCGTGAGGCAAGATCGGTGTACGAATCGAGCGGGGCGGACCGGCATCACAGGTCCGCCCCGCTCGTTCTTTTGTTCGCGCCGACTCGCTTTCGGCCTGACGCGCTGCCGACGCGTGACCGGATTTGGTGGAGGATTCAACTGCCCAAGATTGGCAATTTCCTCATCGCGCACGACGCCGTACGATTTGTGACCTCCTCCGAACATGCTGATTCGTGGCGATTTATCGATTGCCGCTTCCAGTCGTTGAGCATATCTGTTTCAACATCCAATTTTCAGCGAATCGATGAGCATTTCCCTGCCTGACTCCGCCCCGTGACGGCGCGCTCCACGTCGTTCACCCGCCAGGTCGGGGTCGACTACCCTATCATCTGTGGCGCGATGTACCCGTGCTCCAATCCGGAGCTCGTTGCTGCCGCGTCGGACGCAGGAGCCATTGGCATCGTACAACCGGTGTCTCTCACCTATGTGCACGGCCACAACTTTCGTGAGGGACTCCAGCTCATCAAGCGAACCACGTCGCGCCCTTTTGGCATGAATGCCCTCATCGAGCAATCGTCCAAGATGTATCGCGACCGGCTCGAGAAATGGATCGACGTCTCGCTCGAGGAGGGCGTTCGGTTCTTCGTCACCTCGCTCGGCAACCCACGATGGGTCGTGGACCGGGTCGCCTCTGTTGGCGGGGTGGTCTACCACGACGTGACCGAGCGGAAGTGGGCGCTCAAGGCGATCGCAGGCGGTGTGCACGGTCTGATCGCCGTCAACAACGTCGCGGGTGGCCATGCTGGCGGCTTGTCTCCAGAGCGCCTCCTCGATGAGGTGCGCGACCTCGGCCTGCCCGTCATCTGCGCGGGCGGCGTCGGCGATCCCGCGACCTTTCGTCGCATGATGGACCTCGGCTACGACGGTGTGCAGATGGGCACCCGCTTCATTGCTACCACCGAGTGCCTTGCCCACCCGGACTACAAGCAGGCGATCGTCCACGCCACATCGAACGATATCGTGCTCACGGAGCGCTTGACCGGAGTGCCGGTCGCGGTGATCAACAACGAGTACGTGCGCCACCTCGGGACGCGCGCCAACCCGATCGCCCGGTTCATGCTCCGCCATCGCAAAATGAAGTACTGGATGCGAACGCTTTACGCGCTCACCTCTCTTCGGCGCCTCAAGAAATCGTCGCTCAGTTCCGCCGGTGCCACGGAGTACTGGCAGGCCGGCAAGAGCGTAGGCGGCATTCACCAGGTCGAGCCTGTCCGCCAGGTCATCGACGAGTTCATGGCAGCCCTCTAGCACGGGGTCCCGCCCGCGCACCAACGACTGCGTGCTCTACACCAGCAGCAGCATCGCGTCGTACAGCGAGTGGGTCCACGCCGTGATGCCAAAACCTCGCAGCAGATACAGCCCGCTGAACGCAAGGCCGCTCAGCGTGCGGAAGACGAACGACTGCAGCTGCAGCTGGTCCCCGTATGGGCCGATGTAGTGAAACGCCGCGAAGATCAGCGCGCCGACCACGGCCGCGAGCACTCCCCCGGCGCGCTGGCCGAGTCCGAGCACGATTCGGGCGCCGGCGGCCAGTCCGCTCACCAAGAGCACCCGAAAAAAGAGCTCCTCGTAAAGTCCCGCGCCGAGCGACAGCATCAACCGCGTCGCCCAGCTCGTGCGCTCGATCGGGCCCAAGCTCAGTGAGTGAAGCGAGCCGAGCAGCTTAGCCGTGGTGAGTCCAATGACGAAACCAAATGCCGTGGCGAGCAACAGCGCTTCTGCGAGCATCGCCACGAACATGATCGGGCGAATGTGGTCCTTGGTCCTGCGGAGGTCGCGAACTACGAAGCCGACACCGATGAGGATGACCGCGGCGATGAAGATGAGCGAACCGTACCGCGGCGAGACTGCTACGAACATGGCGCGGAGCATGGCGTCCGCCCCGTTGCGGAGCTCGGCTCGTCCCGGCTGGGCGAGGACGGCGGCGAGTGCCTCGTAACCGATCAGCAGCGGCAGCGCGAACAACACACTGTACCGAGGCGAGCGACTCACCGCGTAGTACGAGTTTCGCCGCGCGCGCTTCGGCGCTGGCGCAGTTGAGCTGGCGGGCGGGAGCGGCATCGTGCTGGCCATGCGCACCCTACGAGCCGCGTCGCGGCAAAGTTCTGTACGCCATGGTGGGACGCCGCTCCGGGCCGAGGCCGGCGCGGTTGCGGAACCCGTGGTTGAACATTAGGGTACGATCCATCCCGTCGCGCAATTGGCGACGTGCGTGGCTGTTGAACCCGCAACCGAGGAGGTGATCCATTGTCTGCTGACCAAACCGCTGGCGAGGGTCGCCGTAGCTTCTAAGCTACATCGACAGAGAGGACCGGCGACCCTTTGCCGCTTGGTCTGACCTTGGGTGGGCCCGTTCGGCACTACGCCGTCGCGGGCCCACTTTTTTTTCGCTCGTGCACCAGTCTGCACGCCTATCGCGCGCCCGTGCTGCCGAATCCGCCGACGCGCTCGGTTGTGACTCCAACTTCGCCCGCTTCGATCGCCAGCGCCTCGTACCGCGCCAGCACCATCTGGGCGATCCGCTCACCATGCTCGATCACGATCGGCGCCGCCGTCGGATTGCGCACGATCACCATCCACTCGTCGGGAAAGTCGGAGTCGATCGTGCCCGGCGCGTTCGGAATCTGGAGCCCTTTCTTGAACGTCGTGCCGCTGCGGGGGCGTATCTGCGCCTCGATGCCGAGCGGCAGTCGCGCCTTGAAGCCCAGCGGAATGAGCGCTGAAACGCCGCTCGGCAGTGCGAACCGCGCGTCCGATGGAACTCCAGCGTCCCAGGCGCGGCTGCCGTCGGAGCAACGGACACTTCGCCCCCGGAGATAGGCGCAGAGGTCGTAGCCGGCTGAACCGGCCGTGGCGCGCCGCGGGGGTTCCGCGTCGGCGTGCAGAAGTTGGATGACGAGACTCACGGCGACGAATGTACGCGCTCCCCTTGCTCGGCGCAGCGAGCGGGCGATAGCGTCCCGCATGCCTTCGACACGACTCCTCGCCTCTATCGCGCTCGCCGCCAGCGCCGCGGCCATCGGCGCGCGCGCGCGCGTCTCCTTCGAACGGGCCGCCACCGCGGGCAGTGCCGATCCTTTCATGGGTCCCGGCATCTCGCGCGCCCTCGCCGATCGGCGCGCCCGGACCGTATCGAACATTCGCTACGAGATGCGCCTGTCGGTGGCCGACGCGGACACGGCGCACGGCTCCATCGCCATTCGCTTCACGTCGAAGTCGAGAAGCGACGTGATTCTCGATTTTCGCGGACCGGCACTCTCGCATGTCGCGGTCAACGGCGCGGCCAGCGCGACGGAGTTCAACGGCGCGCACCTCCGAATTCCAGCGCGCGACGTTCGCGCCGGAGCGAACATCGTCACGGCGGAATTCGTCGCGCTCATCGCGCCCGCCGGCGCGAGCATCATCAAGTTCCACGACGAGAAGGATGGCGGTACCTATCTCTACACGCTCCTCGTACCGTCCGACGCGAACGCGCTCTTTCCCTGCTTCGATCAGCCGAATCTCAAGGCGCGGCTGACGCTCACGCTCACTGTGCCCGCGGCGTGGCGCGCGCTCGCCAACGGCATCACCGAACGCGTCGACACGACGGGCGACAGCGCGACGTATTACTTTCGGCAGACGGACCCGCTGCCGACGTACCTGTTCGCGTTCGCCGCCGGCCCCTGGCACGAGTTCACCGGCGGGCCCCGGTCGACGCACCTCTGGGTGCGCGCTTCCAGGGCGCGGGAGGTCGAAGTCGACTCGCTCCAAGCGCAGGTCGGTTCGGCGCTCAACTCGCTCGAGCGGTATTTCGGCGTCACGTATCCGTTCCAGCAGTTCCAGTACATGCTCTCGCCGGCCTTTCCCTTCGGCGGCATGGAGCATCCCGGCGTCACGATGTTCAATGAGGAATCTTTCATCTACCGCGAGCCGCCGACGCTCAACCAGCGGCTCGGACGGCGGGCCACGATCTACCACGAAGTGGCACACCACTGGTTCGGCGACGATGTGACCATGCAGTGGTTCGACGACCTCTGGCTGAAAGAAGGCTTCGCCACCTACATGGCGGCCAAGATGCAGGACGTCGAAGGGCTGCCCAACCCGTGGATGTCGTTCTACCTGCGCAACAAGCCGGCGGCCTACGACGTCGACGAGACGTCCGGCACCACGCCCGTATGGCAGGCGCTCGACAATCTCGATCAGGCCAAGAGCAACTACGGCGCGATCGTCTACAACAAGGCGCCGGGCATCTTGAAGCAGCTCAACTATCTCGTCGGCGACAGCGCGTTTCGAGCCGGCCTCCACTCGTTTCTGCTCGCGCACGCCTA
>DATNAT010000203.1:0-8634 GCA_035572355.1 Gemmatimonadaceae bacterium
GTGTTCGCGCTCGACCCCAAGCGCCCAACGCCCGCCGTTCGCCTCGACGATGGCCGCGACTTCGTGCCGACCAACAAATGGATCGTCTTCGGGCATCACTTCGCCGCGATCGCCGGACCGGGCCCGCTCGTCGGCCCCACGCTCGCCGCGCAATTCGGCTTTCTTCCCGGCGTGATCTGGATCGTCGTCGGCGTCGCGCTCGGCGGTGCGGTTCAAGACTTCGTCATTCTCGCCTCGTCGGTCCGCCGCAACGGCAAATCGCTGGGACAGATGGCGCGTGAAGAGATCGGTCCGGTCGCCGGCGTCACGGCGCTCGTCGCGGTGCTCGGCATCATGATCGTGCTGCTCGCGGTGCTCGCCCTCGTCGTCGTCAACGCCCTCAAGTCGAGCCCGTGGGGAACGGTGACGATCGGCCTCACCATTCCCGTCGCGCTGTTGATGGGCATCTACCTGCGATGGATCCGCCCGGGACGCGTCCTCGAGGCGAGCGCGATCGGCATCGTGCTGCTCTTCGTCGCGCTCTACGCGGGACGCGCCGCATCCGAATCGCCGTCGCTCGCCGCGATGTTCACCTGGAGCGGGCCGACCCTCGCCATCGCGGTGATGGCGTACAGCTTCGCCGCGTCGGTCATGCCGGTCTGGCTGCTGCTCGCGCCGCGCGACTATCTGTCGGCGTTCGTGAAGCTCGGCGTCGTGCTCGCGCTCGCCGTTGGCATCGTCATCGCGCTGCCCCCGCTCCAGATGCCGGCGCTCACCCAATTCACCGACGGCACCGGGCCGGTGTTTGCCGGCAAGGTCTTTCCCTTCGCGTTCATCACGATCGCCTGCGGCGCCGTCTCCGGCTTCCACGCCCTCGTCTCGTCCGGCACGACTCCCAAGCTGCTCGAAAACGAGGCCGATGCGCGCATGATCGGCTACGGCGGCATGATCATGGAGTCGTTCGTCGCCGTAATGGCGCTGATCGCCGCCTGCGCGCTCACGCCGGGCGTCTATTTCGCGATCAACGCACCGGCCGGCGCGATCGGCACCACCGCCGCTTCGGCGGCCGTCGCCGTACAGCATTGGGGATTCACTCTCGATCCGGCCGAGATGCAGCGGCTGGCGCAGGAGGTCGGCGAGAAGACGCTGCTCTCGCGCACGGGGGGTGCGCCGAGCCTGGCGCTCGGCATGGCGGGCGTGTTCTCGAGCGTGTTCTCGAGCGGCGCCGCGATGGCGCTCTGGTATCACTTCGCGATCATGTTCGAGGCGCTGTTCATCCTCACCACGCTCGACGCCGGCACTCGCGTCGGACGGTTCATGCTGCAGGATCTGGGCGGCCACGTCTGGAAGCCGTTCGGCCGCGTGTCCTGGTATCCGGCGGTGGTGCTCTCGAGCGCGCTCATCGTCGCCGCCTGGGGACATTTCCTCTACCAGGGCGTGATGGATCCGCTCGGCGGCATCAACTCCCTCTGGCCGCTCTTCGGCATCTCGAATCAATTGCTCGCCGCCGTCGCGCTCTGCGTCGGTACGACGGTGTTCATCAAGATGGGCAAAGCGCGCTACAGCTGGATCACCATTCTGCCGCTCGCCTGGCTCACCATCGTGACGATGGACGCCGGGTGGGAGAAGCTGTTCTCGCCCGACCCCAAGCTTGGGTTCATCTCACACGCGCACGTGCTGGCCGATCAGGTGGCGAGCGGTACGCTTCCGGCGGCGATCGCCGGCGCCGCGGCGGCGCGCCGCATGATCTTCAACGATTATCTAGATGCGGCGGTCGCGGCCTTCTTCATGGTCGCCGTCGTCGTCATTCTCGCCGACAGCATGCGCGAATGGTGGGCTGTGATCGGCGGGCACAAGGCGGCGGTGTCGTCGGAGGTGCCGTTCGACGTCGGAGCGGCCGTGCCGGCGGCGGGAGATTGACGTGGCCCTTCGATCGAAGCCTGACAACGCGCACCGCCGGCGGAAAGGCCTCGCCGTGGAGAACTGGCGATGAAGATCCCGCTGCGCCGGGCAATGGCCCCGATCCGGTCGATCACGCGGTTCGCCGACGTCGTGCGCCGCGTCATCGGCGTGCCCGACTACGACGTGTATCTATCGCACCTCCGGTCCCGCCACCCCGATCAACATCCGCTGAGCCGCGACGAGTTCACGCGCCAGCGGCTGAACGACCGGTACAACAAGCCCGGCTCTCGCTGCTGCTGAACGGCAACACGCCGCCCTTTCGCAGCGGCGCTAGTCGCGGGTGGAACGCGCTGGGCCGACGAGAGCGAGCAGCACCGCCGCGGCGAGCGACAGCCCGGCACCGGTGCTGAACGCCACCGGCGAGCCGAATCGATCCCACAGCAGCCCGAAGACGAGCGACGCCGGCAGCGCGCCGACACCGATCGCCAGATAGTACCAGCCGTACGCCGCGCCGCGGCGCGCCGTCGGCACCACGTCCGCAACGAGCGCGAGCTCGGTCCCTTCGGTGAGCCCGAAGAAAATGCCGTACGCCGCGAACAACACCCAGGCGTGCCAGGCGTGGCTTGCCCGGGCGAACAGGAGGTAGACCGCTGCGTACACCAGCCAGCCGGCGACGAGGGTCGGCCGCCGCCCGACGCGGTCGGACAGCGAGCCGCCCGGCACGTTCGAGATCGCCTTCACGCCGTTGAGCAGCGCCCAGAGGATCGGCGCCAGCGCCACCGGCACGCCGAGCTGCCGCGCGCGAAGCAGCAGGAACGCGTCGGTCGAGTTCCCGAGCGTGAATATGAAAATGATGATGAGAAAAGCCCAAAAGCGTCCGCCCATCGCGCGCCGCAGCTCGGCCTTCTTGCCGCTCGCCGCGCCGGTTCGATCCACCTCGTGGACGCCGGCAAACGCGACGATCACCGCGATCGCGCCCGGGATCGCCGCCAGCCAGAACACCGTCCGCAGCGACACGTGCCACCAGGCGAGGATCGCGAACGCGATCAACGGACCGAGCAGCGCGCCCGCGTTGTCCGCCGCGCTCCGGAAGCCGAACGCCCGCCCGCGAATCGACGGATGCACCGAGTCGGCGATCAGCGCGTCGCGCGGCGAGTTGCGAATTCCCTTCCCGATCCGGTCGCTCACCCGAATCAGCAACACCTGCGTCGCCGTCTGTGCGATCGCCACCAGCGGTCGCACCGCGGACGCCAACGCGTAGCCCGCGACGACCATCGGTTTCCGCCGCCGGACGCGGTCCGACCACCACCCGCTCGCCAGCTTGAGAAGCGCCGCCGTCGACTCGGCTGCTCCCTCGATCGCACCAATGAATCCGGCGCTCACGCCCAGCACCGCGGTCAGAAACACCGGCAGGAGCGGATAGATCATCTCGCTCGACACGTCGGTGAAAAAGCTGACCGCGCCCAATGCGTAAACATTTCGCCCCAGACGATGCGACCGCCCGTCGGGGTCGGTTGATGCCGTATTTCGTTTCATGCAAATTCAACCTAGCCACTTGCGCCCGGACCCCGATCGATGGCAATGATAGGCATGACTCCGCGCGCGCCGGCGCACGCCGACACGGCTGCGACTTTTCGATCTCTCGCGGCCGCGCGGGCTCGACTCGCGGCGCACGACGACGCCATTGTCCGTGCGCAGATCGCGGTCGCGCAGATTGCCGCGCCCACCGGCGAAGAGCAGGAGCGCGCCGGCTGGATCGCGCGTCGCTTTCGCGACTGCGGACTGAGCGAGATTCACACCGACGACGCCGGCAACGTCATCGGCCGACGAATGGGAGCCGAGGATTTGGCACCGGTCGTCATCTGTGCTCACCTCGACACGGTCTTTCCCCGCGGCACCGACCTCGCCGTGCGTCGCGACGGCGAGCGGCTCGTCGGACCGGGCATCAACGACAATGGGCGCGGCCTCGCCGTCATGCTGGCGCTGGCAGCCGAAATCGATGGCGTCCGTCTGCGGGCCCGCCATCCGATCGAATTCGTCGCCACCACCGGCGAGGAGGGCCTGGGTGACCTCCGCGGCGCAAAGTACTACTTCGGCCGCCGGGGCCGCGACGCCCGTGCCATGATCGCGCTCGACGGAGCCGGCGACGAACGCATCATCCATCGGGCACTCGGCTCGCGCCGCTTTCGCATCTCGTACGCCGGCCCGGGCGGCCATTCCTGGGCGGCGTTCGGCGTGCCCAACGCCGTCCACGCCGCGGCGGCCGCCGCGGCCAGACTTGCCGCGCTCAGCCTGCCTTCCGCGCCGCGCACCACGCTCTCCGTTGGCCGAATCGGTGGCGGACTGTCCGTGAACTCGATCCCCGACTCCGCCTGGCTCGAGATCGACCTCCGCTCGACTTCGGCCGAGCAGCTCGACAAGCTCGAGTCGACGATCCACTGGATCAGCCAGGCCGCCGCCGAGGACGAAAATTCCAAGCGGGCCGGCGGCACCCGTCCGTTGCGCGTGGTGGTCGAATCGATCGGTGCGCGCCCCTGCGGCGAGACCTCGGCCGAACACGAGCTCGTGCAAGCCGCGCAGGAAGCAACGCGTCTCGTCGGCCGCCAGGCCGACCTCGCACTCGCATCGACCGACGCGAACGTTCCGATCAGTCGCGGCATTCCGGCCATCGCGATCGGGGCCGGCGGACGCGGCGGCGACGCCCACACGCACGGCGAGTGGTTCGACAACCTGCACGGAACGGTTGGCGTCGCGCGCGCGCTCACCATCGTCATGACGACGGCAAAACTCGTCGCCTGACGCGGTCGTCGCAGCCCGTCGACTACTCCGCCTGCAGCGGCTCAGCGCGGGCCAACGCCGTTCCGAGATAGCGGATCGCGAGGTACGTCTCGCCGGCCAAGACGATCGACGCCGTGATGATGACGAGCGCGAGCGTCACGGCGCGTGGCGTGCCGAGCACCGCCACCGCCGTCCAACCGATGAGGAGCGGCACGATCAGCGCTACCCCCACGCCGATCACGTTTGCGACGGTCGACAGAAGGTTCTGGCCGAGCGCCTCGACACCGGTGCTCACCGCCGGACCGAGCCGAATCCATGCCGGAAAGAGCACGGCGATCCCGTTCTGAATCGTCAACACCGCGCTGTTGAGCGCCAGCATCGCAAACGGCGACGCGACGAGCAGCGCGACCCGCGTCGCGAGGGACAGCGGCGGCTCCCTCCAACCAACGGCGCTCACGAACGCGACGATGATCAACACCTGCGCGAGGGCTGCGATCGGCAGCGCGCCCGATGCCACCTCGGCGAGGACGATGTCGGCCGATGCGAGCGGCGACGATTTGAGGAAGGGGAGATGCAGCATGTCATGGCGCAAATCGTTGCGAATGAGGCGGCCGCCGAATAGAAAGAGCATGCCGGCGAGAGCGAGAGCCGACGCCGTGATGATCTCCGGCCATCCATTTCCGCCCGCCGCGGCGGCGGCGCCAATGCCAATCGCCATCGCCGTGGGCGCGATCAGCAGCCGGGCCTGAGCGGTGCGCCGAAGACAGAGCATGTTCTTCCAGACGATGGCCACGGCAGGGTGCCCGGTGCTCGCCAGCTGTGGCGCGGCGGTCGACGCTTTGGGCACGCGCGCTGCGCCACGCCGTGTCCGACCTGCGGCACGGCGTCGCGCCCGTTCGGCCGACGCCTCGATCGCGGCGTCCTCGAACGCGGCGTCGCTCCGTATCACCCAGAGCGCATGCACGGCCAGCAGCGCGATGGCATACGGCATGGCGCGCAACCAGGCGCCGGCCGACGTCGCGAACGCGGGGCCGACGAGGATGTGCATTGGGAAAAGCGCAATCACCGCCGGGAACGAGGCGAGCACGTTGCCCAGCGCCTTGAAGAACCCGCCCATGCCGTTCGACGCGGTGAGCGCGGCGCGGTTGGCGATCAACCCGGCGACGAGTGCAGCGCCCATCAGCGAGAACACGATGAGCGCGATGCCGTTCCGCTTCACCCCGGAGCGCCCGTGTTGGCGGAGCGCCGACCAGACGAGTGCCGCGCCCAACCGGTGCAGATTCAACGTCGAGAACAACACCCAGAGCGAGAGCGCGCGAAGCGGCGACGGGATGGCCGTGCCGCCGCGGCGCAATACGAAAACCCAGATGAGCGCATTGATCAACACGCCGATCTGCGCCCGATACAGCTTGTAGCCGATCAACCCGCGGCGCGACACGGGCGCCGGAAAGAGCATCGACACCTCGGCCGGCGTGAACGCCAGCGCGAGCGTGTCGGAGCCGAACACCCAGGCGCCGGCCAGTGTGAGCGTGAGCAGCAGCGTCGCGAGCATCTCCACCGGCTTGCCCGCCCACAGCGACGTGCTGGTGCCGCGGCTCACCGGCCGAAAGAGAAACAGCCAGATGTACCCGACTCCAACGAGCAGCGCGACGACGTGCCGAGGGTTGCGTGCCCGGCGGACGAGCGTGACGGCCCGGTTGCGCGCACTCGTCCAGGCGAGATACGCGAAGGCGTTCACGCGGCGGGCGCGGCGCCGGTGTCGCCGGTGAGGGCGAGGAAGATGTCCTCGAGCGAGCGGCCGGCGAGCTCGGGATGCGCGGCGATGATCTCGTCGAGCGTGCCGTACGCGGCGCAGGTGCCGCGCCGCAACACGAGGAGCTTGGTGCAGAGCTCCTCGACGAGGTTGAGCAGATGCGAGCTGAGAATGACGGCCGCGCCCATCTTGGCGCGGGCCGTGATCGTGGCGCGCATGCGGCGCATGCCGCCGGGATCGAGGCCGGTGAGCGGCTCGTCGAGAATGAGCGCGGCCGGGTCGTGCAGCAGGCCGCAGGCGATGGCGAGCTTCTGGCGCATGCCCCGCGACAGCTCGCCGGGCATGGCGCGGCGCTTCTCGGCGAGCTCCATCTCGTCGAGGAGGACGGGCATCCGCGATTCGAGATCTCGCACGCCGTAGAGGCGCGCCACGAAGCGCAGATGCTCCTCGACCGACAGATAGTCGAAGAGATGCGGCTCGTCTGGAATGAAGGCGAGCGCGCGCTTGGCGGCGATCGGATCGCGTTGCAGATCGTGGCCGGCGATCGCGACGCTGCCCGACGTCGGCGAGATGATGCCGGCCAGGCAGCGGAGCGTGGTCGTCTTGCCGGCCCCATTCGGGCCGACGAGGCCGAGCACCTCGCCGCCGGCGACGTCGAGCTCGAGGCCGCGGACGGCGGTGAAGTCGCCGTAGTGCTTGGTCAGCCCGCGAACGACGATCATGCGGACGCGGCGGGCCGGCGGCGCCGGCGGTCAGCCCGCGTGCTTGACAACCGAATGGTCGCTGACGTTCACCGACCCGCGCACGCCGTCGACCTGCGCGCCGTCGCCGATCATCGATTGGGCGAGGGTCGAGTTCGTGACCACGGCCCCCGTGCCGAGGATCGCGTCGCGGAGCGTCGAGCGCTCGACGCGGCTCCCGGCGCCGATCGAGACGTTCGGCCCGATCGTCGATGCTACGAGGGTGACGCCGTCTTCCACGTACACGGGTTCGACGATCGTGACGCCGTCGGGAATCTGCGCCGGCCGGCGGGCCCGTCCGCGCGACAGCATCGTGGCGTTGGTCTCGAGCAGCGTGCCCTGCTCGCCGGCGTCGTACCAGCCCTCGACGTCGATCACCTTGATGTGCGCGCCGTGATCGATCATGTACTGGAACGCGTCGGTGAGGTAATACTCGCCCTTGTTCTTCGGCTGCTTCAACGTCCAGTCGATGGCCTCGTAGAGCAGTTTCCAGTTCTTGATATAGTAGAGTCCAATATTGGCGCGCTTCGAGATCGGCTCTTTCGGCTTCTCGACGATCTTCGTCATGTTGCCGTCGGCGTCGCTGACCACGACGCCGAACCGCTGGTAGTCCTCGACCGTTTTCACCCAGATGATGCCGTCGGCGTCGGTCCGCTTCACGACCGACAGATCGGCGTCGAAGATCGTGTCGACGAAGATGATGAACACCGGCTGGTCGACGTGCTCGCGAGCCAGCGCGACGGCGCCCGCCGTGCCGTCCTGCACCTTCTGCTCGATGAACACGGCGTCGAATGGATACTTGGCCCGCGCGTACGCCTCGACCTTCTCCTTGAGATGGCCCGTGATGTAGATGACCTGCTCGACGTTGCCGAGCCGCTCCAGGTCTTCCATCACGTAGTCGATCACCGGCTTGCCGGCGATCTTGAGCATCGGCTTGGGTGTGATGTGCGTGTGCGGCCGCAGGCGCGTTCCCTTGCCGGCGAGCGGGATGATGACCTTCATGGCGCGCTCGTCCCCTGGCGGCCGTAGCGGTCGGTGAGCCGCACCACGTCGTCGAGATGCGGCGTCGACACCTCGAGCACGTCGCAGTCCGTGACGGCCTCCATCTGATGCACCGTGCCCGCCGTGACGCGGTACGCCTGCCCGATGGTGAGCGAGACGTTGCGCGGCTCGTCTCCGTCCCACACGCGGTAGATCAACTCGCCCGACAGAAGATAGACGGTTTCGTCTTTCACGTTGTGATACTGCACCGACAACGCCTCGCCCGCCTTGATGTGCAGAATTTTCCCGACGTACGCCTCGGTCTTGGCCCAGATGGTCTCGTGCCCCCACGGCTTGGGCACGTGCGTGATCTCGGAGCGTCCACTCATCGGGAGAGTCCTTGGCCAATGGCCGGGTCGGGCATCGCCGAAATAAAAGCGGCCACGGGCTGATCGGGTAGCGCGCCTGCTCTGTTCGGCATGCTCCCTGCTCTTTGCGCCC
>DATNAT010000204.1:0-8378 GCA_035572355.1 Gemmatimonadaceae bacterium
AGCGCACTCATCCCCGCCCCGGCGATGCCCACGAAGTGAATCGGACGCGTGTCGGTCGAGTCGAGGAGAGGCATGGCCTGCTCGGGAATATAGAAACTCCGCTAGAACGAGTCGAGCAGGGCGAGGATGTGCGCGGCGATGACGTGCGCAGCGTTCGGGCGAGCGCGCGCCGCGGCGCCGTCGGCGAGGCGGCGCAGCTCGGCGGGCTGGTCGACGAGCCGGCGCACCGTTGCGTCGAGTCGCTCGACGCTGAGCTGCGACTGCGGCACATGAATGGCCGCACCGGCCGCCTCGAGGGTCACGGCATTGGTGGTCTGGTGGTCGGCCGCCGCGGTCGGCAGCGGAACGAGCACTGCCGGAAGGCCCCAAGCGAAGAGCTCCGACGTGGTCATGGCGCCGGCCCGCGCGACGGCGAAGTCGGCGGCTGCGTACGCTTCGCTGATCGGCGCGAGATAGTCGCGCACACGCACGCGCGGCCCTTCACATCGTTTGAATTCCTCGTACGTCGCGTGGCCGGTGCCCCAGATGATGTAGAGATCGTCGGGCAATCCCGCACCGATCCATTCGGCGACGACGCGGTTGATCGCAAGCGAGCCCTGACTGCCGCCGTAGATGAGCAGCACCCGCCCTCCCGTGGACGGAAAGCTCCATCGCTGGCGCGCCGCGGTGCGATCGGGGCGTGGCGAAGGCGGCGGCTCGATCGGCGCGCCGGTATCAATGAGCGAACCGGGATGGTGCGCGTGGAGTGCGCGGGCCGCCTCGGGGAAATTGAGGTAGATCTCGCGCGACCAGCGGCTGAAGGCGCGCGCCGTGAGCCCGGGCAAACTGTCGCCGGCCTGTTGCACGATCGGGATGCGATGGACGACGCCGTAGGCGAGTGCGAGTCCGGCGGCGTAGCCTCCCGTTCCGACGATGAGTGCCGGCCGACCGCTCTTGGCCAGCGCCGCGAGCCGCCGCCACGCGCCAACGGCGCCGGCAATGGTTCGACCGTTGTTCCAGATCGCGCTGCGATAGAGCGGATGCAGGTCGAGCAGCTCGTGGGGAAATTCCGTGGTCGGAAGCACGGTGCGCTCGATGCCGCGTCGCGCGCCGATGAAGAACGGCTCGACACTGGGTCGCGCGCGCACGAGCGCGCGCGCGATCGCGATGCCCGGGTACAGATGTCCGCCGGTGCCGCCGCCGGCGAAGATGATGCGCGTCATCGGCGCTCGCGCACGGCGCGCACTACGCGGCGATGGCCAGGGGATCGGTCGCGCTGCTTCCGAGCACGCGTTCCTTGGCGCTGCCGATGTTCACGAGAATGCCGGTGAACAACATCGTGAGCACGAGATTCGACCGCCCGTACGACACGAACGGCAGCGTGAGCCCCGTCGTCGGCAGCAGGCCGATGACGACACCGATGTGCAGGAACGCGGTGAGCACGGTCGTGAAGGTCAATCCCACGGCGACGAGCTGCAGAAATGGAGTCCGTGCCTGCCGCGCGATGCGAAAGCCGAGCAGGCCGTACAATCCGAAGGCAATCGTGATGCCTGCAATGCCGAGGAAGCCCCACTCCTCGCCCACGTTGCTGCCGACGAAATCGCTGTAGGGAAAGGGCACGAAGAAGGCCTGCTGCATGCCCTGACCGAAACCGCGGCCGAACCATCCGCCCGAACCGACGGCGATCAGCGACTGTTGGAGCTGAAAGTTCACCGCCTCGGGGGCGTTCCCCGGATGCACGAACGCCGTGATGCGCGCCAGCGCGTACCGCCATTTTTCGATTCGCGTGAGCGTGGCGGGAAGGCCCATCGCGGCGAGCACGATGAAGTGGCTCATCCGCGAGCCGCCCACGAAGAGCAGCAGCGCCATGAGCAACGTGAAAAGCATCGCCACGGAGAGATCGGGCTCGAGCCCCGCCAGCACGTCGAGCACGCCGATGACGATCAGAAACGGCACCAGCCCCTTGGTGAGCCGCCGCAAGCTCTCACCCTTCTTGACGATGAGCATCGAGACCCAGACGACGACCGCGAGCTTTCCGAACTCGGACGGCTGAAACGACGCGCCGAACAGAAATCGGCGCGATCCGTGAATCGTCGGGGCAATGCGCCCCGGGAGCACGAGCACCGCGGCCATCGTCACGATCGTGAACCACATGATCGGCCAGGCCCAGCCGCGCAAGCGGTCGGCGTCGAACTTGGCGGCGATGGCGAACGCGACGATGCCAACGCCAACGCCGCCCAACTGGTGCACCAGAAAGTACGAGCTCGAGCCGTGGTCGTGGAGCGCCACGAAGGCGCTCGCGCTATAGAGGACGGCAAGCCCGAAGGCGGTGAGTACGGCGCTCACCAGCATCAGCGCGCGCGCCTCGGGGCCCATTCGCCACCGTTCGCGCACGTCCGCCGCGACGGCGGCGCGCGCGGTGCCTCCGGCGCTCATGGGTGCCCGGCGGCGGAAGCTGAGATACCGGCGGCGAGATCCTTGAAGGTCGCGCCGCGATGTTCGTAGTTGTCGAACATGTCGTAGCTTGAACAGGCGGGAGAGAGCAGGACGACGTCACCCGGTTGCGCGAGGCGCCGCGCCGTGGCGATCACGTCGTCGAACGACGATCCGACGCGTGTGAGCGGCACGACGCCGGACAGATCCTGCTCGATCAGCGACGCGGCCTCGCCGTAGGCGACAACCGCCCGCCCCGTCCGCCGCAGCTCGTCGGCCAGCGCGGTGTAGGGCTCGCCTTTGTGCCGCCCGCCAAGCAGCAGCACGGTCGGGCGAGCCATTCCGCGCAGCGCGACCAGCGTCGACGCGACGTTCGTCGACTTGGAGTCGTTGATCCAGCTGACGCCGCCGAACTCGCCGACGGTTTCGATGCGATGCTCGAGGGCTGAAAACGACCGCAGCCCCTCCCGCAGATGTTCGACCGCGTTCGGCGTCCGATGCACGCGATCGGCGAGCATGACGGCGAGCGCCGCCGCCAGCGCGTTGGCCACGTTATGGTCGCCAAGCAGCGGCAGCTCGTCGCGCGCGATGAGGCGCTCGCCGAGCACCACGAGATGGCCGGTCGCCCGGTCAAGGCGGGCTTCGGCATGGATGCCTCCCTCCCCTGACGACGCAACCGAGAATCCCGCGCGCAGCCCGCGGAGCGCCCCGGTCATCGCCCGCACATCCGCGTCGTCGGCGTTGAGCACCCAGGTCGACTCGGTGGTCGCGTTGCGAAAGAGCAGCGCCTTGTCGCCATAGTACTCGTCGACGCTCGCGTATCGGTCGAGATGATTCGCCGACAGGTTGGTGAGGAGTCCGACACGCGGATTGATGCTCGGCGTATCGTGCAGCTGGAACGACGACACCTCGAGGGCGATCCAGTCGGGCGGGGTCCGCGAGAGCGCAAGCTCGGTGAGCGGCGTGCCGATGTTGCCCGCCGTCGCGGCCCGGCGGCCGACCGCCTTGAGCAGGTGCCCGAGGAGCGCCGTCGTGGTCGTCTTTCCGTTGGTCCCGGTGACGGCGATGTACCGCGACTGCGGGAGAAAGCGCAGCCCGATCTCGATCTCGCTGACGATGTCCACGCCGGCGGCGCGCGCCGCCGCGAAGGGCGGCGCGTCAGGGGGCACGCCCGGACTGGCGACGACGAGCGATGCGGCGGCGATGCGATCGAGGTCGTGCCGCCCGAGCTCGACGTCCACACGATCGGCGCGCAGCTCGGCGGCCGTTGCCTCGAGCTCGGGCGACCTTCCGGCGTCGGACGCGTAGACGACGGTGCCGGCGCGCGCGAGCAGTTGGGCCGCGGCGCGACCGCTGCGCGCCAGGCCGACGACGGCGACTTCACCCTGTCGCCACTCGACGCGCATCGCCGGATCGGACACGCGTGACATGCTCAGCGCAGCTTGAGCGTGCTGAGCGCGAAGAACGCGCAGAGCAGTCCGATGATCCAGAAGCGCACGACGACCTGCGTCTCCTTCCAGCCCAGCTCCTCGAAGTGATGGTGGAGGGGCGCGCGTCGGAGGACGCGGTGCGTCTGTGCGTAGGCGAGCCCGTAGCGGCGGCGGCGGTATTTGAAGACGTACCGCTGGAAGATCACCGACAGCATCTCGGCGACGAACACCGCACCGACGAACGCGAGCACGAACTCCGACTTGAGCAGGATCGCCACGCCGCCCAAGCCGCCGCCGAGCGCTAGGGCGCCGGTGTCACCCATGAACACCTCGGCCGGGTGCGTGTTGTACCAGAGGAACCCGACCAGCGCACCGACCATCGCCAGACAGAACACCGTCAGCTCGCCCGAGTCCTGTAAATAGAACATGTACAAGAAATGGCTGTAGTCGCTTCGCCCCATGATGTAGGCGAAGATCGCGAAGGTGCCGAACGCGATCGCCGACAGCCCGGCCGACAACCCGTCGAGCCCGTCCGTGATGTTCACTGCGTTCGTCGTGCCGATCAGAATGAACGTCGTGAACGCGACGTACGCCACCGAGAAGCCGGGGATGAACGTGATGAACATGTACTTGAAGAACGGCACCGTCGTCGACGCGCCGGGCAAGTTCGGCGACAGCGGGTGCTGCCACAGATACCAGCCGAGCGACACGCCGACGACGAACTGGCCGGCGAGCTTGTAGCGCTCGACGAGCCCACGGTTCTTTTCGCCGCGCTTCTTCTGCTGGAGCTTGAGGTAGTCGTCGAGCAATCCGATCACGCCCATCCACAGGGTCACGAAGATCGCGATCAGCAGGTAGGGATGGCTGAGGCTGAACCGGCCCCAGAGCACGATCGAGATCAGTGCGCTGTTGAGGATGATCAGGCCGCCCATCGTCGGCGTCGTCCCCTTGCCGGCGTGGGAGTCGGGCGTCCCTTCGCGCACCACCTGGTGTACCGACTGCCGGCGCAGGGCGCGGATGATGATCGGTCCGACGATGAACGACAGGAGGAGCGACGTGACCGCCGCTCCCACCGCGCGAAACGAGATGTACTGAAAGACGTTGAAAACTCTGAACTGTCTCGCCAGCGGAAACAGGAAGTGGTAGAGCACGAAGGACGCGGTTCAGGTAGCAGAAATGGTTCGGGCGATCATGATCGCGCTGTCCGCGTCGCCCAGTCCGTGATCGGGCCCACCAGCCGCTCGAGCCGCATCCCGCGCGACCCTTTGAGCAGCACCACCGCGTCCGGCGCGAGCCGCGGCGACAGCTTGGACCAGAGTGCGTCGACGTCGTCCGCCGTTATGACGCGCGGGTCGCCTGGAGCGATACGGGCGAGCGCCGCGGCGAATTCGCCGATCGCCGCTACGACCTCGATGCCGCTCGACAGCGCAGTCCCCGCCACCTCGTCGTGCAGGCGCGGCGTCTCGCGCCCCAGCTCCAGCATCGTGCCCAGCACGGCCACCCGCTGACGTCCCGCGCCCGCCTGGGCCAACAGCTCGAGCGCCGCACGCGCCGAGCCGGGGTTCGAGTTGTAGGCATCGTTGATCAGGGTCGCCGATCCGTGTCGCTCCCAGTTCACGCGCATCGGCGGCGGCGTCATCGCTTCGATTCCCCGCCCCGCGTCGGCGATCGACACACCAAGCTCGCGCGCCACGGCCAGCGCCAACATGGCGTTCCGCAGATTGTGCGCGCCGCGAAGCGGGAGGTGGATGTCGGCACCGTCGACGGTCAGGCGGCCGCGCCCGTCGACGTCGACGCTCCACGCCGACGCGCGCAGATCGCCTTCGTCCAATCCGGTTGCGACAACGCGTCTCGCATTGCGCTGGGCCAGCGCAACGACTTCGGGCTGAGCGGCGGGCACCACCGCAACGGCCACATCGCGCGTCGCCGCGAGCTCCTCGCGCAACACACCCTCGAGATCGCCCAATCCTTCCAGATGCTCCTCGGCCACGCAGGTCACGACCGTCAGGGAGGGCTCGACGATCGCCCGCAGGCGCGGGATCTCTCCCGGCTGGTTGGTGCCCATCTCGATCACCGCAACGTCGGCATCGTCGGGAATCGCGAGCAGCGTGAGCGGCACGCCGATCAGATTGTTCAGGTTTCCGGTCGTCGCGTGCACGGCCAATCGACTGCCGAGCGCCGCGCGCACGAGCTCCTTGGTGCTCGTCTTTCCATTCGTACCGACGACGGCGACGACGGGGCGGCCCCACACTCGTCTGCGGTACGTGCCGAGCGCGCCGAGCGCAACGAGCGTGTCGCGCACCTGGCAGACCGGCACACCGAGTCCACGGGCTCGCTCGACGCGGGAGACGACGAGACCCGACGCACCCTTTGCCACCGCGTCGTCGAGAAAATCGTGGGCGTCGAATCGTTCGCCGGCGAGCGCGACGAACAGATCACCCGGCTCGATCGTGCGGGTGTCCGTCCAGACGCGTCCGAAGGTCTTGGAGCCGCGTGGCAGGTTGACGGGCGACAATCCGGCCAGTGCGTCGGCGACGCGGTCGACGGTCCAGAAGGTGGACGCTGCAACGGCCGGCGGAGCCGTGCTCATCGCGATACTCCAGCCGCGCCA
The DNA here is from genome assembly GCA_035572355.1 of Gemmatimonadaceae bacterium. Taxonomy (GTDB): domain Bacteria; phylum Gemmatimonadota; class Gemmatimonadetes; order Gemmatimonadales; family Gemmatimonadaceae; genus JAQBQB01. The sequence continues at coordinate 6,454 of DATNAT010000204.1, forward strand.
GCCGACAGCTCGTCGACGATCGCCTTTTCGTCGAACGGATGCTTGGTCGTGCCGCGAACCTGATAGGTCTCGTGCCCTTTGCCGGCGAGCAGGACGACGTCGCGGGATGACGCGATCTCCAGAGCGCGGGCGATGGCCGCGCGGCGATCCTCGATGCGTTCGTGGTCGCGGTGCATGCCGGTTTCGATCTCGTCGAGAATCTTCTCGGGATCTTCGGTGCGCGGGTTGTCGCTCGTCACGATTGCGACGTCCGCCTTGTCTTCGGCGATGTGGCCCATCTCGGGACGCTTGCCTCGATCGCGATCGCCGCCGCAGCCGAAGACGACGATGAGCCGCTCGGGAACAAAGGGCCGCACGGCGTCGAGCGCGCGAGCCAGCGCGTCCGGCGTGTGGGCGTAATCGCGGAGTACAGCCGGTGCATCGCGCAGCACTTCCAGCCGCCCTGGAATCTGCGGCATCGATGACAATCGGTTCGCCACGCGATCCGAGGGCACACCGAGCGCGTAGGCGGAGGCCGCGGCGCCGAGTGCGTTGATGACGTTGAAATCGCCGATCAGCGGCAGACGTACATGCACCCGCTCCCGGTCGAGAACGAGCGTCCACTCGCTGCCGCGCGGCGAGAACCGCACGTCTTCGGAGTGCACCTCCGCCGACGTGACGCGCTCGCTGTACGCGACTCGGCGACGCTCCGTGCTCAACCGGCGCCAGGCCATGTCGTCGAGGTTCGTGACGACGGTGCCGTGGGGCACGAGGTAGTCGAGCAGCTTCGCCTTGGCGGCGAAGTACTTCTCCATGGAACCGTGATAGTCGAGATGGTCGCGGGTGAAGTTGGTGAACGTCACCGCATCGAACGACACGCCCTCGATGCGCTGCTGATCGAGCGAGTGCGACGACACCTCCATTGCGACGCGGCGGACGCTCCGGTCGACGAGCTCGCGGAACACACGCTGAAGCTCGATCGGTCCGGGGGTGGTGAGCCCACCGCCTCCCTCGAACGAATCGCCGCTGCTGCCGATCAACACGCCGAGCGTTCCGATCGACGCGCTCCGCGCCTCGCGGTCGTCGAGCAGGTGGCGGAGCATGTTGACCGTCGTCGTCTTGCCGTTCGTGCCGGTCACGCCGACGAGCTGCAGTTGGCGGGCGGGCCAGCCGTACGCGGCGCCGGCGGCGAGCGCTGCCGCTCGTCGCGCGTCGCGCACCACCAGCGCCGGCAGCGCCGGCAGCGAGGCGCGCGCGGCGTCCTCGACGATCACCATCGCCGCGCCCGCGCTTGCCGCGGCGTCGAGATAGTCGTGGCCATCGGCGGCCGTGCCGCGCACGGCAACGAAGATCCCGCCCGGCTTCACCGCGCGGCTATCGTCTGCGATGCCGACGGCCGTGCCCGGCAGCGTTCCGCGGCGTTCGACGAGGAGCCCTGCCTCGTCGAGCGCGCGCGTGATCATGGCGATGTCGGCGTGCATTCAGTAATCGTAGAGCAGTCTGACGAGGGTGCCAGTTGGCGCAAGCTCTCCGGACGCCGGGCTCGTGGACGGCTGACCGGATCCTCGAGCGAGCTGGACGCGGAAACCTGCACTGTGCAACGAACGCACCGCGTCGCGGAGACCGAGGCCGTGGATGTCGGGCACGGCGTGCACCGCGCGCGGCGGCGCGGGCGCCGGTCGCGCGGGCAGCGTCACGACGAACGGCTCCGGTGGGGACGGCACGGCGGCAGACGGCGGCCGAGTCGCACTCGACAGATCCGCCGCAGTCTCGGCCTGCGCGATCTGATGCAGCGGACCGGCGCGACCAGCCTGCTTGACGCCGCGATCGGAGTCGACCTGCGCCACCGCTTCGCTCGACGCCAGCTTCGTACGGTCCAGCGCAGCATTCTTGGCAGCGAGCGCGGCCTCGAGAATGGCTTTCGTTACCGGCGCCGCCGTTTCCGC
>DATNAT010000205.1:0-2374 GCA_035572355.1 Gemmatimonadaceae bacterium
GCCCACATCCGGCTGATCGAGCCCGGCGAGGGCTCGGATCGCGAGGCCGGCCTGCGCCTGCTCGCCGCCGAGCACATGGACCTCGTGATCGGCGTCGGCTTCATCTTCACCGACGACGTGACGCAGCTGGCCAAGGAATACCCGAACACCAACTTCGCGGTCGTCGACTACTCGATCTCGACCGACGCCAACGGCAACCCGATTCCGCCGCCGCCGAACGTGGCGGCGATCAAGTTCAAGGAAGAGGAAGGCTCCTTCCTCGTCGGCGCGCTGGCGGCGCTCGTCGGCAACTCGAAGAAGGTCGGCTTCGTGGGCGGTATGGACGTGCCGCTCATTCAAAAATTCGAAGCGGGCTACAAGGCCGGCGTGAAGTACGTCTGCCCGGACTGCACCGTGATCTCGCAGTACGCCGGCGTCACGCCGGAAGCGTTCCGCAATCCGGGCAAGGGCAAGGAGCTCGCGCTCAACCAGTACCAACAGGGCGTGAACGTCATCTTCCACGCCTCCGGCTCGACCGGGCTTGGCGTGTTCGAGGCGGCGCGGCAGACGGGCAAGTACGCGATCGGCGTCGACGCCGATCAGTACGACGAAGCGCCAGGCCGCGTGCTCACGTCGATGGTCAAGGGCATCGACGTGTCGGTGCTCGAGATGATCCGCCGCGTGAAAGACGGCACGTTCAAGGGCGGCATCTACACCTTCGGTCTCGCGCAGAACGGCGTCGGCTACGTGTACGACGAGCACAATCGCGCCCTCATTCCCGACAGCGTCCGCGCGCGCCTCGAGCAGATCAAGGCCGACATCATCGCCGGCAAGATCACCGTGCCGTCCACCCGATGAGCGTTTCGCCAAACGCGACCGACGCGGCGCCCGCCGTGCGGCTCATCGACATTCACAAGTCATTCGGTCCGGTGCAGGCGAACCGTGGCGCGTCGCTCGACGTGACGCGCGGCGAGATCCACGCGCTGGTCGGCGAGAACGGCGCCGGCAAGTCGACGTTGATGCGCGTGCTGAGCGGCATGTACACGCCCGAACGCGGGCGCATGGAAGTCGGCGGGCGCGACGTGACGGGCTGGTCGACGGCCGACGCGATTGCCGCCGGCGTCGGGATGGTGCACCAGCACTTCATGCTCGTGCCCACGCTCACCGTGGCCGAGAACATGGTGCTCGGTCGCGAGCCGACACGCGGTGTGCAGCTCGATCTGGCTCGCGCGGCGCGCGAGGTCGCCGAGTTGAGCAAGGCGACCGGTCTCACCGTGCGCCCCGAGCGCATCGTGGCCGATCTGTCGGTCGGCGAGGCGCAACGCGTGGAGATTCTCAAGACGCTCTATCGCGGCGCGACGATTCTCATTCTCGACGAGCCAACCGCCGTGCTCTCGCCGCCCGAGATCGCCGAGCTCTGGCAGGTGTTGCGCGGCATGCGCGACCGCGGCGAGACGATCGTGCTCATCACCCACAAGCTCGACGAGGTGATGGAGATCTCGGACACGATCACCGTCATGCGCCACGGGCGCACGGTCGAGCGTCTGCGCACGGCGGACACCACGCCGGCAGCGATCGCCAGGGCGATGGTCGGGCGCGACGTGCGGCTGGCCATGGACTATGTCGCCGAAGACAAGGGCGTGCGGCCGGACGCCGGCGCGCGGCCGGTCATAGAGCCGACGTCGCCGCTCGAGGTACGCGATCTGGTCGTGCGCGACGCGCGCCGGTTGGTCGCCGTGGATGGCGTGAGCTTCACCCTCAGCGCCGGGGAGATCCTCGGCATCGCCGGCGTGGAAGGGAACGGCCAGACGGAGCTGATCGAGGCCATTGCCGGATTGCGCCCCGTGGAGCGCGGCTCGATCCACATCGCCGGCCGCGACGCCACGGGCCAGCCCGTGAGGGCGCGGGGCGACGCCGGGCTGTCGCACATCCCCGAGGACCGCCATCTTCGCGGACTCATATTGGATTACTCTGTTGCCGAAAATCTCATACTTGGCCAGCAGCACCGGTATGTGCGGGGAGCGAGGCTCGACGACGACCGCATCGCCGCCAACGCGCGGCGGCAGATCGAGACCTACGACATCCGCCCCGCCGACCCGGCGCTGCCCGCCCGCGCGCTGTCCGGCGGGAACCAGCAGAAGGTCGTGGTAGCGCGCGAGATGGGGCGCGACTTTCACACCCTGCTCGCCGCGCAGCCCACGCGCGGCGTCGACGTGGGGGCGATCGAGTTCATCCACGCACGCCTCCGCGCGGCGCGCGACGCCGGCAAGGCGATCCTTCTCGTGTCGGCCGACCTCGCCGAGGTGCTCGCCCTGTCCGACCGCATCGCCGTGATGTACGGTGGCAAGATCGTCGTCGTGCTGCCGCGCGCGAACGCCAGCGCCGAGATTCTCGG